>JBOGMU010000225.1:0-39345 GCA_050746865.1 Candidatus Acidiferrales bacterium
ATTCACGATGGCGCGATTCTTACGGCGCAGAGCGCGGTGAATAGCGACATTCCCGCAGGCGCGATTTATTCCGGATCGCCGGGATTCGACAACAAAGATTGGCGCAGGTCGGTGGCCGTGTTTAATCGCTTACCGGATTTGCAGCGCGAAGTGCGGCAATTGCGGGCAGAACTTTCAAAGCTGCGTGAGGAACGGCCATAGCAATTGAGGATTGATATAAATACGCAATATGCGTAATAATATACGCATTATGCGTAACTAGACGCTTGATGCCCTGTTCCCTACCATTAGACGGGCAGTGCTCACCTCGACGCTATTGCATCCCGGAAGGTGGTGGTATCTTTCCGAACTCGCACGCTTTATTCGAACGACGCCATCAAGTCTACAGAGGGAGCTTTCCTCCCTCGTTCAGGCCGGGATATTGGAAACACGAGTTGAAGGCAGACGTGTTTACTTCCGAGCGGAGCAGCGTTCGCCCATTTTCAATGATCTCAGCAATCTGCTCGAGAAGACGTCTGGAGCGGCGGCGACGCTGCGTGAGGCACTCGCGCCGTACACCGATGGTATCAAGTCGGCGTTTCTATACGGATCAGTCGCGAGAGGCGAAGAACGAGCAGGCAGCGACGTAGACCTTATGCTTATCGGAAGTATTCGCCTTTCAGAACTCGCACCGGCTCTGCGAAGAGGGGAGACGCGACTCGGCCGCGAGATCAATATCAAGCTTTACTCGGTGCCAGAATTTCGTACGAAGATCAAACACAACGATCATTTTTTGACTAGCGTGATCGACGGAAAGCTTCTGTTTATCAAAAACGGCCGGCGTGACCTGGGCAGACTTACTGGCAAAGAACGAAGTCAAGCGGCATAGAACGTCGAAAAGGAATTGGATGCGATTCGCGCGCTAATCGCTCGCGACCTGCGGATGCGTCGGTTCGCGAGCTGTCCGCTGATCGCCGCTTCGCCACCGCGCACAACGCCGCCCTTCAGACTGCCAAGATGGCGATCGCTTGCGCTGGGTACCGCGTTGGAACAACCGCGGGCCACCATAGAATTTCCTTCGAGAGTCTGCGACTTGCGCTCGGACAAGCCGCCGATCCTTACCGCGATTATTTCGATAGGTGCAGGCGTAAGCGAAATACAATCGACTACGATTACGCGCTCGTCGCTACCGAAACCGAAGCACAGGAAATCGCGGCGAATGCAAAAGAGTTTCTCGACGTAGTCGAACACTGGATTTCGGTAAAACACCCCTCGTTTAGGATTTGACCACGAACAGCCTGAGTGCGTCTTTCCCAGTTCCCCGCCGCCAGTAGCTGCATCGAATTTCTAGAAGGAGAACTGAGTGCGACAACGTTTTGCAAAAATTGCTCCTGAACCTTTCAAGATCATGCTTTCGCTGGAGAAATATCTACATGAGTGTGGGCTGGAGGAATCGCTGCTTCATTTAATTAAACTGCGCGCGTCGCAAATCAATGGCTGCGCGCATTGCATTGATATGCATTGGAAAGATCTGCGCGCAATAGGCGAGAGTGAGCAACGGCTCTATTCGCTGGACGCGTGGCGCGAGTGCCCCTGGTACAACGATCGTGAACGAGCGGCGTTGGCTTGGACGGAGGCGGTCACGCTCGTGACTGATGGCTTCGTGCCGGATTCGGTATACGCAGAGGTTCGGCCGCATTTCAGCGAAGAGGAATTGCGCAATTTGACGCTCGCCATCGTGACGATCAATTCGTGGAATCGCTTGAATGTGGCGGCGCGAACGGTGCCTGGGAGCTATCGAGTGCAGGAGAAGTCCGCGTAGCGTTAAAAGCAGTCGCGGCTCCGCGATGACCCGGTAGAGATCGAGAAGTGACCGGCTGAAAAGAAAGCCGGTCGCTACGGAACCAACCGCGACGTCAAAGGCTGCCCGCCTCGCGCAAAAAACGCGCGTCCCCGCTGTGAGGCGCGGGGCAAAGGCGGCCGCGACGAAAAGCAATCCTAAACGCAAACACTATGCGACCAAAGGCGCATCCGGCTAGGACAACAAAACAACTGCAAAAACGCCCACCGAGAAGCGCCCGCAAAATCCGCGGGCAACGGTGGCCGCTACGAAAGCAACTGCACAGCGCCCGACTACAAGGCGAGTCAGCCGCTACAAAACCCGATGCGCTTCGCTCATGGAGCTTTCCACAAAATCTTTTTATCGGGATCGGTGAGGACGAGAGAGGCGGCATTCGAGTGAGACGTTGCGCCATTGGCGCCGCGGATTTCGGTGCTGCCGACGGCGGCGGAGTAGCCGTCGCTATCTGTAATTTCCAGGGCTTGGCCGGGCAGGTACGACAAATAGCCCGTGTTCCCTTCGATGAAGAGGTCTCTTTCCGCATCGTCGGCAGCGGTGAGTCTCACGTTCGGTTGGCCTTGCGAATTTGACAGCGTAAGGGCCGAATCGCCGACGATGGTGCGCACGACACCGTCTTGCTGCAGGAGCATGCCGGAATCGGAGAGAGAAGCGGCTTCGTCGCCTTTGGCGGTTTGCAACCACAGAACGGCGGAGTCGTTTTTTGGATCGACGCCGAGCCGGATGCGGACATTCCCGTGCGCATCCTTCACGACAAATTCGTTTGCCTCGACGGTCTTTCGCGCGGACGCCTGGCCCATGACGATGAGCAAGGCGACACCTGCAAGGGCGGCAACGGCAATCTTTTTGAAGCGTCTATTTTCTTTTTCGAGTCTTTCGATACGAGTCTGCAGAAGTTCTGCGCTATTTGTTGAAGGATTCTCCATGATTGCCTCCTATTTTTAAAACGGTTCGAGTGTAACAGACGGGCGCAGCTAAATTGGGCGGACCCGGAATGTCGGTTGGAAGCCTAGACGCTCGCTTTTGCTTGGATGGCGCGCGCTGAGAGCAATTTCAATTCGCGGATAAAGACGGGGCGCAGCACTCGCGTGCTCACAAACCTCTCGATCTTGCCGACAAAGCCGGTTTTTACCGGCATTGCGGTAGAAAAGGTGACGCGCGACTGGGTGCCGTTCGCCTCGGGCTCCACGATGAACGTGGTCACCGTGCCTTCGGGTTCGAGATAAGTCTCGACCAGCACGCGGCCCGGCTCGGGCTCTGCGATGATCGCGCGATAATTTTGAGTGCGGCCAAGCACGCGCATTTTGAAGCAAATGACCGTTCCGGCGCCGATTCCGCCTCGTTCGACGACAAGATCGCTGAACTCCGGGGGCAAAATACGAGGATGGTCGTCTATGTAATTTGCAAGAATTCCGTAGACACGCGCGGGCGTGGCAGGAATTTTCGCTGAAGCCGAGACGACGTGTTTTTCGCTGTTCGCCATTCGTTCATTTTAGCGAAACAAAGCGCTTCAGCGGCAGATGACTGAGGAAATGACAACGCAGGTTGCGTGTGGCGCACGAAGAGCCATCCGTTCGTGCGTGCTCATGTGGAGAAAAGCAAGAGAGGTCCTTCGCGAAAACCGCTCAGGATGACGGTGTTTCTATTTTTTGCAGCTTAGAGCAGGAGGGTCCTTCCCGTGGGACCGTCCGGGACGCAAAGGCTGCCTCGTTTCGCTCAAGATGACGGCGTTTTTTTTATGACGCAAGCGGGGTCGTTGACGTACGTGAAACTGTAAGAGCACAGCCAAGAGTGGCTGTGCTACGCGGCGCAGGCGTCTGAGTAGAGTTTGTGCAGAGTGGCGAGGCCGAGAGGCGCATCGGTGGCGAAGTCGTGCGTGCCGGCCTCGATGCTGATGCGGCCGTTGTAACCGATGGCGCGCAAATTCGCAAAGAACGGCACGTACGCCGGGCACTCGGCTGCGTCGCGTGGAAATGCTCGCGCATTGCACTCGTTTGCGAAGTGCAGATGCACGAGCCGGTCTTTCACCTTCAGCAGGACCGTCGGGTCTTCATGTTCCGTGGCGAGGTGATAAAAATCGCAGATGATGTTGATCTTGGGATGGTTCGTATCGACGGAGAGTTGGTAGGCCTCTGCGGTCGTATTTACGATATTCGATTCCTGATGACGCAGCGCTTCGATGCCGATTACGAATCCGTAGTTTTGCCGCACGATTTCATCGCCCACGCGACGGAGGAAATCCTGCAGCTGCGTCCAAGCCTGTTCGCGCGGGAATCCTTCGGGAACTTGCCGCGAGGTTCCGCTGCCGAAGACCACGATCTTCGTGCCAAAGGCATTTGCCCTCGCCAGCGATTTTTGGACATAGGCATCAAGCGCGGCGCGGTCGATCGACGGGCCGACGACTTTCATGTTGCCTGGAATAAATGAATTCATCGACTCGACGCGGCAAGGAGTGGCGGCGACTTTCGCTCGGATCGCCTCGAAATCCGCATCGCTGAGCGACATCGTTCTGACTACAGCCGGCTCGCAATAATCGAAACCCATCTGGGCCAGAGTGGTGCTGTTCTGCAAAATGTCAAAGTTGCCGCTTTGCGTGACGCCATAGCGGAGATGAAATCCGCCGCACGCCTCAGCCGTACGAGCGACATCCGCCAGTCCGCGCAAGGGCAATGCGGCGGCTGCCAGAGTGGCGCCCAGCGAGCGAGTGAGAAATTCGCGGCGGGGAATCATTTGCACGTCACTGAGTATTCACCGAAACAAGATTTAACTGAAGCGTTTTGTGGTCGCCTTCGGCAAGGTTCAGGGTGTCCGCCTTATTCGCATATTGCTGCATAAAATCGGGGTCGAGGAAGGATTGATCGTCGCTCATGCCTTGGAGTGCGATGATCGTATATTCGCCGGGAGGAACGCCTTTGACATCAAAGCGGCCGTACTGATCGGTAGTCGCGGTTCGGTAACGTCGCTCGCGATCCGGCGCGTCTGCGTTCGGAATGACCACAACAAGCGCGCCGACGCCCGGCTGATTGTCGCTCGTAGCGACGGTGCCATCCACGTCCGCCGCGTCGCTGCTGTAAACGATCTCGAGCGGCGAAGGGCCTGCGCCACCTTCGACGTCGATCGGTTTGCCGGACAGATCCGCGCCGTTTGAGGTTACCGCCTTCATGAAGCAAGCGCCGCAGCGCGACCAAACATTGAGTGAATAAGTCCCATCTGGAACATCGCTGATCGTGAACGAACCGTCCGCCTGAACCTGTGCCTGACGTCCGCCGGGCGTTCGCTCCTCTGCCGGAGAAAGTGCAACGGTTACAGGGCCCTCAGTCGACGAGTCGCCCCCCTCAAACGAGAGGCGGCCAGTGATGTTCACTCCGGGGCCAACTACAAGCGAAATGTTGGCGATGTCCGAATTGACTGTGATTTCCTGGCTAGTTGCTTGCGGCGGCCGATCTGCCATGGCCATTGCGTTGATGATGTAATCGCCGGCCGGAACGTTGGCGAAACGAAAAGTGCCGTCGGCGTTCGCCGTGATGCGACGGGTCGTACCGGCCATAAACTGCGTCTCGGAGCTTTTGTTGATCAGCGTGACGAAGAGATTTCGGCCATTCTTTCCGCCGGAGGGATTTATAGCCTTACCGCTTACTTCGTAAGAACGGGCGTTGCTCGGCACGAGTTGAAAATCCATGCCGGGCAGTTCGTCACCGGGTTTCAGATCAATTGGCGCGGCACGTTCGGCGGAATCGGCGTTGGGATAAAAGACAGGCGCATACGTGGATTCGCCCTGATCGCCCGGATCAACGAACATACGTCCCATTCCCCACGACGCCATCACGTAATAATGCCCCGGCTCGATGCCAAACATGCGATATACGCCGCGATCGTCGGTCATGACCTCATTAACAGTGGTCATCGTTCGCTTTCCGTTCATGTAGGCTCTGCGGAGAATTTGCACTGCGGCGCCCTGCAGCGGATCACCGTCTTCGTCGTAAACATGACCATCGATGACGGCGGTCTGCTCGAGGCGGAAGGTTATGTCCTTTACGGTTTGGCCGGCGGAGAGAGCGAGAAGCGCGCCGGGAGAATCGGCGTTTTCCTGATGATAACGCTCGGAGACATAGCCGCGGTCCGATGCGGAGAGTGCGTAACGGCCCGGAACAATATTTTCGATTTCGAAATGCCCGCTTGCATCGGTCACTGAGCCGAGCGGCCGATTTCGGCTGTCGTCGGGCGAAAGTTCGATGCGGGCTTTTCGCAGAGGCTGTCCGGTGCCGGCGCTCACAACCGTGCCCGACACTGAGGCGAAATTTTGCGATTGAGTTGCGGAACTGGGTGCGTCCGGGACTGACGGATTTTGCGTTGGCGCGTATTGGGCGCGAAGCGGGACAGCCGAGGCACAAATCAGGAACGAGGCGAAGAGAATCGACCGCGTGCGCGCGGCCTTGTGCGTTGCAATCATGAGCGCGCCATGACCGGTGAAGTAAGAACCTGAGACCGCGGCGGCGGTTGCCTTGCGGCAATTTGGCTTAGGCCAATTGCGTGGACGCAGCGGTGCTCCTGGCAATCGGGTGGGCGCGTACGCGCAAGACTTTGCGCTGGTTCGCTTCGAGCACTTCGAAGCGGATGCCATCGAAGTCGATGGACTCACCGGTGCGCGGCACGTGGCCTGCAACGGAATTGAGCAAGCCGGCGACGGTGGCTGCGTTTGTGTGGTCTTCGATTTGCGGCATTTCTATGCCGAAAATGTCGGCGAGCCGATTCACGGCGACGCTGCCCCGCAAAACAGCCGAGCCGCTCGTTTCGCGTACTACCTCCGGCGCGGGACGACGGTCTTCTTCTCCAATTTCGCCGACGATCTCTTCGACTAAGTCCTCCACAGTGACGACGCCGGCCATCAGGCCATATTCATCGATGACAATCGCCATTTGCTGGCTCTTGCGCTGCATTTCCTTGAGAAGCTCGGAACCGAATTTGCTTTCGGGAACGAACATTACGGGGCGCATCAGCTCGCGGACGGTGCGGCGGGTGGCGTCGCGCTCGGAAACTTCGAGCACGTCGCGGCTCATGGCGATGCCGACGATATCGTCCAGCGATTTTTCGTGTGCCGGAACGCGCGAATATTTTGTCGTCACCATGAGCTTGCGTAATTCCTCCAGCGTGGCGGACGCTGAGATGGCGACGACGTCGGGGCGCGGAGTCATCACGTCGCGCACGCGTGTTTCGCCGAATTCCACTACTTGCTCGATCAGGCGAGCATCTTCGCGTTCGATGATTCCCTCTTCTGTGGCGGCGTCGACAAAAGCTTCGATCGCTTGATCGGTGTCGGGAGCGGTGGCTTCGGGCTCGGTAAGATGCAGCACGGAAACGAGCAAATCCAATACGCTTTGCACGGGCCAGATAATCCAGACTGCTACTCGCACCAGGGGGACGAAGGGCCGCAGCCAATTCCCAGGCGCGCCGGCCAAGAGAAGCCAGGGAACGAACTGCATCAGCACGACAACTTCAACGCCGAGAAAAACGACCATTTCCGCGGCCGCTTGCCATGTGCTTTCCACGAATGCCGTAATACCGTGAGCCGTCATCGTGGCAATCATCACGAGCCAGAGGCGCGCGAGTAAGTTGAATGTGGCGGCCGCGCGGCTGCGATCCATGTGGAACCGCGGCTCGACTGCAGTCTCGAATGTATCCAGGTGAGTATGCGTCCGGCCGACGTTGACGCGGCCTAGCTCGCGATACACGCGGTCTAGATAAGCGAAGACGGGCAGCCCGAAAGTCAGCGCCAGTACGCCGATCGTGTAAAGAAAGGCGCGCATCTACGCAATCCTCAGCGAGCGGCGAAGGCGTTTTTCGCGACGATCCATTTGCCCTGTGTCCGTCTCGTGATCGTACCCCATCAGGTGCAAAATTCCATGCAGGATCAAGATCCGCAATTCCTGATCTAACGTACGCTCATAGAGCCGCGCATTGCGGCGAGCCACGGCCGGAGCAATGGCGATATCGCCCAGATAGGAGGTGGAGGAGATAGAGGAAGCAAAAGAGGCAAAGGAGAAATGCTTTTGCGGCCGTGACTGGCGCATCCCCGGTCGCACATCTGCCTTTTTTCGGCGGACTTCGCCATCCACCGGGAATGACAGTACGTCCGTGGGCTTATTTTTGCCACGGTAGGCGGCGTTCCATTTTGCGATTTGTGCGTCAGTGACGAAGCAGACGCTGGCGGCGGTTTGCGGCAGGCGAACTTCTTTCATGGCGCGCGCGAAAAATTGTTTCATGCTGCGGATCGGCACACGGACAGCGCGCTGTCGGTTGGAGATCATGCGTAGAAAGACGCGAATCACTCGCGCGGGCGATTCTCGCGCGGTGAAACGCCGGCGGCGCTCAGAAGCCGCTTTGCGGTTCCCGGATACTCGTCGTAGGCCTTGATGATCCGCTGGACCAAGCTGTGACGAACAACGTCGCGCTCATCGAAATGGATCATGGCGATGCCTTCAATGTTGCCCACGACTTCCATCGCCTCGACGAGCCCTGAGCGACGCTCGTTGGGCAAGTCGATCTGCGTAATATCGCCCGTGATCACCGCTTTCGAATTGAATCCAAGGCGAGTGAGAAACATTTTCATCTGCTCGCTTGTCGTGTTTTGCGCTTCGTCGAGAATCACGAAAGAGTCGTTCAACGTGCGACCGCGCATAAAGGCAAGCGGCGCAATTTCGATAATGTCTTTTTCGAGAAAGCGCTCAAGCTTGTCCGCTTCGAGCAAGTCATGGAGGCCGTCGTAAAGAGGGCGCATGTAGGGATCGACTTTTTCCTGCAATGTGCCCGGAAGAAAACCAAGACGCTCGCCTGCTTCCACAGCGGGCCGCGCGAGAATGATACGATTCACGTCTTTGGAGAGTAGCGCCGAAACCGCCATCGCAACGGCGAGATAGGTCTTTCCAGTGCCGCCGGGGCCGATTGCAAATACCATGTCATGCGTTTCGATCGCTTCAATGTACTTTTTCTGCGTGGGACTCTTCGGCGCGACAACTTTCTTGCCGAAGGTACGCGTTCGCGTCGGCGAAAACGCGCCGCGAAGAGCGGGCGTCGGCTCGCCGGCCGCGGCGCGCAACAAGTCGCGCACTTCCCCGCTATCCGGAGCATTCCCTTCACGGACACGCTCGTTGTAAGCGCCCACAAGCCGTGCCGCTCGTTCTACTTGCTCAGGTTCGCCGGCGATTTCGAGATCTTGATCGCCGCGAAGATGCGTGGTGACGTGCAAGGCCGACTCGAGAAATTTCAGGTTTTCGTCAAGGGTGCCGAAGAATTCGTGGACTCCTCCGGCGATTCGGACGGTTTGCTTCATTAAGTGTTGGGCCGCCGGGCGGCTCTGGTGTTCTTCCCTTCAAAAACAGCCTACCGCGCGACGGAAGGAGGGTCAAGCCGCTTGCCTCTGCGGACAGGCTAGTGCCTGCAAGGAAGAACAGCAACGGCGCAGAACGCTGCCAGTATCTTCAAACGAGACACGGTGCTAATACGGAGTGGCCGCATAGGCCCGACATCCTCATGAAGAGGTTGATTTTGCGTAAAACGGGCATACTCGCGGTCGATTTCTTGCGCGGTTTGTAGCCTTTGGGTATAGTCTAGCGCACCGACTAAAAATAGAATGTATGCGAGGTATGCGGAATTATGCCGGGGTTGTTGCAAAGAATTTTGCCGCGCGAACAGTCCTTCTTTCGCTTGTTTGTCGAACAGGCGGTAAACGTCCAGGCGGGGGCGCAGGCCTTGGTTGACATGCTGGAAAACTACGGCGATCCGGTGGCAGGCGCCGAGCGAGTGAAGGCGTTCGAGCATGCCGGCGACTTGATCACGCATAACATTGTGAAAAAGCTGAACCAAACGTTTATCACGCCGTTTGACCGCGAGGACATACATGAACTGGCCAGCCGGATTGACGATGTGATCGATCTGGCTGACGCGGTAGCGACACGCCTGATCACCTATCGGGTGAAGGAGATCCTTCCTGGCGTCCTGGACCTCGCGAAAACCGTGCGGGACTCCACGGCGCAGATCGTGGCGGCCGTCCGCGTGCTCGAAGAAGAGGACCATATTCTTGACTATTGCATCGAGATCAACCGCCTCGAAAATGTGGCGGACCACCAGAGCCGGGAGCTCATCGCGCAGCTCTTTGAGCATGAAAAGGATCCTGTACACATCATCAAGTGGAAAGAGATCGTCGAAACGCTGGAATTCGCGGCCGATAAATGTGAAGACGTGGCAAACGTGATTGAAACAGTGACGCTGAAGAATGCGTAAGTGGATGCCCGGTTCGTGAATCCTTTCCATCTTCTAATTCTGATTGTTTTAATCAGCCTTGCCTTCGACTTCACAAACGGATGGCACGATGCTGCCAGCTCGATCGCGACAGTTGTTTCCACGCGCGTCTTGCGCCCCTTCCCAGCCGTTGTATGGGCCGCTGCCTGGAACTTCATCGCGCCGCTGACATTCGGCACGGCAGTGGCCGCGACCGTCGGCAAAGGCCTTGTCCATCTTGAAATGGTGAACCAGCGGGTGCTGCTGGCGGGTCTGCTGGGCGCCATTATCTGGAACTACGCGACAATACGACTTGGCATACCGTGTAGCTCGTCGCATGCGCTAATGGGCGGTTATGGCGGAGCAGCGATTGCCGCAGCCGGCTTTGGCGCAATCATCGTGAGCGGCTGGATTAAGCCGATCATTTTTATTTTTATTGCGCCGATGATCGGTTTGGTGGCCGGCGTTCTGGCAACCACAGCATGCAGTTGGCTGGTGCGAAAACAACCACCGCGAAAAGTGGACTCTTTATTTCGACGACTTCAGCTCATCTCGGCCAGTGCATTTAGCTTCAGCCACGGCACGAATGACGCGCAAAAGAGCATGGGCATTATTACCGCTGCGCTCGTGACTGGCGGATTGATCCCGGATTACAAGGTGCCGGATTGGGTCATCATCTGTTGCGCGCTTGCGATGGCGGGAGGAACAATGGCCGGCGGCTGGCGTGTGGTCAAAACAATGGGTCAGCGAATTACCAAGCTCACGCCCTTCGGTGGGTTTGCGGCCGAGACGTCCGCGGCGATAACCCTGATCGGGACAGCCGCCGCAGGCATTCCGGTCAGCTCAACGCATGTAATCACGGGTGCTATTTCGGGGGTGGGAGCCTCACGCCGACTAACGGCAGTACGCTGGGGCGTGACTAGGCAGATTCTTTGGGCCTGGGTACTGACGATCCCCGGGGCCGGCATAATGGGTGCCGCTTTTCATTTTCTTTTCGTGCTGTTGTGGAGATGAATCCCAGCTAGGCGTTTCGCAAACTATCCGCCATCGGGAGCACTGTGACGCACGTCGCGCCCGGCAACAAAATAGATTGCGTCCTCGGCGATGTTCGTGGCGTGATCCCCAATTCGTTCCAGGTTTTTGGCCACCATTACCAACTCGAAAGCCGCGAAAACGACGGCTGAATTTTCCATCATATACGTGAGCAATTCCCGGAAGATCTGATCGCGCAAACGATCCATCTGATCGTCTCGCTGAAGCACATTGCGAGCGAGTTCAGTATCTCCGCGTACGACTGCATTGAGACTATCGCGCAGCATCGCTTCCGCCAATTCGCCCATGCGCGGAAGGTCCACGTACGGTTTGACCTGGGGATGGCGCAGGATTTTCAGAGCCGATTCCGCGATGTTCACGGCTTGATCGCCGACCCGCTCAAGATCGCCATTTATACGGGAAACAGCCAGAACGAATCGTAAATCGACCGCCATCGGCGCGCGCAAGGCGAACATTCGCTGCACGCGATCGTCGATCTCGATCTGCATCTCATTGATTCCGTCTTCCTCGGAAAGCACGGTTTCAGCAAGTTGCCCGTCGGCATCAAGCACCGAGCGCACCGCCTGATGCACCGCTCGCTCGACAAGGCCGCCCATCCAGAGCAGGCGCTGCTTCAATTCATCAAGATCACGCTCGAAATGGCGTTCCATGTAGTTGTGATAGACGCTCAGCGGCTTCTCCGACTGCCGCTAAGCCTTCTGAAACCGCACACTTATACATCATGCGGCAAGTGAACCCAATTGGATTCCTCACGATTCGGCTAGTAGCCGGGCTCGGGCTCCGATGGACACACGTTGAAAGGTGTCCCTCAGTTGACGTGCTCGCCGCAGCGTACTACTGTGAACTTACACCGGAAAGGAGGTGGTCTGATGGCGAATTCTGATTTATGCGGCATAGATGGTAGTAGATGTCAAAGACCAGGTGAGGTGGCTGAGACTTAGAGCTGGTTGCTCTAAGCGGGGTTTCGAAGCCGCGGTAAGCTCGCTATCACGAGCGGCTCGAAGCTACAGCCCGCACACTAACCGGTGAGCAAGATCGAATCTCTCGGCGTCAGGTCGCACTGAGCGTTTTTGATCGTAATGCCCGGAGTTGCCCAACAGCCATATCGATGGCCGTACGAGAGGCCACGTAGAGTGACCACCTCTTTGGTCAATCCAGACAGTCCACCGGGCGGCCCGCGCTCCTATTCGCGCGGGCCGTTCTGTTTTTGGCGTTCCCGCCAATGAATTGATCCCGGCGCGGTCAAAAAATGGCCGATATCGGTCGCTCGCCGTTACTGACAGCAGCGCGCTCAGTGCGTCATGGCGTAGATGATGTAGTTGATGCCGATGCGATAGGCAAGGGAGGCTTCGTGCTCCGGGTAATTGGGGCTATCGGCCCATTCCCATGCGTCGCCCACATCGGAGTTGTGGCAGATGGCGATCACAAGCCTGCCTTTGTCGTCGCGGATGCCTCGCCATTCGGGAGTGGAACTATCCGGCGTGTATCGCATGCGGCCCCAGATGTAACGCGTGCCGGGTATCTGCCTGCGGTCGTCGAGATCGTAGACGATGTGAAAGATTTCGTCGGCGTTCGGCAGGTCTTCGATGCGGCGCTCGGGAAAAACCATTCGCAATCCGGCAACGAGGTTTTGCCATTCGAAATCGCCATGCGAATCGTCGAGCATTAGAAATCCGCCACGCAGCAGATATTCGCGGAGATGATTCGCTTGCTCCTGCGAGAGATTCCAAGCGCCTGCGTCCTCGGCGTAGAGCCAGGGATAGTCGTAGATTTCATCGCTCTTGGCGTCGATCACGTGCTCTTTCGAACGCGCGTCAAGACGCGTGAGGCGCTTGACGCCGATCACGAATTGCCGGTCTGACTTGGGATAATCCGCCGCCCAGCGTTGAAAGCGGAAACGCCCAAAACCGCCAAAATCCATGTCGTAATGGAAGCGCGCGAATGTCCATTCGTCCTTTTCGTGAGGATCTTCGGGCGGGAAGCGCTCGCCGTCCATGTCAATGATGCCGTCGCGTCCCTGATACGACTGCGCAGCCGCGAAGATAGGAATCGATAGAAAAATCAGAGGCGCTAATTTGGCAAGGCGTTTTGACCAGCGGCGAGACAGCACGTCATTGTCTCCAACGGAATCAGGTTAGCATGGGAGGCAAATGAACGATTAGAGGTAGGCTCGGCGCCGGCGGTCCGTTGTCCGCTGCGTCGCCCGTAGCCATTATGGTGAAAAAAGAATTAGAGAGGAGTGGCGGCAAACATTTTTTGCTTTGAGGATTCGATCGAAAGCGGATTGCGCAGCGGCCGGCCGAATCCCTCGAAGCTCACTTGCATAATGTCGTCATTCTGGAGCGCAATACCTTCGCCAAAACTAAAGGCATCCGCGCCGAGGAAGTGGATGTGCACGTCGCCGGGACGGCGGTGCAACGCGTGTTTAAAGTGGTGATGCTCAAGATTCGCCAGGCTGTGCGACATCACAGATTCGCCCGTCGCAATCTCCTTCTGCCAGAGCGTCTTCCCTGCCCGCTCGATCGAGACTTCGCCCGCCACTTTTTCGAAATCGGCATCGAGCACCAACTCGGGCCCGATTGCACAGGGCATGAGTTTGGAAGCGGCCAGATACAGATAATTTTTCTTCTCGAATATGTGATCTGAAAATTCGTTTCCAATGGCCATACCGATCCTGCGCGGCTCGCCCGCGGGATCGATCACGTAAATTGCCACAACTTCCGGCTCCTCGCCGCCGTCTTCCGCGTGCGCCGGCACAACGAGCGGTTCGCCGTGCGCGCGCAACGCCGTCCCGCATCCTTTGTGAAACCACTCGGGCGAAACGCCAATTTCTCCGGCAGGGGGGTGGCCGCCTTCGACTCCCCATTGATACATGCGCATGCTGTCGGTGGGCGCGTCGCCGTTCTTGTGCATCGCTTGCCGATTTTGCGCACTCTTCACGTGCGTGAGCCCGGTGCCGCTCACGACGCAGCGCGCCGGCTCATCGGGATGATCGATCGCCGGAAGAATGCGCCAATCGGAGCGCCCGCCGTAAATATCGTCGTAGGAAAGCGTGTGACTGGAGATGCGCGCTTCGACGCCCGCGTTAAGGCGCTTCCCGCCGTCGAACGCCTGGCGGCATAAGGCATACACTGAATCGACACCGTCAAGCAGCCGCATCGTGCCGTTATCCACGACGCCAACGCGGCGTTCGCCGTTCCGATTGCGAACCTGAAGAAGTCTCACCTGGCAGCCTCCACAACCGACGAAAAGTCTTTTTCGCCCCAGCCGCGCTTTTTGGCTTCTTCATAGAGAGATGCCGCAGCGGCAGCCGTTTTCAATTGCAAACCGTGTTCGCGAGCCTCTGCGCCCGCGTACGTCAGATCCTTCTCCATCAGGTGGAGAAAAAAGTTCACGGCGTAATCGCGCGACGTCATTCGGCCGCCGAGCGTCTTGATGAGCGGGCTGCCGGGAGCGCCGTTGTAAAGAATGTCGAGCGCGGCGTCCCGATTGATGCCGCTGCGTTCAATGAGCGCGATCGCTTCTCCGAGTGAGGCGGCCTGGACGCCCGCGAGGAAATTGTTAATGAGTTTCATCAGAGCACCGCTGCCGTTTGGCCCCATGTGGATGATCTTGCGGCTCATGGCCGCGAGCGCGGGACGCGCTTTCTCAAGGGCCGCCGCATCCCCTCCGACAAGGAATATAAGTTCACCCGATGCGGCGTGCGGTTTGCTGCCGGTGACCGGCGCGTCAAGCGGGGCGCAGCCTTTCGTCTTTGCGGCCTCAGCGAACTCGCGCGCCCAGCTTGGAGAAATCGTGCTGGAGTCGATGACAATCGTTCCAGGCTTGGCCGTGCTGAGCGCGCCTTTGTCGGCGAGCCACACCTCGCGAGATGCGGCATCATCCGAGACAATTGCGATGATGATATCGGCATTCGCCGCCGCATCGGCCGGCGAGGAGGCCAGAGCGGCGCCCTTCGCCACAAGCTCCGATGCACGCTGCGGTGTGCGGTTGTAAACCTTGAGCGGGAATCCTGCCTGTAACAATCGGCCGCCCATGCCGATGCCCATCGTGCCAAGCCCGATTAGTGTGATTTGCTGTTGCACAATGTCTCCTTACGCGTTTTGCCGCCAATTGCGGCAATCAAAATGGCGCGGTTTGATATGTCTCGCCGCCGGCAGCCTGAAGCAACGCAAATGTCACGCCTGAGTCAATGACATTTCTTTGTGCGGAGCGATCAGAGGCCGCACGCGGCGAACCGTGACAAGGATAAGGCAAAACGCCGCAACGTGGAACATGCTGACGATTCCGAAGACGGTCGCGTAGCCGAAGCCATTCGTCAAAAGATAGCCGACAACCAAATTGAAGATGACGCCTCCGATGGCTCCGCCAAATCCAACCAGCCCGGCGACCGAAGCTACAATGCGCTTTGGGAACAAATCCGTGGGAACGATCATCACCAGCGTCGACCAGGACTGTTGCCCGAAAAACGCAATGCTGAAAACCACAATGGCCCATTGCACTCCGACGTGCGGGACAACAAGGATCAAAGGCATCACCGCCGCGCTCGCGCCAAGCGCCATCTTGCGAGCAAAATCGAGCGACCTGCCCCGCTTGATAAGCCATCCCGAAAACCAGCCGCCGACGATGCAACCGACGCCCGCCGCGGCGTACGGAATCCATGCGTAATAGCCAACTTTTTTTACATCAAAGCCGCGGACGTCATAGAGATACTTCGGCAGCCAGAAAAGATAGAAATACCAGGCCGCATCGCTCAAAAATTTCGCGATCACAAGTCCCCAGACCTCGATAAACGAAAAGAGGCTGAGCCACGAAATCGAGGGCCCGGTTTCATTCTCTTGCGAGAAAACTTCGCGAATTTCCTTTCGCTCGCCTTTGGTTAACTTCGGGTGCGTTGCGGGCAGGAAATATTCGCGCGACCACCAAATCGTCCAAATAAGTCCTACGGCGCCGACGGCGAAAAATACCCAGCGCCATCCCGCAAACAAAATAATGAACGCGATGAGCGGAGGAGCGGCAACGGCGCCAATCGCGGTTCCGCCATTGATGATTCCCATTGCCATCGAGCGTTCTTGCGTGGGAAACCATTCGGCAACGGCTTTGGTGGCGGCCGGAAACCCTCCACCTTCGCCGATGCCCAACATGAACCGGCAGAGCGCCAGCGTGAAAAATCCCGTGGCAAGCCCGTGGGCCGCACACGCAAGCGACCACCAGACCATAATGAGCACAAATCCACGCTTCGTGCCCAGCGCATCGAGCAAACGGCCGCCGCCCACATACATGCCGGCATAAGCGACAAGAAAAAGCGCCTGAAGAGTGGAAAATTGGGCGTTAGAGATGGGAATTTCGCGCTGGATCGCCGCGATCGCCACCGAAACTGTCTGGCGGTCGAGATAGCTGATCGCGATTGCGACTCCAATCAGGAATGCAATGCGCCAGCGTAGCTTCATCAATATGCTCTAGCGTTTCCGAGTCCGCGTGCGCGGCGGCTGGATGGCCAATTGCGATATACGATGCTGAACGCGCGTCGTCTGCTGTTGGTGTTTGGCGCGAGAAAGGAGGTTTTTCACATCGAGCAGGTGCTCCGTCATCCGCCTGCGCGCCTCGGCGGGACTTCCCTCCACGATTGCAGAGTAGATGCGCTGGTGAAAGAGCATCGTGTGTTCGACCGAAACAAGCTGCGAAGTCATCTCGATCAGCTTATTCAGCGACTGATGAATCACTGTGAAAAGCATGCTGCAGACCCTGCTGCCCGCAGCATCAAAAATGATCTTGTGAAATTCCAAATCATGCTTGCTGATGGGATCGCGCCCGGTGCCCGTCTTCATGGCCTTCATTTCATGCCTCAGGGCCGCATGGTCCTTAGGAGTCGCACGACTTGCCGCCAGGGCTGCAAGCTCCGGCTCAACGATAATGCGGGCCTCCATGACTTCGTCGAAGGAGATACCATTCAACAGAATCAGGAACTCAAGTGACTCGGAAAGGACGGAACTGTCGCCGTTGGTGATGTACGTGCCATCGCCGACGCGCTGTGAAATCACGCCCATGATTTCCAGCACCTTGAGCGCCTGCCGCAGGGACGACCGGCTCACCTGAAATTGTTCCGCGAGATCGCGCTCCGCAGGTAACCGGGCGCCGCTACTGAGCGTTCCTTCGGAAATCAGCCACTTAAATGCGGTAAGCAGCCGTACGGTTACGTCGTCTTTGGATTCCTTGTTTACAGGAAGTGTTGATGCTACAGATGACATCTTTACCCTCGGCGTTGCAGCGAATTTAGACAATATCGGGGAGCACGTTCTGGAAACGAGAGGAACTCTTCGCTTCAAAAGAGAACCTCTCGCTTATCCAGTATAGCCGGGACCCGGCTCCCGCGCCGAGCTTACGCTCATTCGCCGCAACGCAGCGCCCCTTAATATTTCAAAGCTTCCGCTGTAGTTAAATCGCTCGGCGGCCATTCACCCGCGCTCGTCACCTGCACGTCCGCTTTCTGGCGAATGTCGTCCGAGGCGCTACCCACCATGAAATTAAACGTTCCAGGCTGCACCGCGAACGTGCTCCTCTGCGAATCCCAGTACGAAAGCTGCTGGATGGGAATCGTGAATGTGACGGTTTTCGATTCTCCGGGCTTCAGGCTGATCCGTTGGAATCCCTGCAACTGCTCCTTCGGCCGTTTTATGCTCGTCACATCGTCGTGCACGTAGAGCTGCACGACCTCATCTCCCGCACGTTGGCCGCTGTTGCGGACATCTACGCTAGCCGTGACGGTGCCATTGCTCGGGACCTGATTTGCGGAAAGATGCAGATTGGAGTAGTCAAACGTTGTGTAGCTCAGGCCGTGTCCGAAAGCGAACTCGGGCCTGCCCTCGTAATACATGTAGGTAACTCCGTCCGTGATGTTGTAATCGGTCATCGGCGGGAGTCCTTGCGTGCCCGTGTAAACGGTGTAGGGCATCTTTCCGCCCGGATTGTAGTCGCCGAACAGAACGTCAGCGACTGCTGTGCCGCCCTCTTCGCCGGCCCAGAACATGTCAAGCACGGCGGGGATCTCGGGTGCCCCGCCGCGCCCGCCTCGTCCCGCAGCGGCGCCGCCGCGGCCGAATCCGCCCATCGCTAAGGCCACTGGACCGCCGTTCAGCAGCACAACCACTGTCTTCGGGTTCGCTGCTACAACGGCCCGCATCAACTGTGCCTGCACGGGGGGAAGCGCGACGTTCAAACGATCGATACCCTCGCGCTCCAAGACTTCATTGATGCCGATAAAGAGAATCGCTACATCCGCTTGCTTTGCGATCGCGGCTGCCTGTTCGTCGCTGGCCTTCGGATCGTCCGATTCGAGAATGCCGCTGCCGCGCGCATAAAGAACTTTCACTCCCGAGCCGACTTTGTCCTTGATACCGTCGATTGGCTTGACGAATTTCGAATACAGTCCCGTGTAATTCGGCCCGGTCTGCGCAAAATCCGCAAATGGCCCGATCACGGCCACGGTTTTGATCTTCGATTTGTCGAGCGGAAGCATATTATTGTCGCTCTTCAGCAGGACAATGGACTCCTGCGCCTGACGCAGAGCCAACTGGCGATGCGCCTGGGAATCGATCACGTCTGGCCCAAGCTTGTTGTAAGGCACCATGTCCGGCGGATCGAATTCGCCGAGACGGAAGCGCACGTTGAGCACACGCCGCAGCGACTGATTGATGTCATCTTCGATGAGCAATCCCTCGCTCACAGCCTTGGAAAGCACCTGCGCATACGTTCCGTCGTCCAGATCGCTGCCGGCAAGAATCGTCTTGGCGGCGGCCTCTTCGAGTGTTTGATATTTCTTATGCGCGGTCACGAGATTGCGAACAGCGCCGCTATCGGGAACGACGAACCCGTCGAAGTGCCATTCGTCACGAAGAATATCCGTCAGCAGGAATTTGTTCTCGGCGTTGGGCATCCCGTTCAGACCGTTGTAAGACGACATGATCGACGTGGCATGGCCCGCCATAATTCCCGCCTTAAATTGCGGCAGAAAGTATTCGCGCATCATGCGTTCGCTTACCACATCGGTCGACGTGCTCACGCGATCCACTTCCTGGTTGTAAACCGCATAATGCTTCAGCGTCGCAGCGAGCTTGAGATATTTGCCGTCGCCCTGCGTACCCTTTACGTAGGCCACCGTGGTCTTCGAGGCAAGCAACGGATCTTCGCCGAAAGCTTCCCAAATTCTGCCCCAGCGTGGGTCGCGGTCCATATTCACGACCGGTGAACGATAGACAAGCCCGTTGTGCGCCACG
Organism: Candidatus Acidiferrales bacterium; assembly: GCA_050746865.1. Classification (GTDB taxonomy): domain Bacteria; phylum Acidobacteriota; class Terriglobia; order Acidiferrales; family UBA7541; genus Palsa-295. Next base: position 19,438 of record JBOGMU010000225.1, read on the forward strand.
CGCGAGCCGTCGGGCAACACCGTCACTTCATAACGGCCAGCCATCTCCGTCGTGCCTTTAAGGCTGTTCCAATAGTTGTAGATCGCGCGTCCTTCATCCGCGATGGCGCCTGCAACATCCTGCGTCAGTGCTGGGTCCCATGTCGCCGCCATGCTGATCGGCACAGGGAACATCGTCGTAGGCTTTGTCCACACGATTCCGTGCAGGCTTTGATTCCAGCCGTTCATCGCCGGAATTTTCAGGCGGTCGATTGCGGGCGCGGTCGTGCTCAAAAGCGATACTTTCTCGTCCGGCTTCAGGCGCTGGATCAAATCGTCCACGCGCTTATCGAGCGGCTGCGAGGGATCGAGGTAGATCGGCTGCTGTTGTGGTTGCGCGCGGAGTAAAAATGGCGCAACCAATGCCGCAGCCAAAATCCCTAGAACAATCTTCTTCATCTTCATATCATCGCTCCTCAACAGTTGAGATGAACCTTTTCAAGGAACTCAATAAAACGGTGCGGCTATACGGCCCGCCCAGGGCTCCGCCGGAAACCTCCCATTCTCCCGGCGGAGCAAACTCACAAACAACGGACCCGGCGAGCACGACTTCGCTTACGCATTAAAACAGGTACTTCAACGCAAACTGAATCTCCCGCGGATCGTTGCTCGTGCTGCTCACCTGACCGCCGGAGCTGCTGTCAATCGTTGCATTCGGATTGTTGAAGTAAGCCGAGTTCGGCAGGTTGAACGCTTCCGCTCGGAACTGGAGCTTCCCGTATTCGCCGACGTTAAACGTCTTCGAGAGCGTCACGTCCGAATTCATGTACAGTCCGCCCCGGCAGATATTCGTTCCCGCCGTGCCATAGGTATACAAGTCGGGAACGACGAAGTGTGACTTATCGAAGTAACTCGTCAGCGAGTGATTTCCACCGCAGCCCGGCACAACCTGATTGGGATGTTGCCCGCCGATTCCATTGTTGAGTCGGTCGGCTGAAATCGACGGCGTAAAAGGCATCCCGCTCCTATACGTGGTCAGACCAGCTACCTGCCATCCGCCCACGACCGCGTCAAGCAGGCTTCCCGCAAAGCCTTGCGGGGATCCAAGAAAGCGCTTGCCCTTTCCAAACGGCAGAGCATATCCCAGGCTGAACGTGACGGCCTCGGGTATGTCGCCACCGGATTTTGTCCACCGGAAGCTTGTCGGACCGCCGTAGGCAAGGGTCTGTCCGTAGGAGGACTGCTTGGACATCGTGTAGGCCAATTGGAACCACAACCCCGCGGAATAGCGCTTCTGAATCTTTACTTGAAGCGCATCGTAACGCTAGCGTCCGTCTTGCGTGTTGTAACTGATGTTTCCAAAGAGCGGGTACGGCCGCCGCGGCTGGAGAGCTCCGGGTCCCGGCGGCGGAATGTTGATCGAGTTGCCGCTCGCCAAGTGGTTCCCCTTGGTCCCCACATAATTGGCCTCCATCAGCATTCCGAAGATCTGCTGCTGGATGCCGAAGCTGTAGGTCGTGATGCGCGCATTGTCCGCGCTCAACGGCAACGGGCTCCAGGAAACCGGAGAATTTTGTGGCTGTAAGTCCGCGCCGAAAGCTTCTCCCTGGAAGAAATTTGAAGTTGGTTGCGTCGGCACCACTCTGGGCGTTGCATTGATGCTCTCGACGAGATTGAAGGGTAGGAAGTTAAAATTCAACCGGACGTTCGTGCTCTCCGGTTCGTAGTAGAGGCCCCATCCGCCGCGAACCACGGTCTTATCGCCAAACGGCTTCCAGGCGAATCCGAAGCGGGGCCCGAATTGGAAATTGTCGTTCGCGGTGATTGTCTTGGGCACGCCCGCTTGATGGCTTGTCTGGATATACGGCTGATAGAGCGCGTATCCCACCGCGGCTTCCGATTGCGCACTTAGGTCAACTTGATCGGTGCCGCTGGAGACGATGATCGGCTGAGCGAGCGACGGATCAAAACCTGCGCCCTGTCCCTTGTAAGGCGTTAGCCACGGATTGTATTCGTATCGCAGGCCGATGTTCAGCGTGAGCCGGTTGTTGATTTTCACATCGTCCTGGCCGAAGAAGTGATAATACGTTCCTGTACCGCCCCAGAAGCTTCCCGGCGGCACCAAGTACGACCGGGACGAACTGGAGGGCCATCCGAGCAGAAAGTCCGCAAAACCATCGCCCGTGCTCCCGGAGGGATTGTTCTGCGTCATTGAGCCGTTAAAGCTGAAGCTGCCGTTGCCGGTCCGACTATCGGTAAGCAACCCTACGCGGTGATAGAATTCCGCCCCAAACTTGAACACGTGCCGGCCCTCGATGAAAGTCACATTGTCGTGAATTTCCCATGCGGATCGGTTCTGAGTTTTCGGCCTCCCGTCGCCGGCATTACCGCTGAATCCCGCGTAGCTACTTATGCTAAAACTTGGGATGCTCGAATATGTCTCATTGGTAAGGCCCTGCAAAAACGAGGGATCGATGCCTGCTGCGGTATCCATCGCCACGCCTTGCCCTTGGAAATACGCATTGGAACGGTACTGGCCGCTTAAATAGCTTAAGAGGAAAGTGTTCACGATTTTCGGGCCAAGCGTGCTCGTCAGGTTAACCTCATAGTTCGCTGCCGGTCCCTGAAGGTACGTGGAACCCAAAGCCGGGAACGACGCAAAGTCCGTCTCGCGGTTTCGGTTCGTGCTGTAACGAAGTGACAGCCTGTGATTCGTATTGATTTGCTGGTCTACCCGCAGCAAGACTTTGTCGTCGTTGTAAACTTGGTTCGGTACCGAAATATAACGGTACGTGGTAATGCCTCCGGAAACGGTTGTCGCGTTGTAAGTGGGAATGAATTGCATGAAGTATTTCGCCGTCTGATCGATTCGGTCCGGCGGGATCACATTGTTGACGCCATTGTAGGAAAACTGAGTGCGCGTCCCCGGCGTCCCCGGCGGGCTTGGCGGGGGCAGATCGATTGTCGTCATTGGATCGTAGATCTTGTTCTTTATTCCCGTGAAGTCCCCCGTTCGCTCGGCAGGACTCGGCACCACCTGGTTGCTCACCGAACCTTGGATTTGGCGGCCGCCTTCATAACTCACGAAGAAAAACGTTCTGTCTTTCCCGCTGTACAGCTTGGGAAACGACAACGGACCGCCAATAACACCACCGAATTGATTTCGCTTCAGCTCTTCTTTGTTTTGCGGCAGCGTAAAATAATCTCTGGCATCCAACTTCTCATTGCGGAAGAACTCGAAGAGATCTCCGTGGAATTCGTTCGTTCCGGATTTCGTCGTAGCGTTGAGCGTCCCGCCAGGTCCGGAATATTCAGAGGAGTAAGGATTGGTCTCTACGTTGAATTCCCCGAGCGCATCGATGGAGGTTTGTATATAAGTGCCCCCCTCGTGCTCCTCGGTGATATTGGCGCCATCAAGCAGAAACACGGTCATCTGGCCGCTGACGCCGTTAACCACGTTTCCGTTCACATTTTCCGGTCGCACGAGCTGCGTGTTCCCGGTCGCCCCCAAGTTCACATCTCCCGGCGATAGTGCGGCCAATTTCGTGTAGTCTCTGCCGTTCAAGGGCAGATCCATCACTTCATGATTCGTGATCGTCGTCCCTAGCGCGCCGGATTCCGTGCTTAGAATCGGCGTCTCGGCGGAAACGGTCACCTCAGTGCTGGTCGAGCCAATCGCGAGCTCCATGTCGACTTCGGCAATTTGAGCGACTACCAGCTCGATACCATTTCGCACGGTTTTTTGGAAGCCGGACGCCGCGACGGTTACCGAGTAAGTGCCAGGGTCAAGCGGCGTATCGACATAATTCCCATTCGAGTCCGTTGTGAATGTCTTTGAAATATTTGTGGCCGTGTTCGTGACGGTCACTGTCGCGTTGGGAATCGCGGCGTGCTGCGGATCTGTTACCACGCCGACGATGCGTCCGGACTGGACCTGGGCAGAAGTTGCCGCTGCCGCAAACAAAAACAGGACGGACAGTAAAAGGAATCCCCGCGTTTTCCGTAGGTGCATATGCATTCCCCCTCTCGTAAAGCCACCTCGATACTGAGAAAGCGCGCAGCCCGCCTGTGCCCCGAGCAAGCGTCGACCGCAACCCAAGTTATCGAGCGGCGCGAATGGTAGTACCATTAAATTTGCCTTGTCAAGCAAAAATGGAAAAATAATTTTGCCCTCAAAACCGCCGGAGGCGGAGATTTACGCGAATGCCCATTAATACGCTGGTTTTCTTGACGCAGAGTCTATGCTAGACTCCCCCGTGCACTTGAACAGATCAATCGTTTGCGTGCGAGTGGGCACTGGATACGCATGCAAATTAGGCAGAATTGGCCAGTCCAATATATCCAAATGCATTTGTATATTTATCGGAAGCACCTTAGGGGAATGAGATGAAGATCACGGAAATCCGGACGCGAGTCGTTGAGTGGCGCGGCGAAAGTGTGCCGCCGCAGCCGCACTTCTGCACCAATCCGATGGATGTGCTCGATCTCGATGGGGACGCCATGGCCGGATTTCGCTTCCATGGCTGGCTCATCGTCGAAATTTTCACGGACGCCGGCCTGGTCGGCATTGGAAACGCTGCGCTCGCGCCCCGGATCACCAAACAAGTGATCGATGTCTATCTGAAACCTTTGCTGATCGGCAAAAATCCTTTCGACTCGGAATTCATTTGGCAGTTGATGTACCGCAAAACAATGGCGTTCGGCAGAAAAGGGATCGGCATGACGGCGATCAGCGCCATCGACATCGCCATCTGGGATATTCTGGGTAAAGCCGCCAAGCAGCCTGTGTTTCGCCTTCTCGGCGGCAGAACAAAACAGCGCATTCCGGTCTATGCGAGCCGCCTCTACAGCCAATGCCTGGAAAAACTGGCCGCCGAGGCAAAGAGCTATAAGGACTGCGGCTACACCGCGATGAAATTGAGATTCGGCTGGGGCCCGCAAGACGGCGCGGCCGGCGTACAAAAGAATCTCGATCTGGTTCGCACTGTTCGCGAAGTGGTGGGCGACGGAGTCGATGTAATGGCTGATGCGTATATGGGATGGAATCTTGACTACGCCCGCCGGATCGTTCCCCTTCTCGAACGGTACAATCTTCGGTGGCTCGAAGAACCCGTGATCCCGGACGACATCTCCGGTTACGTTGCGCTGAAATCAATGGGCAGAATTCCCATCGCCGGCGGAGAGCACGAATTTACGCTTTACGGCTTCCGCGAACTCCTCGACGCAAAAGCCGTCGACTACATCCAGTTCGATACGAACCGCGTAGGCGGAATCACGCAAGCCCGAAAAATTGCGGCTCTGGCGGAAGCCCATTCCGTGCCCGTCGTGCCGCACTCTGGCCAGATGCATAATCTCCACATCGTCATGTCCAGCCTGAATTGTCCGCTGGCCGAGTTCTTCCCTATCGTGGACGTCGAAGTCGGCAACGAACTTTTCTGGTACATTTTCAAGGGCGAGCCGAAACCCGTGAATGGTTACATCGATCTCTCCGACGATGTGCCCGGGCTCGGCCTGACGATTCAGGAAAATGCGCTTAGCAAGTTCGAAGTGATCGAATAAGCAGTTCGTTTTGATACGATTTTAATCTTGTCTGACCAAATTCGATTTGTGAGGCCCCCGATGGAACAGGCAGCAACCTCCACAGCGAGCGTTTCCCGTCACGGTAATTACATCAATGGCGAGTGGGTCACGGAAGGACCTCAGCTCGAAGTCCGAAATCCAGCGAATACCGACGAAGTAGTCGGCGTATTCACAAAGAGCTCGGCCTCAGGTATCGAAAGCGCAGCCGCAGCCGCCGAAGCCGCCCTGCCTGGGTGGTCGGGAATGCCTGCGCCAGCGCGCGGCAACATCCTGTTCAAAGCCGCCGACATCCTTGATAGCCGTTTCGAGAAAATTGCCGCCGAAATGACGCGCGAGGAAGGCAAAACTTTCCCCGAAGCCAAAGGTGAAGTCCGCCGCTCGATCAACATCTTCCGTTATTTTGCGGGCGAAGGCTCGCGTATGCCCGGCATGACGGTTCCCTCCGAGCGCGACCGCGTGCACATGTTCACGTTTCGCAGACCGATCGGCGTTGTAGGTCTCATCACTCCGTGGAATTTCCCCAGCGCGATTCCCGCCTGGAAATTGGCGCCCGCGCTTATCTGCGGCAACACGGTAATTCTGAAGCCCGCGTCCGTCGCGCCGCTCAGTTCCTGGCGCCTTATCGAGGCGTTGCACGAAGCCGGCATTCCCAAAGGCGTCGTGAATTTCATCGTCGGTTCAGGCAGCGAACTCGGCCAGGCGCTTGTAAATGCAGGGCCGCTCAAAGCCGTCTCGTTCACCGGCTCCTGCCAAATCGGCCAATGGCTCCACGAACAAGCATCAAAGCGCCGCCTTCGCATTCAGCTCGAAATGGGCGCGAAGAATCCCACGATCGTCCTTGCCGACGCGGATCTCGCCATGGCCACCGAAAACGTCGTCAATGCCGCATTCTTCTCCACCGGCCAGAAATGCACGGCCACGAGCCGCGTCATCGTGGAAGACGCTATCTACGACAAATTTCTCGCAAGCCTCATCGAGCGCACCAAGCGCTTGAAAGTCGGCAACGGCATGGAAGCGGGCATCGACATCGGCCCGTGCGTCGACGAAGACCAAATGAACACCGTCCTTCGCTACATCGAAATCGGCAAAAAGGAAGCTGGCGCTCCGAAGCTCGGCGGCAACCGCCTCACCGACGCCGCTCATGCCAAAGGCTACTTCGTCGAACCCACCATCTTCACGGAAGTCAGCGAAGACATGGTGATCGCCCGCGAAGAAATCTTCGGCCCCGTTCTCGCCGTGATGCGCGCCCGCAATTTTGAAGACGCCATGCGCATTGCCAACAACAGCCCGATGGGCCTCTCGGCTTCGATCCAGACGAGCAATCTCTCGCGCGTCTTCGAATATTTGTCCGGCATGCAGGCCGGCCTATTGACCGTGAATCTTCCCAGCGCGGGCGTCGAATACCAATTGCCTTTCGGCGGCACGAAGGATTCGAGCTTCGGCCCGAAGGAGCAGGGCCAAACCGCGCTGGAATTTTATTCCGATTACAAAACGGTTTACTTGAAGTACTAAAGCAGGTTAAATACTCAACCGCTGGCTCGCGTTTGCGATAACAATACGCCGCTTTTTGCAGTCGAGTTGACGCGCAACCCGCGGAGGCGATAACTCGCTCCATGCCGAATCCTGACTGCATTCTCCTTCTTCAGGCTGCACCCAAGCACCTGATTGAACTTGCTCCCGTCGATCTGATCATCATCATCATTTACTTCGTGGCCGTGCTTGCAGTCGGCATTTACCTCAAGAGCCGCGCGGAAACCGGCGAAGACTTTTTCCTTGCCGGCCGCGAAATGAGCGCCTGGATTGCAGGCCTCAGCTTCCTCTCCGCCAATCTCGGCTCTCTGGAACTGATGGGCTGGGCCGCCGCCGCGTACGAATACGGCATTCTCGCCGTGCACTGGTATTGGATCGGCGCCATTCCCGCGATGCTGTTTCTTGCCATCGTAATGATGCCGTTTTATTACATCAGCAAAACGCATTCCGTCCCCGGTTACCTCAAATTGCGATTCGGCGAGCCCAGCCGCGCGCTTTCGGCCATCACGTTTGCCTTCATGACGGTGCTGATGAGCGGCATCAACATGTACTCAATGGCGCTCGTGATGAAAGTCGTTCTCGGCTGGAACATTCATTTCAGCATCTGGGTTTCGTCGATCACCGTAGCCATATACGTCGCGCTCGGCGGCCTTCGCTCCGCCATCTTCAACGAAGTCCTCCAATTCTTTTTGATCTGGCTCGGCGCGCTGCTAGTCCCGATTCTCGGCCTCATCGAAGCTGGAGGCTGGACCAATCTAAAGGCCGAAATCGCGCGAAACGTCGGCCCAAGCTACACCCACCTGTGGAGTACGCTCGGCTCATTCAATGACAATCCAATGGGCATTCATTGGACAGGCATCGTCCTTGGACTCGGATGGGTAATTTCCTTCGGATATTGGACCACGGACTTTCTCGTCGTGCAGCGCGTGCTCGCCGCGAAAGATCTGCGCGCCGCCAAGATGGCGCCCATCATCGGCGCGGGCTTCAAAATGCTCGTTCCCTTCATCGTGATTCTGCCGGGCCTGCTGGCTCTCGCGGTCCTTCCGATGAAGCTCACCGGCGAAGCAGCAGCCGTAGCGTCCGGCGGTCACAGCTATAACGAAGTGCTCCCTCTGATGCTTGCGCGCTACTGCGGACCAGGCTTGCTCGGCCTCGGCATCACTGCTCTGATCGCCGGATTCATGTCCGGCATGGCAGGCAACGTCACCGCGTTCTCCACGGTTTGGACCTACGACATCTATCGCGCACTGATTCGTAAAAACGCCTCGGACGAACACTATCTCTCGATGGGCCGCTGGTGCACCATCGTCGGAGTTCTCGTCAGTATCGGCACGGCATATCTGGTAATGCAGTTTCTCAGCATCATGGATTACGTGCAGGCGCTCTTCAGCTTTTTCATCGCACCGCTTTTCGGCACCGTCCTGCTCGGAATGCTGTGGAAACGCTGCACGGGCGCCGGCGGCTTCTGGGGCTTACTCGCGGGCACGGTTTCCTCGATTTCTCTTTGGCTTTGGGTGCGGCTCGATCCTTCGGCGCTCTCCATCATCGCGCTTTCTTCGCACGCGCAAGACATGGCCGAGAATATGTATCGCGCGCTGTGGTCGTGGATCGTCTGCGTCGTCGTCACCGTAGTTGTCAGCCTGATGACGAAAGCGCCGGAACCGCTCCAACTGGCCGGGCTTGTCTACGGCTATTCGGAAGTGCCGTCCGAAGGCGACATGCCTTTATTCAAACGCCCGCTCTTTTGGGCTGGAGTAGTATTGATCGGGTTCATCGTTCTAAATATCTATTTCTGGTAGGCGAAAATGTCGCGCGAACCTGAAAAGTTCTCGATCTGGTTTCTCATCGGCTCGCTGATTCTTATCTATGGAATCCTGATTTTAGCGGCTGGAATCCGCACAGCGATTTCTCCGCCCGCTGCGCCGGTAGTGCTGGCTCATTTGCACGCTGGAATCTGGTGGGGAGCGCTCCTGATCGTTTTTGGCGGCATTTACACTTATCTTTTTCGTCCCACAAAGCGAGGACAGTAGATTTCCATGCCAAAGCAAATGACGTTCGGCCTTGTCGTAGGTAATCGCGGGTTTTTCCCCGGCCATCTTGTCAAAGCGGGCCGCGAAGAAATCCTGGCAGTATTAAAACAATCCGGTTTCAACGTGATCGCGCTCGGTGCGGACGAGACGCGTTATGGCGCAGTCGAATCCCGCGAAGAATCCAAGAAATGCGCCGATCTCTTCCGCACCAGCCGCGACAAAATCGACGGCATCATCGTCACGCTGCCGAATTTTGGCGACGAAAGGGCCATTGCCGATGCGCTGCGCTTGGCCGATCTGAACGTTCCCATTCTCATTCAGGCCTTCCCTGACACCGCCTCGCGCATGACGATTTCCGACCGTCGCGATAGCTTTTGCGGAAAGATGTCCGTCTGTAACAATCTCCAGCAGTTCGGCATCCGCTATTCGCTTACCACACTTCACACTGAGTCTCCGTCCTCGGACGCATTCGCAAAAGACCTCGCTTGGTTTGCAGCCGTCTGCCGCGTCGCGAACGGCATGCGCCGCCTTCGCGTGGGAGCAATCGGCGCGCGGCCCGTCGCCTTCAACACCGTTCGCTACAGCGAAAAGATTCTCGAAAACAACGGCATCACCGTCGCACCGATCGATTTGTCTGAAATTTTCGGCCGCATCGACAAAATGAAAGACGACGATCCGCCGGCTCAATCGAAACTGAAGAGCATCCGCGACTATGTCTCCACAAACGACGTTCCCGCCAGCGCGCTGATGAAAATGGCGAAGCTAGGCGCCGTAATCGAGCACTGGATGAAGGATAACGACCTCGATATCAGCGCCGTGCAATGCTGGACTTCGATGGAGGAGTATTTCGGTGTCGTCCCCTGCACGCTAATGAGCATGATGAGCAACGATTTGCTCTCTAGCGCCTGCGAAGTGGACATCGCCGGAGTTCTCGGCATGCACGCTTTGCGGCTCGCCTCGGAAACACCCAGTGCCCTGCTCGATTGGAATAACAACTATGGCGACGATCCCAATAAAGCCGTCTGCTTCCATTGCAGCAATCTGCCGAAACATTTCTTTCAGAACGTAAGAATGGACTTTCAGGAGATCATCGCAGGAACGGTCGGCAAGGCAAACACGTTCGGAACTGTCGTAGGCCGCGTAAAGGCCGGACCAATGACGTACGCTCGCTTCTCCACGGACGATCTTTCTGGTCGCGTTCGCGGCTATCTTGGACAAGGTGCTTTCACCACCGATCCTCTCGAAACGTTCGGCGGCGCCGGCGTCGTCGAGATTCCGCACCTTCAGAACCTCTTGCACTACATTTGCGAAAACGGCTTTGAGCATCACGTTGCGGCAAACTTATCCTCCACAGCCGCCGCCGTTCACGAGGCTGCCACCAAATATCTTGGCTGGCAGATGTATTGGCACCAATGAGCGTCGTTGCGGGCGTCGATTTCGGCACGCTCAGTGTTCGCGTTTCCATCGTTGATAGCGAACGAGGCCGCCTCGGCCACGGAATTGCCGAATATCCGCTGCATCGCAAGCGCGAAGATCCCAATTACGCCACGCAAAGCCATGCTGACCACATGTCCGGGCTCGCTTCTGCGACGAAGAAGGCTCTCGCCGCTGCCGGCGTCGCAGGCGAATCCGTGGAAGCCGTTGCTTTGGACACCACAGGCTCGAGTGTCATTCCGGTTGGCAAAAATCTTGTTCCGCTCGACGATTACTATCTCTGGTGCGACCATCGCGCCTCCGAAGAGGCCGCTCTCATCACGGCCGTCGCGAATCGCACCGGCCTCGAAGCCATTCAGTGGTGCGGCGGCGTTTATTCGTCCGAATGGGGTTTCTCCAAGCTGCTTCATTGGCTGCGCCACAATCCCGATAAGCGCGATCGATTCGTCACCGCATTTGAGCATTGCGACATGGTCGCGGCTACGCTGTGCGGCGCGAAGACTCCCGAACAAGCGGCACGCAGCATCTGCGCCATGGGCCACAAATGGCTTTGGAACGAATCGCTGGGCGGCTTGCCGCCTGAGAGTTTCTTTGAGCAAGTCGATCCCCTGCTCACCGGTGTTCGCTCAAAATTAAATGGCTGCTATTCCACTTCAGACAAGCATGCAGGTCGCCTCTCGGAAGAATGGGCCGTAAATCTCGGCTTACGCGCCGGCATCCAGATCCCGGTCGGCGCATTTGACGCACACTGGGACGCCATCGGCGCGGGCGTAAATCTCGGTAGCGTCGTCAACGTGATCGGCAGCTCCACCTGTATCATTGCTGTCGCCGAAAACGTCAGCCTGATTCCGGGCGTGTGCGGCGTTGTGCAAGGCTCAGTTCATCCACGCCTTACGGGCATCGAAGCGGGCCTCTCTGCAACGGGCGATCTATTCGAAGCCATCGCACGCCGCGCGGGCTCGTCCGTCGGCGAGCTTTCCGGCAATCTGCATCGTTATAGCGCCGGGGAAACAGGGCTTCTTCGCCTCACGTGGGACAATGGCGACCGCACTGTTCTCGTCAACGCCGAACTCGGCGGCATGACGATAGGCTGGAATCTCGTCCATAACGCCGAAGATGAACTCTTTGCCGCGATCGAAGGAACGGCCTTACACACGCGCATTATCCTCGAGCGCATGCAGGAACACGGGCTCCCGATCGACCGCGTAATCCATGGCGGCGGAATCCCACAGAAAAATGACGCGCTCAACCGCGCCTATGCCAGTGTATTAAATAAGCCCATTCTGATCCCGCAATCGGACGTCACCAGCCTCGGCTCCGCTATCTTCGCGTTTCTCGCGGCGGGCACATTCCGCAGCATCGAGGAAGCGCAATCGCATCTCTGCCCGAAATATCGTGTGATCGAGCCCGATCCCGCGTCCGTTCGCGTGTATGATGCGCTTTATAAACTCTATAAGCCGCTGTACTTCGCGTTTGGCAAATCCGGCTCTGCGCCCGCGCAAGTCGGCGATGTCCTTCCTTCGTTACGCAAAATTGCCGCTCAGGCAAGGGGTGGAAAATGATGTTTGAAGCGTTGCGCCAAGAGGTGCTCGCCGCCAACGTCGAATTGGTCCGCCGCGGCCTCGTGATCTACACGTTCGGCAATGCCAGCGCTATCGACCGTTCCAAGGGCATCGTTGTCATCAAGCCGAGCGGCATTCCCTACGAAGGCATGACCGCAGACCAAATGGTAGTGGTCGATCTTGACGGCAAAATAGTCGAAGGCTCGCTGAAACCGTCCGCCGACCTTCCGACTCATCTTGTTCTTTATCGCAACTTCCAGAGCATCGGCGGCGTCGCCCACACGCACTCGCGCTGTGCCACCGGTTTTGCGCAAGCGCGGACCGAAATACCTTGCTATGGCACGACGCACGCGGATTATTTTTATGGTCCTGTACCCGTTACGTCGCCTTTGCTTTCCAGCGAAATCGAAAATGAATACGAAGCGAATACCGGCTGGTCCATCGTTCGCCGTTTTCAGGGCCTTGACCCGCAATCGATGCCGGCTGTTCTTGTTGCGTCGCACGCGCCTTTCACCTGGGGAGACACCGTGGCGGACGCTGCTTATCATGCCGGCATCCTCGAAGAAGTCGCGCACCTGGCGCTCTGTACCACCATGGCGAACCCGGAAGCAGACCGAATTTCACGCGCCCTGCTCGACAAGCATTTCTATCGCAAGCACGGCAATGCCGCTTACTACGGCCAGGGAAAGCGCTGAGCAAGAGTAACCGGAAGAGCAAAAGTGACGGACACGCGCGTGAAACGAAGGGGCCGGTGAACGGAAGGGCGTTGCTTCAGAGTCTGTGTAGCGACACGGATTTTTCGGAAGGGTGGGGGCTTCAGCCCCGCCGTGACGTGCCGCCTTGATGGGCTTTAGCCCCTGAAGCTACGGTTTGCCGGTCGCCACGCAGACTCTTTGCCCCGAAGGAAGGACAATCAATTTCGCGCTAAAGCGTTATCATGAGCAACCTAATCGAAATTAAACGGCAAGGGAGAACGCAATGCATCTACGAAAAATTCTGATCGCGATTGTCGCCATTCTGATCGCGGTCCCCGGCATTTGCGCAGCGCAGAACGCGACGGCCCGCGGCCCCAAACTCACGCATCAATCCTGGGGACAAACTCCAGAGGGGCAGCCGGTCGATATTTACACGCTCACCAACGCGCGAGGCATGGAAGCGCGGATCATGACTTACGGCGGAATCCTCGTCTCGCTGAGAGTGCCAGACCGCAAAGGCAAATTCGCCGACGTCGTCACCGGCTTTAGCAGTCTCGACCGATACATCGGCCCGCCGTCTCCTCCCTTCTTCGGCGCGCTGGTGGGACGCTACGCAAACCGCATCGGCAATGCCACCTTCACGCTCGATGGCGTCCATTACACCCTTGACAAAGACGACGGTCCCAATAGCCTCCACGGCGGCTTTCATGGCTTCGATAAAAAGGTTTGGACCGCAAAACCGATCGGCAATAACAGCCTGCAATTAACCTATTTGAGCAAAGATGGCGAGGAAGGCTATCCCGGAAATTTGTCAGTCACCGTGATCTACACGCTCACTGTTAACAACGAGTTGCGCATCGATTACAACGCGACCACGGACAAAGATACAGTCCTCAATCTCACGAATCATTCCTATTTCAATCTGGCAGGACAAGGCGTTGGCGATATTCTGGGTCACATCGTCACGATCAACGCAGACCGTTACACTCCGGTCGACAAAACTCTCATTCCGACCGGCGAACTGCGTTCCGTCGCGGGCACGCCCTTCGATTTCCGCACGCCGCACGCAATTGGCGAGCGCATCAACGCCGATGACGAGCAGCTAAAGTACGGCCGCGGTTACGACCACAATTTCGTCCTGAATCGCAAAGGCACTTCGCTCGAATTGGCCGCTAGAGTCGTCGAGCCCAAATCCGGCCGCGTTCTCGAAGTCCTCACCACGCAGCCTGGCTTGCAGTTTTACACAGGCAATCAGCTCGATGGCTCAATTCACGGCAAAGGAGGTGCGGTCTATCGCCAGCACGCAGCCTTTGCCATGGAGACGCAGCATTTCCCCGATTCGCCCAATAAGCCGAAATTCCCCACGACGGAACTAAAGCCAGGCCAGCGTTACCACGAAATCACTGTCTTCAAATTCACCACGGCGCCGGCGAAAGCTGCGGCCCCAGCGAAGAACCATCCATAGCGCAGAGTTTAAGGTCTAAACGTAGCGCCGCGGCTCTTCAACGCGGCACTCGGAGCCGCTAGATCTTCGTGTACTCGGAAATTGGCTGGGGGAAAGAAACCGACGTTTATTGCTGTCCGAGCTTCGCCTTCAGGCACCCAATTAGCTCAGGCGAGAGATTCGTAATCTGAATCCCCTCCGATACCATGAATTTGCACGCCTGAATGGTATGCGGCTGGTCTTCATCGGGAAGCCGGCAATCGGCCTTGCAATAGTGGCAATCCTGGCTCCAGCAGAACTTCCCGTAAGGAATTGTCTCCGGACTGATGTACTGAAACGCCCGCAACACCGAATTGCGTTCCGGCACCAGAAACGTCTTGCCCATAATCGTAATTTCGACGAGTTTCTCGAACGGCCGGAAAACTCCGGACATTATCGAAACCCCGCTGTCTGCATCTGCCATGTGGATGATCCCCCGTGGCATTGAAGCTAAATCACGTGTGCGCGGAGAAGCAACCCTACTACGGTGGAAAAGTGCCCAATGCCTAAATGGCCTGTGGGTTTCGTCAGTTTAGCGACTTCCCTGCGGCACCAGTGGTATGACGATATGGGACTGCGAACGCCGTTCCTGAACCAGCGTCGGCCGCGGCAGCAGCGCGAGCATCGTATAAACGCCCAAAACGATTCCGAAAGGCAGATCAGGCAGCGCCAGCAATGACGCGACCAGAGTATCCACCTTCGAAGCCGGCCAGTGCCTCAATAATGCGAATCCCGCCACAAAACTGAAAAAGCCCGATATGACACACCACGCGGCGGCCACAACCAGCCAAACATGAAATGCTGTCATCCATGCCAGCGGATCGGGCACGCGCTCCAGCATTGCGCCCCACATTAGTGACAGCGTCCCGCTAAACACCACAATAAACGCCACTTCCGCAATGCGCAGGCAGCCATAGGCCACCCAAAGGATGCCCGCCCTCTGTGATTCGTGTATGTCTGATTTCATCATGCGCTCCCTGCTTTCATTGGAACGCACGATCATCCCTTCAACGATCAGGTATTCGGCTGATCGTCGCGACGGAGTTTCATGTACGACGACATCCTAAGTGTGGCTTTTATACCGGCCGCCCTTTTGGGCAGGCGCTTCGTCCGTAGCGGTCGGCTTCGCGTGCCGTTCAAAGTTGGCGCGGACTATGTCCACGGCCACCTTGCGTTGCGCGCAAAATCGCGGACCTAACTGAAGAATTGCCCCATCGTCCGAAACTTCCGATATCGCGCATCCACCAATTGCTGCGGAGTCTGCCGAGAAAGCTCTTCGAGCAGTCGAATAAGCACTCCATCGAGCAGTTGCGCGGCCGCCTTATGGTCTGTGTGAGCGCCGCCTTCGGGTTCTGGCACAATTTCATCGATCAACTTAAGCTCGGCCAAATCCGCCGCCGTCATCTTCAAGGCCTCGGCGGCAAGCTCAGCCTTATTCGAATCGCGCCATATAATGGACGCGCATCCCTCGGGAGTAATCACCGAATATACGGAATTCTCCAGCATCAGCACGCGGTCGCCCACCGCAATGGCCAGGGCCCCGCCCGACCCACCCTCGCCAGTGATCGTCACAATGATCGGCACCGGCAACCGCGACATCTCACGCAAATTAAACGCCAGCGCCTCCGCCTGCCCGCGCTCCTCAGCATCGACGCCCGGGTACGCGCCCGGCGTATCCACAAACACAAAAATTGGCCGCTTGAACTTTGCCGCCAGCTGCATCGCGCGCAAAGCCTTGCGGTAGCCCTCTGGTTTCGCCTGCCCAAAGTTCCGCTGGACCCGCTGTTTTATGTCGCGCCCTTTTTGGCTTCCGAGCACCAGTACGGGCTTGCCATGGAAGCGAGCCATGCCCGCAATCATCGCCGCATCATCCGCAAAACGTCTGTCGCCATGAATCTCGCTGAAATTCTCAAACAGCAGCTTGATGAAATCTTCCGTATACGGCCGTTGCGCGTGTCGCGCCAACTGTACCCTCGGCCAAGCGTTCAGGTGCGAACGAAACTCCTTCTTCAATTCGTCAATTTCGCGCCGAAGCCGCCCCAGGTCCTCACTCTTTTCCGAAAAACCGGACATCTCCGCCACGTCGCGCTCCAAGTCGTCGATCTGGTTCTGGCGCTCCGTATGCGCGTCCATTGGATTTGGCTGCGTCGGCTTGCCCGAAATCCTTTCCTCTTCCACGCGCCGCTTCCGTGCGCGCTCTTGCCAACGCCGAAGCCTCTCCCGCGCCGCCCTTCTCTTCGCGGCATCGAATGGCGGCTTGCGTCCCTTCCGCCCTCCCGTTCCTGTCCCGCCCGCGGATGCGCTCATTGAATTACCACCGAATCTGCGCCGCAAATCTCTTTCACGCGCTCGATCAACTCCGAATCCGCCTTCACCGCCTTGGAAGTCTGCTGCGTCGCCGCCGCGCCGTCATCCAGGACCAACTCAAATTCCACTCTGCACCGCCCTGGCCGGCTCGCAAACAGCCGATCCAACCGATCCATCGCGTCCCGCTCCAGCGTCGCCACCGGCACTCGCACGCGCAACAAACTCGGCGGCCGATCAAGCACCTGCTCCAGCGGCCTCGCGTCTTCCACCGTAAGCCGCGTTCCGACATCTTCCGCCAAAACCGATCCTTTCACCAATAGCGGAGTCGTAGCCTTCAATATCGGCTCAATTTTGCTAAACGCTTCGGGGAAAACCATCGCTTCGATAACGCCCGTGCGATCCTGC
This sequence comes from Candidatus Acidiferrales bacterium, assembly GCA_050746865.1. Lineage (GTDB taxonomy): Bacteria > Acidobacteriota > Terriglobia > Acidiferrales > UBA7541 > Palsa-295. The sequence goes on from JBOGMU010000225.1 coordinate 36,442, forward strand.
AACGTGACGATTGCCCACCGCGCTCCTCGCCTCGACCGCATCGGCCTCGACTGCACCACAATTCCCGCCACGATCACGTTTTCCTTATTTCGACGCCCTTCAATCGTCGTGATATCCACCGCTTTCAAATCCGCTAATCGCCCGGCATACTTATCCAGCGGATGGCCCGAAATGTAAAACCCAAGCGTTGAGTATTCGGACGCGAGCAACTCATGCTCGGGCCACTCGTCCGCGTCCGGCAAAATCTCCGGCGGCGGAGCAACCGCCGCAGCCGCTCCACCAAATAACCCGTGCTGGCCGCTTTCTTTCGCGCGCTGCAATTTCTGCGCTCGCTCCATTGCACGGTCAATCGCCGCAAACATCTGCGCCCGATGCGCCCCAAGCCCATCCAGCGCGCCCGCACGCACCAGGCTCTCCAGCACGCGCTTGTTCATCAGTCGCGAATCGACCGCCTCGACGAGTTCATAAAAGCTCTTGAATTTCCCGAGCGATTCCCGCGCCGCGAGAATTCCCTTCACCGTGTTCTCGCCCACATTTTTGATCGCCGCCAGTCCAAACCGGATATCGCTACCGGTCGGCGTGAAATTCATATCGCTCGAATTCACGTTCGGCGGCAGCACGGTAATTCCCATCCCGCGCGCCTCGTTAATGTACTTCACCACCTTGTCTGTGTTGCCGGTTTCCGCCGTCAACATCGCCGCCATGAACTCGACCGGATAATGCGTCTTCAGCCACGCCGTCTGATAGGCCAGATACGCATACGCGCACGAATGTGATTTGTTGAACCCATATCCCGCAAACTCTTCCATCAGATCGAAGATCTTTTCGGCCTTCTTCTGCGGCACTTTGTGCGCGGCGCAACCTGCCATGAACTTCTCGCGCTGCGCCGCCATCTCTTCCGGCTTCTTCTTTCCCATCGCGCGACGCAAAATATCCGCGTCGCCAAGCGAGAATCCCGCGAGCCGGTTCGCAATCTGCATCACTTGTTCCTGATAGAGGATCACGCCCCAAGTTTCGGACAGAATCTCCTTTAGCTCCGGCAAGTCGTACTTCACTTCTTTCTTACCGTGCTTTCGCGCAATGAAATCCGGAATCATGCCGCCTTGAATCGGCCCCGGACGATATAGCGCGTTCAGCGCCGTCAAATCCTCCAGCCGTGACGGCTGGTATTGCCGCAAAATGTCGCGCATCCCGTGCGATTCAAACTGGAAGATCCCCGTAACTTCTGCGCGCGAAAAAAGGTCATACGTCGCTTTATCGTCCAGAGGCAGCGACTTCAAATCGACCGTCTCGCCGCGATTCTGCTGGATCATGCGCACCGCATCGTCGAGCACCGTCAACGTCGTCAGCCCAAGGAAATCCATCTTGAGCAGTCCGATCCGCTCGAGCGCGTTCATGTCGTACTGCGTCGTGATTTCGTCTTTATTTGACTTATACAGCGGAACGATTTCCGTCAGCGGCTGCGGCGAAATCACCACGCCCGCTGCGTGCGTGGAAGCATGCCGCGCCAATCCCTCCAGCCTCAGTGCTACCTCCACCAATTCCTTCACTTTCGGATCGGACTTGCGAAGTTCCTCCAGTTGCGGCATCTGCTTCAGCGCGTCTTCCAACTCGATATTCAGAGTCGCCGGCACCATCTTCGCGATCTTGTCCACATCGCCGTAGGGCATATCGAGCGCGCGTCCTGCATCCTTCAACACGGCTTTTGCCGCCATCGTGCCAAACGTAATGATCTGCGCCACGCTGTCCGTGCCGTATTTCCCGCGCACGTACTCGATCACTTCGCCGCGCCGCCGCATGCAAAAATCGATATCGATATCCGGCATCGAAATGCGCTCGGGATTCAGAAAACGCTCGAAGAGCAAATCGTATTGCAGCGGATCCACGTCCGTGATCTGCAGCGCGTAACTGACGAGGCTTCCCGCCGCCGAGCCGCGCCCCGGCCCCACCGGCACGCCCTGCGATTTTGCATAATGGATGAAATCCCAGACGATCAGGAAATATCCTGCAAACTTCATCTTCTTGATGATTTCAATCTCGCGCGAAAGCCGCGCTTCATATTCCGCCAGTGAATGCCGCAGCAATCCGTCTTTCTGCAATCTCTCGAGCGTCGGTACGCGCGCCGCAAATCCTTCTCGCGCCACGCGTTCGAAATACGAATCCGCGTCTTCACCCTCGGGCACCTTAAATTCGGGAAATGGATTCGCCACGCGCTGAATCTTCACGTTACAGCGCGCGGCAATCGCCATTGTCCGTTCGAGCGCTTCCGGCAGCTCGCGGAAGACCTGCGCCATTTCTTCCGCGGTCTTGAAGTAAAACTGGTCCGTCGCGAACTTCATCCGCTGCGGCTCGCTCATCGTCTTGCCGGTCTGAATGCACATCAGCACTTCCTGTGCATGCGAATCCGAACGCGTCAAGTAATGGCAGTCATTTGTCGCAACAAGCGGAATCCCCGATTCTTTCGAGAGCCGGACGAGATCGCGGTTCACCCGGATGTCTTGTTCGAGCCCTTGATCCTGTACTTCGAGGAAGAAATTTCCTTTGCCGAAAATGTCGCGCAGCCGGTAAGCGTTTGTGCGCGCCTGGTCGTACTTGTCCGCCAGCAGCGCGTCTGCCACTTCCCCGCGTAGGCACGCCGAAAGCGCAATCAATCCCCTGCTGTGTTTGGAAAGCAGATCGTGGTCGATCCGCGGCTTGTAATAAAACCCTTCGAGGAATCCCGTCGAAACGAGCTTGATGAGATTGCGATAGCCTTCATCGTTCTCGCAGAGCAGCACCAGATGATTTGAACGCTCCGCGTCCGCACCGCGATTCTTATGGCTGTCGGGCGCAACGTAAACTTCGCAACCGATGATCGGCTTTACGCCGTGGGTCGTCGCCGCCTGGTAGAAATTCGCGGCCGCA
>JBOGMU010000226.1:0-14329 GCA_050746865.1 Candidatus Acidiferrales bacterium
ACCTTTCCCTGCTGGATCAATTCCTTCACAGCTCCAGCCACGTCCTCGATCGGCACCTCAGGGTCTACGCGGTGCTGGTAGAGAAGGTCGATAGAATCCACTCTGAGCCGTTTGAGCGAGCCTTCGACCGCCTTCTTGATGTGCTCCGGTTGGCTGTTCAGCCGCAGCCAGCCCGGACTTCCGTCAGGCTTCAGCTCATACGCAAACTTCGTCGCGATCACCACTTTCGCCCTATACGGCGCAAGAGCCTCGCCCACAAGCTCTTCATTCGTATACGGCCCATAAACCTCGGCGGTGTCGAAAAAAGTGACGCCGCGATCTACCGCCGCATGAAGCAGCGAAATCATCTCTTTTTTGTCTTTCGGCGGGCCGTACGAAAAGCTCATTCCCATGCAGCCCAGTCCGATGGCCGAAACTTCTAACCCGCTTTTCCCAAGTATGCGCTTTTGCATCGTTTTCTCCGTCGGGACGTTTGTCACGTGTCGATATTAGGGCTCTGCGTGTCGCAAACGCTTTCCCGATCCTGCCGATTCTTTGCCTGATCCTGCCCGAGTTGCTTATTTTGTGCACGCCGCTCTGCGGAGCGTTGTGCCTTCATGGGGGAGGCCGAAAGCATGAATCCGTCGCGCAGAAGTGCAGGGTCCCATGCGCGACGTCAAGTCCCTCCGCAGCGCCAACGCCGCAATGGCTGCCGCGCTGTGACAGCGCTTCCACCGCCTGCGTAATCTTGCGGCTTCCCCGCAATTATTTAGTGATAGTCAAACCAGAACGCTGGAAATTCCCTCTTAAGACTGCTCAGCTTTGGCAAGTCGTTGATCACGATGTACGGGTTATCGGGATTGTGCATCAGGAAGTCCTGGTGATATTCCTCGGCCCGGTAAAACGCCTTGAAGGGAACAATTTCCGTAACGATCGGCCGCGGAAACACTTTCGCTTCGGTCAGTTCCTTGATGTACGCCTGCGCGATTCGCTGTTGCTCGGGTGTCTTGTAAAAAATCGCGGAGCGATATTGCGTGCCTTGGTCCGGCCCCTGCCGGTTGAGCTCAGTGGGGTCGAGCGCGACCGAGAAGAATACCTTCACTAATTGTCCAAACGTGATTTGCGAGGGGTCGTAAACGACTTCCACCGACTCGGCATCACCCGTCGTGCCCGTGCTGACCTCTTCGTAGGTCGGATTCTTCGCGCTTCCCCCCGAGTATCCCGCCGTTGCTTTCTTCACGCCCTTGATGTGTTAGAAAACGGCCTGAATACCCCAGAAGCACCCGCCGGCAAAGACCACGCTCTCGTTTCCGCCTTTCGCCGACGGCATCTCATCCACCACTGGATTCGGTAAAGAAGATCCAGCCGCGTTCGCTTTTCTTCCTGCAATAAGAGTCGCAACCAGAACGCACGCAATTATCCCGGCAGACGCAAACAGAAGCTTCCGTCGCCCGGACGGTTTGCCGGCACGTTCCGATTTTTTCTGGGTATCGAGCATTGAAGGCCTCCCGCTCCGCCCTAAGTATACGAACACTGAGTCGCCGGCGATAATGAATTAGGAGAAGTTCGCGACGAGTGGCTTTCCCGCGAGTGTCGGTCTCAGACGGCTTGCGGACCCCTGCGGCCCACATTGTCGGACCAGGAACGGCCTTATGTCCAATTACGATTTCGGCTTTTCAGCTAGCTAAGACGCTCACTGCGCTTCCCAATCTCCCAATCGAATGTTGGGAATCGCTAGCGTGCGCGTGAAATGGTCGACGGGTTCATAGACGCGAATGACCACACGGGAATCCGAAAGCTGCGATCCGTCTACCGGATACTTCGCCAATCCAGTCGCATCGCGAAAGGGAACGTTACCGCCGTAATGCGCCGTCACATCTGAAGCATACGAGATCAGGTTTCGCGAGAGGCCATATGCCGAATTGCAGATCGAGCGCGGCGGATTCTGCGCTCCCGTGGAGGTGTTTTCCAGAAACACCGTTGCACAAATGGGAGCCTTGGTCAGCTGCATGCAGCGCAACTCCACGGCAGTTTCCGCTTCATTGATTTGTGTCTCGCACCGGCCTAATCCCGGCATCCGCTCCGATCCACTCAGTGCCGGTACCGAATAGGAGTTGGCAAGCTTAAACAATGTCAGCGAGTAGTCCGTTCGAACCGCTACGGCCCTCTCTTTTGCCCCCGCATAAAACGACATTGGTAGCTCGACTTCCTGGTATGGGGATTTCCCGGAACTATTCGCACTGCTGGGATCGATTTCCAGATTTTCCCCAATGCCGTGATAGACTTCGCGGCCCTGACTGGATAGGTGGAAGTCGACCCAGTCGGAAAGCAGAATCGAATCGTTCGGGATGCCGGAACTTTGCAACGGCAGAAACACGTCGGCGGTTTGATCGCCGCCGTTCGGCTGAAACTTCTGCAAAGAGTGGACCACGCCGGATGGCGATTTGAATTTCCCCAAGCCGGAATCGAACGACAATTGGACCGCACCCGCCGCCACGGGCTGTGCAGAAAAATGCTTCTCGATTGCGAATGCGGGTGCCCATGGCAACAGCTGAGCGGCTATGAACAAAATGCCGAAGACGCTGATTGCAAAATACCCCTCGGCTGTTCTTCTATGGAAATACTGGAGCCAAAGAACCACGCCCGCACCAAGCGCCACCAACACGAATTCCAGCGTCAGCGGGATCCAAGCTATGCCACCTCTTGCGGCAGTCACGATCGTCCCGTTGGCGGACGAATTCATCTCATTGATAGTGGCCATAAGTACGGATCCTGCCGCGGTGCAAATGCTGCCGAATATGAATGCCGCCGTCATCTTCTCGGTCACGGCACCCAACGCAAAAAACGGTAAAACGAATAGACACGCAAAGATCGCGGCGGCTGCAGCGGCTGCGCCCAGCACCGCCGACACCGCAAAGCCATTTGCGACACCCTGAAAGACGTTTGCTCCAAAAACCGGCGCAATCACCAGAACCAGTGCAAACAGAAATTTCTCTACGAGCAATTTCCCCCTCGGAATTGGGCGCACCAGCCAGTCCTGTCTTATTCCAGGCACGGGGTCCAGATGGACGATTGCGACTACCAAAAACATGGTCCCAAATACGCCGGCGATAAGCAGTACTTGCGTCAAGGTAATGAGCAGATCGCTCTCGCCGAACAATCCGAGGTGAAAGTTAATAAACATCTCGATCCACCACACCGCTGCCATGGCCGCTACAAACGGCCACAACAGCCTGAAGTCCTTTTTAAAAATGTGCCAGATCATCGACGCCCCTCCTGTGGCACAGCCACTCTTGGCTGTGTGTCCTTAGCGCGTGCCGTTATCTCGCGCCGCCCGCGCCAGCGTCGTAAAAATCGAACGTAGAGCCATCGGCTTTGAGTCGATTTCACGCACTCTCTCGATGCACGCTCGCACCAGCTCGCCCAAACTGTTTTCCTCGAAGCACGCGTCCACAAACGTCAGTACATTCCCTATCGCGCGAACTTGCATCCACTCTTTCGGAATTTGCGCCGGCCGAACGGCTTCAGTTTCCAGCGTGACTTGCACTTCGCGGAACCGTCCGGTTAGCTCCGCCATCGATTCCTGAAAGAGGAGCTTGCCCTCATCGAGGAACGCAACGTGTGTCGCCACGCCGTCGATTTCCGCCAATTCGTGCGACGAAATCAGAATCGTCATCTCGCCCGCCTGCTCGAGCAACCCTTCCATAAATTCGTCGCGCACTAAAGGATCGAGCCCGCTGAAGGGCTCGTCTAGAATCAGAAGCTTTGGCCGGTAGGGCAAAGCGCAAAGCAACGCCATCTTCAATCGCATGCCATGCGAGAGGTCGCCGATTTTGCGTTCCAGCGGCAATCGCAATTGCCGCGAGATCGAAATCTCGAGTTGCCGGTCCCAGGTCGGATAAAACGGCCGCAGGTAGGCGACATATTCCCGCACCGTCAGACGCGCCGGCATGTCCTGGTTTTCGGAAACGTACCCGACCCGCGCCAGTTCCCGCGGCGAGATTTTCCGCGAATCCACTCCGAGCAGCGTCGCACTTCCGCGCGACGGCTCCAGAATATTCATTAGTACCTTGATCGTCGTCGTTTTCCCGGCTCCGTTCGCGCCGATCATCGCAAATGCGCTGCCCTCGGGGACTTCGAAGCTCAATCCGCGCAGCGCATCGAAGCGCCCGAATCGTTTCCATAAATTTTTTACGTGAATCATTTGCGGCCTACCTCCTGCGGCTTCTCCAGCTTGGCCCACTGCTCCCGAATTGCCTGCACCACATCCTCGACATCGAGCTCGACGCGCTTTGCTTCCACTACGAGTTGCTCTACTTCGTTTTGCAGCAGCCGCCTTCGGTCGCCCGGGCGCGGTTCGGGAATTTCCGCGACCACTGTGCCGATGCCCGGATGGGATTCGAGCCACCGCTCGTTTATCAGGTGCTGAATCACTTTATGTGCTGTGTTGGGATGGATCTTGAATTCGGCGGCGAGCGTGCGCACCGAAGGAAATGCCTGCCCCGCCCGAAATTCGCCGCTGATGAACGCCTTCTTCGCCGCGAAGACAAGCTGGTCGAAGATGGATTCTCCCGGCCGGAGGCTGAGGCGGAACAGTGTCACACGCGAACTGTGACACATAGAAATCCAAGCTGTCAATTGTTTTTCAAAACTACACTTCTAGGACTTCAGGGCCGTTCGTCCCAAACCGGCACCTGGAAGTGCCGTGGAGAGTTTGTCCTGTTTTACGGCGCCAACCACGCATTTCCGCACCATTTTTTCGCCCTTTAAGCGATTCAAGGGCGTACTTTGCGTCAAGTCACTTGCTGCACTTCCGACGCTATTTGCCACACGTAGAGCCGCTACTCCAGCACTTCGCAGCGCTTGGTTAGCGACTCGATTCGGTCGCGGCGGGGCTCGTAGCCGATGCCGGGGCGGTCCGGGACGCGAATGGTTCCATCTGCGGTGACCTCGACTTCAGGCTCGATAACGTCTTCTGTCCAGTAGCGTTTACTCGCGGACACGTCGCCGGGCAAAACAAAATTCGGCAGCGTTGACATGGCAATGTTGTGTGCGCGGCCGATGCCCGATTCGAGCATCCCGCCGCACCAGACAGGGATATTGCGTGACAGGCATAAATCGTGAATCTGCCGCGCGGACGCATGCCCGCCTACGCGCCCTAATTTCACGTTGATAATACCGCAAGCTCGCATTTCGATCGCCGCGCGTGCATGTTCGATGTCGTGAATGCACTCGTCCAGGCAAATTGGCGTGTCGAGCTTTGCCTGCAACAGCATGTGCGAAAAAATATCGTCATAGCCGAGCGGCTGCTCGATCATCATCAGATGGAAAGCGTCGAGTTGCTTGAGTAGGCCCGCATCTTCCAGTCTGTAAGCCGAATTTGCGTCCACCATTAGCCGGACGCGCGGAAACCGTTCGCGCAGCAGCTTCACAGGTTCCAGATCGTAGCCGGGCTTGATTTTAATCTTGATCCGCTGATAGCCCGCTAGAAGCTCCCATTCGACTTTTCCGAAAAGATCGCGCGTAGTCGGCTGAATTCCGATGGAAACGCCGCACGGAATCTCAGTAAGCGTGCCGCCGAGCAGCTTCCAGAGAGGCATGTTGTTGTGCTTCGCATCCGCATCCCAGACTGCCGTCTCGAGCGCTGCCTTGGCCATGTTGTGTCCGCGGACGCGTGCGAGCATTCCATAAACTTCCGACGCCGAACCGAATTCCCTGCCCTTCGCCAGCGGCCATAGGTGATCGCGCAGGACGTGCCAAGCCGTCTCTACGTCTTCGTAGCTGTAAAATGGGCCTTCCCCGGCCGTCGCTTCGCCCCAGCCCGAAATGCCATTGACGTCCGCCTCGACGAGCACGATTCGCCGCAACGTGGTTTTACCGAAGCTGGTCTCAAATGGCGAAACAAGATTGAGATGAATTTCCCGCAGGGTAATCTTTTGAATGCGCATGAGAGGCCAAGATTATATCCTGTGAAGCGAACGCACGAAGAACAATCGGGTATGGGCCTCCGAGAAACCCTCTGAGTAAACTGCGGCATCTATGTGGATGGAAAGCCGGTTGTGAAATCGAGCCGAATTCAAATACATATTGTGAAATCGAGGGATCGCGCGGAAACTGAGTGTGAGCTTTCCTGTGTTGAATTGCGCGTTCCCGGCGAACGAATAGAAAATTAAAACCTGGAGGAGGCAAGCGCATGCTAAAGCGCATTCTCATTATCACGCTCGTGGCCCTCGTTACCACTCTCACAGCCATGGCCTCGGAGAAAGACGATGCCATCAATCGCGTCCATCACGCCGATCAGGTCTTCAACGAAATCATGGACGCGCCCGATCAGGGCATTCCCGCGGGCCTGCTCGATAAGGCTCAATGCATCGCGATTATCCCCGGCCAACTCAAGTTTGCCTTCATTTTTGGCGGCAATTACGGGCGCGGAATTGCAACCTGCCGTTCGGGAAACAAGCAATGGAGCGCACCACTGTTTCTGGCGGTCAGCGGCGGCAGCATCGGTTATCAGATCGGCGGTTCGTCCACCGATCTCGTGCTGCTCTTCATGAACCAACACGCATTGCATAGCCTGCTGAGCGATCGATTCAAATTAGGCGCGGATGCCTCAGTAGCCGCCGGCCCCGTCGGACGCACGGCGGCCGCCGATACGGACATCAAGCTGAACGCGGAAATTTTGTCTTATTCGCGCGCCAAGGGCGTTTTTGCCGGGGTCAGCTTACAAGGTGCCGTGGTGAAATCGGACGATAACGCCAATGAAGCCATCTACGGCGCCAGCGCGGATCGTCACACGATTCTGAGCGGCGCGACCGCTGTGCCAGACGCTGCAAAATCGCTCCTGCACTCGATCGTCCAGTTCGCGGGTTAGTTCCCTTCACTCAGTTGTCGGCGCCGGAAACGATCACCACGTCTTTGGCTCGCGTTTCCGGCGTCACTTTAAGCTGTGTGATTTTGCCGCCGATGACGTGGCCTTCCACGGTCGTATTGTATGGAGCATGCAGCTTGAAATCCGCGTTCCAGTCCTTCGGCCACGCCGGAAGCAATTGGATCCTTTTTCCATCCGTTTGCATCAGCATCAATTGAAGCGTGATCATTCCCGAGCCGCCGTTGTCTAAATCGGGTATCCAGTCATGGCCTGCCTTCCAAAACCACGGAAAGCGTTGATTGCCATAATTTGTGAATTCCGCAATCACCGCTTTCTTCGCGACGTCCGTCAATCCCAAGACAGCGGACTCCGTGCCATCCTGTCCCCAGCAGGTCTCTTGCGGGAAGAGCCGCGCTGCGAATGTGTCTCGCGCGAGTTGCAACCCGGGCTTGCCGACGCCGTAAATCCGGTATGGGAACGCGACGTAAAGCTCCGGATTCTCTGAGTTGCTCGTCTTCGGGTATTCCTGCGCCGGCAAAATCTCGGGCTTGCCATCAGGATCGCCTTTGCCGAGCGGCGGAAGTTTGCCGTTTGCTGTCTTACCGATTGCGATAGACGGTAGATCGTCGAGCGTTTTCTTCCAGAAGGTGCGCTGCTCGGTGGTCGTTAAATCGGAAGGCAGCGCGAGCAAACGGGGAATCACGTCTTGCAAGCCCGCAATATCGGGCGTGGGATTCACGGCCGTCAGCTGATACGTTTCTAGCGATTGCACCGGCGACATCAGGATTTTGCCGTCTGCGCCGCGCGGCCACTGCTCGCCGTAATAGGTCACGATTGCATCGGCAAAGGGAACCAGGTATTTGCGCGCGAAATCCGCATCTTGCGTCATGTCGTATTCGTCCAGCATTTGCCCGATGACTTCCAGCGCGCCCTGCGTGTGGTAACGCATGTAGCGGTTCTGGACTTCGCCCGTCGGGTTATCCCAGCCGAAATCGTTGATGTTCGTCAGGCCAAAGAAATACTCCGTCTCGATAAATGCTGCGCCGTCGTGATGAAAATAGAGTTTGGTCCGGTCTTTGGCCAGCGGTAGGGAGTTCAAATACATATCAAACCATGGCTTTAGCAAATCGAAATCGCCGGTGGCAATCAGGGGCCAGTAAAGTAGCCGATTGTTCTGATTCCAGTAATTGCTGCCCCACCTACGGAAGTCGGGATCGTGATTGTCCGCGGTCGATTCTGCGTTCGCCGGCATATCGTGTCCCACGGTGAGGAGGCCGCCGTTGAATTTTGTCGGAAATGCCCCGCGCGAAGAGGTCGCCATCATATAGCGCTGCATCGCGTAGCCCTGCGAGACCTTCTCCGCATCGTCAGAGCCCGTCACATGCATCCAGCTGCGATTCCAGAAGTCACTCCACCAACGCTCGTGGGCACGGCGAGCGTCTGCGAGAGCGGTCGAGTCTGTCTGTTTTACGAGCGAGTCGAGCGAACTTCGCCACGCGTCGCCGGAAGCCGTGCCCGTGGTAGTCAGTGCGATTAAATCAAGACGCGGACTCTTCCCTGGCGAGGCCGATTTCAGCGTTTCATTGTCGGTACTGAAAAGTCCCGGACCGACCAAGGCCGCACCAAAGCACCGGTGCAAAAATGGATCGGGATACTTCTGCAGCAGCGATTCCAAATGCTCCTGCTGTAGAACCAACGGATAGACACTGGCGGAATTGAAGTGGTACCAAGTGATCTGATTTTTGTCCGCGGGCATGATTGTGTCCGCTTCAAAATCGAGCGAGACCGGATGATTGCCGAACGCGAACATTCCGCCTTTATCGGGCGAAGGATCGTTATAGGGATGCGTCTTCGTGCGCCAGACCTCCAGTTTGGCTTGCATCGTCGCGGGGCGCTCTAAATGTGCCTCTACGTGAATCACGGGCTGATTCGCGTCCGCCCATACGAGCACCGTGTTCTTGCCGCTTTTGATCTCGATCGTCGCGTCTTCGAGTCGCAAGATCTGCGTGAAGTTCCCGGCTCCTTCAAAAGGATTCGGAGTAAGTTCAATTCGCACGCGGCCAAGCTTTACGAGTTTGCCGAATTCGGTCCAGGCATCAGCCTTGGCAACAAGCAATACGATGTCGCCGCTCTCCTCGGTCCAAACGTTCGCGGCAAGGTCGCCATTGCCAATCGGCATCGAATCGTTTTCGTTCTGGCCCAGCGTGGTCCACTTTACGTCATTGACGACAACGGACGGAGTCTCTGCGGCTCCCGCGCACACAACAATCACAAATATGCCGCACAGCACGTAGATGAAATTCCGCAATTGACGTTTCATAAAGTGACAGTCTCCGAGCACGAGCCTTCGTGGCGCGAGGAACTATAACTCAGTTCCTAAGGCTCAATGCGCCCGCAATTTGCATTCGTGGCTTTTGAAAGGGGTTCTGAAAACGGAACTAGCGCCCAGTAAGTAGCTTTTCGAAACCCGCTTCGTCGAGGATAGGCACGCCGAGTGCTTTGGCTTTGTCGAATTTCGATCCCGGATCCGTGCCAACGACGACGTAACTCGTCTTTTTGCTCACCGACGACGCCACTTTGCCGCCTTGCGAGGGAACAAGCGCTTCGGCCGCTTCGCGCGTGCGATTGGCGAGCGTGCCCGTAAACACAAATGTCATTCCAGCGAACTTTGTACCTTTGGGTTCGCGCCGCTCTTCTTTCATGTTTACACCTGCGGCGCGCAGCCGCTCGATCAACTTCTTATTCACGGGCTCGGAGAAAAAGTCGGCAACGCCTTGCGACACTTTCGGCCCGACTTCGTTTACTTCCATTAAGTCTTCGAGGCTGGCATTCGCGAGCTTTTCCATCGCTCCGAAATGCGTGGCTAGCAATTGCGCCGTACGTTCACCGACAAAATCGATGCCGAGCGCATAAATCAGGCGAGGCAGGGGCGCCTTCTTGCTGGCCTCGATCTCGTCGAGCAGGTTTTGCGCGGATTTTTCCGCCATGCGGTCGAGCCCCGCAATGGTGTCGAGATCGAGTTTGTAGAGGTCCGCGACGTCCTTCACAAGTTCCCTATCGAGCAGTTGAACAACGATCTTCTCACCGAGGCCATCGATATTCATCGCGTGACGTCCGGCGAAATGCAGGATCGACTCGCGCCGGCGCGCAGGACAGGAAACGTTGACACAGCGATAAGCCACTTGATCCTCATCCTTGTGAATGCGCGTGCCGCAAACCGGGCATTTTGCGGGCATCTGGAATTCGACTTCTTCGGTGCCGTGTTTTACAACGCTGAGAACATGCGGAATCACTTCGCCGGCGCGTTCAACAAGCACTGTGTCACCCGCGTGGACATTGAGCCGCCGCACTTCGTCCAAATTGTGCAGCGTCGATTTCGAGACGGTCACGCCGCCGATCGTCACCGGCTCGAAGACAGCGAACGGAGTAAGTACGCCCGTGCGGCCAACGCTCACGAGAATTTCCCTCACGAGCGTGGTTTCCTGGCGAGCCGGATATTTGTACGCGATGGCCCAGCGCGGCGCCTTGGACGTGTGGCCCAGTTCGTTTTGCAGCGCGACCTCGTCAACCTTTACGACCACGCCATCGATTTCATACGGAAGCTTTTCTCGCTTGCTCTCCCACATGCCAATGTATTTCTCTACCTCGCGGATGCCGCGGCAAAGCTTCCAATCCTCGCTTGCCCGAAAATGGATTTCTTTCAACACGCCGAGCATTTCGGATAGGCGCTTCTTGGCAGGGCGTCCATCGACAAGCAGGTAATAGGCAAAAAAATCCAGGCGGCGCGAAGCGGTAATTCTCGGATCGAGCACGCGAACCGATCCCGCCGCCGAGTTGCGCGGGCTCTTGAATATTTTTCCGGCCTGCGCGGCCTGCTGCTCATTGAGCGCTTCAAACGCCTTGCGGTTCATCAACACTTCGCCGCGCACCTCGAAATCCTGCGGCAGCCCGGCTTTTTTCAGCAGCGCTGCCTCAACACTCAACGGGATCGAGCGGATCGTTTTCACATTCGGCGTCACTTCTTCGCCGGTTGTGCCGTCGCCGCGCGTGACTCCCCGCACCAGATGTCCTTTCTCATAGCGTAGCGAAATGCTCAGGCCATCGAACTTGTGCTCTGCGACGTAATCGATATTCTCGCGGCCCACCAACTCACGCACACGGCGGTCAAAATCGCCGAGCGTCTCGAACGAAAACGCATTGTCGAGGCTGACCATCGGCGTCGTGTGCTGAACCTTCTGAAAACCCTCGCGCACGGCGCCGCCCAAGCGAACCGTCGGGGAATCCGGGGTTACCAGCGACGGGTATTCCGCCTCAAGTTCCCGAAGACGAATCATCAGCCTGTCGAACTCGGCGTCCGATATTTCCGGATCGTCGGCGACATGATAGAGATACTCGTGCCTCCGGATTTCGTTCCTCAGGCGCTCGATTTCCTTCGCGGCTTCGCGTTGATTAGGCATGAAATTCCTGGCGAGTTCGAACCCCGGTATAACGGCGGGATATTATACAATGCGAGTTTGCGTGAAGGGCGCTGCTCCGCCTGATACGACGCGACAAGCAAAACGGAGCGCCAGTACGAGTCGAAAAGGCTAAGACAAGGAATGCCCGAAGGAATCACAGACGCGCTCTTAATTTATAACCCCGCCAGCGGCCGCAGACGGCATCGCCGTTTCGTCGAGGTGGAACATGCTGCGCGCACACTGAAAGAGGCCGGCATCCGCACCGAGCTCGCTCCGACGCAAGGCCCCAATTCAGCCACGCAGGTTGCCCGCATCGCCGTCGAACAACGGCGCGGCATGGTCATCGCCTGCGGAGGCGATGGCACGGTCAATGAAGTCGTTAACGGCCTCGCGGGAAGCGATGTGCCGATGGCGCTTCTTCCCGCGGGCACGGCAAATATCCTTGCAAAAGAGCTGCGCATCCCCTGGGACATTCCGCAAGCTGCACGGCTGATCCCCGCTGGAAAGGTTCGCCGGATCGCGCTCGGCCAGGTCGCCCCTGTGAACGGCAACGGCTCCGCATCGGCAGCGATCCCGAAAGGCGGGCGCTATTTTATTTGCGTTGGGGGCGCCGGGCCCGATGGCGCGATCGTCAACGGCGTGAATTGCGACTTCAAGAATAAAGTCGGCCAGCTTGCCTACTGGACTGAGGGATTCCGCCAGCTTTTCACGTACGGTTTTCCCGAAATGCGCATTCGATCAAACGGACAGGACACGCGCGCGACAACCATCGTCGTAGGCCGTACCGTAAATTACGGCGGCCCGTTTAAGATCACCACGGGCGCGAGCCTCTACGACGACTCCTTCGAGATCGTCACCAACTCGATGAAGAGCCGCTTTGGCTACGCCTCATGCCTTCCCGCGTTGCTCATGGGCAAGCTGCGTTCTCTGCAAGGGATTGGCGCCTGGAAGGCCACGGAGGTCGTCTGCGAGTCCGCCGGGCCCGAACCCGCCTTCGCGCAAGTCGATGGCGAGCCCATCGGTCCTCTGCCGCTGGTCTTCCGTGTGGTGCCGGATGCACTTTCTCTTGTAACCCCGCAGTAGCTTTGCGCGTAACTCTATTGCTCATCTTTGAACCGAAAGGACCGCGCTTGGAGCCGTTTACCCACGCATTTACCTCGATTGCGCTTTCGCAGACCGCGCGCAATCGTTTACCCCGCTTTGGCATGCTGATGATGGTGGTTGGCGGCGTCGCGCCAGATATCGACAGCATCGGGTACGCCATTTCGCCGGGCGCGTTTTTCCGGATGCATCGCGTCGTCTTCCACTCCATCATCGGCGCAATTATTCTCTCCTGCGTGCTCGCCTATCTTTTTGTCAGACTCGATAAAAAAATGCCCTGGGACAACCCTCAGAAGAAGCGGCCGCCCCTCGTTACGTACCGGGTCGCATTGATCTTCTGCGGCATCGGCGTCGTGGGCCACATTGCGCTTGATCTGGTCAGTACTGTGGGAGTCGCGCTCTTCTGGCCGTTTTACAACCGCTTTTACGGTACCGATCTCGTTCTCAATCTCGATTTCTGGATGCTCGCGATCCTCGTCTTGGGATTGCTTCTGCCACTTCTGATTCGCGTGGTCAACGAAGAAATCGGTGCCGGAGCTAAGAAAAGGCGAGGTGTGAGCATCGCAGCGATTGTCACTTTCGCACTGCTCGGCGCATATGTCGGCGGTCGCGCCGGCCTGCGGTCGCGCGCGGTTCACTTATTGCTTTATCGCGATTATCACGGCCGCGAAGCCGACTCGGCGCAGGCTTATCCCACACTCACGTCGCCTTTCGTCTGGCGAGGTGTGGTCACCACCGACGACACCCTGGAAGTGATTACCGTTCCGATCCTGAAGCCCGATGATTTCGAAAATGATCGCAGCCTTTCCTTTTTCAAGCCCCCCGATACGCCCGATCTGAAGGCCGCCGAAGCCACTCCATCGGTGAAGCGCTATATGCTCTACGCGCGCGAGCCATTTGCCCTCACAGATCGCCGTGAAGACGATTACCGTGTCGAAATCAAGGACCTTCGTTTCCCGCCGGACGACCCGAGCCCTGAAAATATCAATGTCCGCGTGCAGTTCAACAGCCTCATGAAGGAACGCTACGAAAAATACATCTACGCGTCGGTCTTCACACCGTAATTCACGGCAAGCCAGAAGCAAAGCCTCTAGTCTCTAACAAAGTTTGGCGTTTGGCGCTTATACCTAGTAGTCTATGCCTAGACATCTATGGAGATTCCGCGTGGGGAAAGACCAGCTCCAGGGAGCGCTTGAGCTTCTAGTTCTTAGAGTGCTCGCGCTTGAGCCATTACACGGGTACGGGATTGCGCAGCGTATTCATCAAGTTTCCCGCGAAGCGTTGCGGGTCGAAGAAGGCTCGCTCTATCCCGCTCTACATCGCATGGAGGACGAAGGCTGGATCGCGTCGTCCTGGGCCGAATCCGAAAACAATCGTCGCGCCAAATTTTATCGGCTGACGGCAGCCGGCCGTGCGCAATTCGCCACAGAATCAAAACGCTGGGCGCAAACATCCATCGCCATTGCTCGCGCACTCGAAGCATCCTGAAAAGGAGGGCGTTCCATGCCACTGCTTTCTCGCCTTGGGAGTTTTCTCCGCCGCCTCGTTAACCACGCAACGCAGGAAACCGAGCTAGACGACGAAATTCAATTCCACATGGAAATGCTGGCGCACGAGCGAATCCGCGAGGGCGTTGCACCCCAGGACGCTTATCGCTCGGCGCGACTCAGATTCGGCGCCACCCAGCAGGTGAAGGAACGCGTACGCGAAGCCCGCGTTGGCGCGTGGCTCGATAGTCTCGTGCAAGACATCCGCTTCGCTCTCCGCGTGCTTCGCAAAAATCCGGGTTTTACAGCGGTCGCCGCCATCACGCTCGCGCTCGGCATCGGCGCCAATACGACCATGTTTTCCGTGGTCAATTCCGTGCTGCTCCGACCGCTTCCCTATCCTCAGCCAAATCGCCTGGTTCACTTTGAATTGCGTA
>JBOGMU010000227.1:0-10704 GCA_050746865.1 Candidatus Acidiferrales bacterium
ACGTCAACGGGACGCTAGTCCCTTTCTTTGGCGAACTGCCGCTCGACAAGATCAATCCGTTTGAAGTTGAGCGCTACAAGCAGAAGCGCCTCAAAGATGGCGTGAAGAAATCATCAATTAATCGCGAAATCGGCCTGCTCAAATCGATGCTGAAAACAGCGGTAGAGTGGGAACTAACAGATAAAAACGCTGCCAAGGACGCCAAATTATTCAAGCTGGATGATCCATTGCCTGACCGAGTGCTTTCGCACGAAGAAGAAACTAAACTTCTGGCTGCCTGCGATGAATCCGAACTACGGTATCGAGCTCCTCACCTTAAATCCATCATTCTGATTGCTCTATACACCGGACTGCGCCGGGGCGAAATCCTCCGACTCAAATGGGCGGACATTGACTTCAACGACAACGTCTTGATCGTTCGAAAATCAAAGACCACGTCTGGCAAAGGAAGGCGCGTGGGCTTGAATTCCCTATTGCGCCAGAGGCTCCGTTTGTCGGTCGGGCAGGCACATGGGGAATGGGTCTTCCCATCGCCTAGGAGATTTCAAAAACCAGAGGAACCCGAACGCCATATTGGAGACGTCAAGAACGCGTTCCGGCGTGCGGTCCGTTTATCAGGAATCGAGCCGATTACATTTCACCAGCTTCGCCATACGTTCTGTAGTCGGCTGGCAGATGCGGGGATTCCGATGCCAGTCATTCAAGATTTGGCAGGGCACGCCTCAATCATAATGACCCGTCGATATACACATCCAAGTGACGAGCTGAAACAGAAGGCTGTGGAGGTTCTCTTAAACGGACGAAATCAGGCTGAATCCGCTACGGAATCCGCTACGGAACGCTTTAAGGTCTCAGAAGCCAAGACGGGGGAAACCGCAACTACGGGCAGGTCAGTAGGATAAATGGTAGGCCCGTGCGGGCTCGAACCGCAGACCTCCACCGTGTCAAGGTGGCGCTCTAACCAACTGAGCTACGGGCCTAAATAGACGCGCCGCAATCCCGCGCGAGAAGCCGATTCTAACACGCCGCCGATACGAAAAGCGTGCTCTCCTCCACAAGGGTCCTCCGCAACTCGTCACCGGCTCCAGCGCTCTAATTCGGCAGCGCACAAGAGTTCGTTGACGCCCGTGCGGGCCTGCCGCTACAATTAAGGTTTCTCAACTTTGCTGGGAGGCAGCATGTACGCCGTAATTCGTAGTGGGGGCAAGCAATATCGCGCCGTGCCGGGCGAGACAATCCGTGTCGAGCGCCTGGATGGAAAAGTCGGCGGCAGCATAACCTTTGACAATATTCTCGCGGTCCGTACGGACGAGAAGAAGATCGTCTCCGGATCGGGAATCGCCAAGGCGAAAGTAACCGGAAAGATTGTCGCGCACGTCCGTGGGCCCAAGCTTAAGGTTATGAAATTCAAAAAGACGCGCCAATATAAGATCCTGCGTGGCCATCGCCAGAATTACACGACCGTCGAGATCGGTGATATCCAGCTTTCCTGAAGCACTCTTTGGAGAATGTTTGTAAATCGTGGCTTTAGCCACGACGAGAAGGTTCTCAATACGCAGGGTTTTAGCAGGACGCGGAAGGGCGGGGCTTCCAGCCCCGCCATAAAGGCAGCACATCATAGGGCTTTAGCCCCTGAAGCACAGATTTTGATTTATCAATTTCGCCGCGTTAGGCGAACGGTGCCTTAAGCGCCGAACGAAAATTTCCTCGGGAGTTTTGTCATGGCACACAAGAAAGGTGGCGGGTCATCCGTAAACGGACGCGACTCGCACGGACAGCGGCTAGGCGTTAAGCGCTTTGGCGGCCAAGTCGTCAATTGCGGTAGCATTTTGATTCGCCAGCGTGGCACGCGCTACAAGCCCGGCAAAAATGTCGGCCGCGCAAAAGATGATTCGCTCTTTGCCCTCATTGACGGCGTTGTTCAGTTCGCCGATCGCGGCAAGCACGGCCGTGTCATCAATGTTCTTCCGCTCGCGGAGCAGCCCGCCGCAGCAAGCTGATCCCTTGGCCTACCGCATCTCGCTTGTGGCGCGCCCCTCCCGCGTGCCGCTTATATGTTTTCAAGCATCCCACAGGACCGCCTCGCTCGCTTTTGGCGTCATCCTCAGCGAAGCGACGCGTTCTTTGCGTCCCGGCCGATTCTTCGGGAAGGATCCCTCTTCCTCTTCCCAGCAGGACCACTCTCGCCATGTTTGCTGACGAAGCCAAAATACTAGTCAAAGGCGGCGATGGCGGCAACGGCTGCATGGCCTTCCGCCGCGAAAAATACGTCCCCCGCGGCGGCCCATCCGGCGGCGACGGCGGCAATGGCGGCGACATTTATATTGACTCGAACCCGCATGACAATACGCTTCTTCGCTACCGCTATAATCGCGAATTCAAAGCCGAGCGCGGACGTCACGGCGAAGGCTCCGATTGCCACGGACGCTCCGGAGCCACAACTGTTCTTGCTGTTCCAGTCGGCACCCTCATCTTTGACGCTGATACCGGTGAGCAGCTTTTCGATTTCACGCAGCCTGGCCAGCGTTTCCTCGCCGCTCGTGGCGGTCGCGGCGGTCGTGGCAACGGCAATCCCGCTTTTGTGAGGCCGTGGCATCAGGCGCCTCGCGAACATGAACCCGGCCGCCCCGGAGAAGAGCGCCATCTGCGTCTCGAGCTCCGCCTTTTGGCTGACGTCGGCCTCGTTGGTTTTCCCAATGCCGGAAAATCCACTCTGATCTCGCGCATTTCGGCCGCGCGCCCGAAGATTGCCGCGTATCCCTTCACCACTCTCGAACCGCATCTCGGTGTCGTCTCCGCCGATCCCGATGCAGCGCCCGGCACAGGCCGTACCTTCGTCGTCGCTGACGTTCCCGGCCTCATCGAAGGCGCTCACGAGGGCGCCGGTCTTGGTACGCGCTTTCTCAAGCATCTCGAGCGCACCCGCCTCATCGTGCACTTAGTTGATACGAGCGACGCGAACCCGCGCGATCCCATCGAGGATTTCGAAATCATTGAACGCGAACTCGCTGCATTCAGCCCCGATCTTGCCGCAAAACCGATCATTGTTGCCGCCACCAAGCTCGACGCGACCACAGATCGCGGTCACCTGGATGAACTCCGCAATTTCGCCGCCAAGCGCGGCCTTGAATTTCATGCGATCTCGTCCGCATCCGGTGAAGGCATCGTCGAGTTGGTCCGTGCGATCGCAAACGCACTTGATCGCGTTCTAAACCCCGAACCGCCGGCTGAGCCGGCGCAACCACTGCCGCTTCCGCCGGCCCATGACGACTCAGCCTCATCTCACCGGGAGGATCGTTGACCTCTCACAAGCCCCACGCGCATCGCCATTCCATCGGAATGTTCGGCGGCACTTTCGATCCCATTCACGCGGGCCACATGGCAGTTGCGGAAGCCGCCCTTCGCCGCTTTCATCTTGATACGATCTATTTCATTACGTCATCGCGTCCGCCGCACAAAGCCAAGCGCGACCTCGCTCCGTTTCTGCATCGCTATACAATGGTTGCGCTCGCCTGCGCCGACCATGCACATTACCTTGCCTCTGTCGCCGAAGCGCCCCTTGAAGGTCCCGGCCACGTTTTTTACACAATTGACACAGTCCGCCGCTTCCGTCGCGAGCATCCCGAAGATCACCTCTACTTCATCGTTGGCGCGGACCAGTTCCTGGAAATTCCCACGTGGAAGAGTTACGAAACTCTCCTTGATGCCTGCGATTTCATCATCGCCAGCCGACCGGGCTTTCGCCTTGATGCCCTGCGACTTGTAATTCCGCCCGAAAAGCTTGGCCGCACGCACACCGCAGAAAGCCACCAGATCGCGCTTCGCAAATCGGCCGTACACCTCCTGCCGACCGTCGCCAGCCACGTCTCCTCCACCGAAGTCCGCGAACGCATCGAGCGTTCTCAGGGAATTCGGGGACTTGTGCCGGCGCGTGTGGAGGAATACATTCTCAGACAGGCCCTATACCGGTGACTGTGCCCCTAAACCTCTCGTCCGTTAGCCCAGAAATTCGCCTTGCCGTAGAAGCGGCCCAGGACAAGCAAGCGCTCGATATCGTTGTGCTCCATCTAGGCGAGACGGGCGCTTTCGCAGAATATTTCGTCCTTTGTTCCGGTCAAAGCCAGCCGCAGCTACGCGCTATCGCCGAAGCCGTCGAGGAAAGCCTCGATAACCACGGCCGGCATCTCTCCCACCGCGAAGGAAAAGCGGGCGTCGCCGAATGGCTCCTGCTCGATTACGGCAGTTTCATCGTCCATATCTTCAGCGAACGAGCCCGCGAGTATTACGATCTCGAACGCCTCTGGCGCAACGCCGAACGCCTGGACATCGCCGATGACCGTGCATCCCGCACCTCCGCCGAACCCGAAGCCGGTGCCGCCCACCGCTAACTCTTTTAAGCCTCATTTAAAATGCGGCTCAATTCAAATCTTATGGTTTCGGGCTTAATTCAAAATCTCGTCATCCTGGGCCGCGCCCGTTTTAAGGGCGCGGCGAAGGACCTCTCTTTTTTTTCCGGTCATCCGCTTCTGCGACAGATTTTCCGATATGCTCCACTATCCCCATGAAAATCCGCCTCATCATGCTCGGCAAAACGCGCCGCGAAGAATGCCGCTCGCTTATCGATGACTACGCTTCCCGCATCCGCCGCTACGCCGACCTCGAAATCACCGAACTCCGCGATGCTTCCCCAGCAGCGCTACGCAAGCTCAAACTCGATTCCTCTGCAACCATCGTCCTCCTCGATGCCGCCGGCAAGCAATTCACCTCTCAACAATTCGCCAAATGGCTGCGCGATCTTCGCGATCGTGCTACTCGCGAACTCGTCTTCGCCTGCGGCGACGCCGAAGGCTTTCCCGATGATCTGCGCACCAAAGCCACGCACAAACTCTCTCTCTCAAGTCTCACAATGCCGCACGAATTCGCCCGCGTCGTCCTCGCCGAACAAATTTACCGCGGCTTCGCTATCCTCGCTGGCCATCCTTATCCAAAATAAACGCTCATCTCCCACGCGATGTAAGTCGATCTACACGATTTACCCCTTCCCTCGCGCGCGCGTGATGCGAAACAATGGAGCGATGTTTGTCCATAGCGCTGCCAGACCGTAAATCTTCTAAAAGGAGGTCGCCTTGATGCATGTTTCATTCGCTTACTGGAAGCCGTGGATATGGTCCGCCGCAATTATAGTTGGCAGCGTTCTGCTGGCGCTCCTGTTCCGCTTGATATTATTCGCGATACTCAAGCGCCTCGCCCGGCGTTCCCCTAGTGTGTTGAAGGATTCAGCGATTATGCACACGCAACGTGCATCTCGCTGGATGCTTCCCTTGCTCGCGATCACGATTGCCGCGCCTGCGGCTCCGTTGCCACCGCTGCTCAAATCGGTGCTTGCCCATGTCACCGGTATCGCTTTCATTGCCTCCGTTGCATGGCTCCTCCTCCTGCTTACAGATGTTGCCGTTGACATTCTTGGCTCCCGTTATCGCGTGGATGTTGCCGATAATCTGCTCGCCCGCAAGATTCAAACGCAGATTCGTGCCCTGCGCCGAATTGTCAGCGTTGTCGTCGTCGTTGTCGCCGGCGCGCTCGCATTGATGACGATTCCTGCTATCCGGCAGATCGGCACCGGCATTCTCGCTTCCGCCGGGTTGGCTGGTTTGGTCGTAGGAATGGCGATGAAGCCCACTTTCTCAAGTCTTGTCGCGGGCATTCAAATCGCCCTTACTCAGCCGATCCGTCTGGAAGATGTGGTCGTGGTAGAAAATGAGTGGGGCTGGATCGAGGAGATCGAGACCACCTACGTCGTTGTACGCATCTGGGATTTGCGCCGCCTCGTCCTTCCGCTTTCTTATTTCATCGAGAATCCGTTCCAGAATTGGACTCGCACCAGCGCCGATCTGCTCGCTTATGTCATTTTGTGGGTGGACTACACGACGCCTATTGACGAACTTCGCCAGGAATTAACGCGAATCTTGAAATCCACAAATTATTGGAAGGGCGAGGTCAACGTTCTGCAGGTGACTGACTCAAACGAACGCGCCATGCAAATCCGCGCTCTGATGGACGCGTCCGATTCCAGCGTCGCCTGGAATCTACGCTGCGTCGTTCGCGAAAAGCTGATCGCTTTCCTGCAGCAGCACCATCCGCAATCGCTTCCGCGTATCCGCGGGGAATTCAAAGCGACGCCTTTGGACCATGCGCCTGACGGCTCAAACGCACTTACGGAAACCCAAGTTCCGCAGCCCCACTCTGCATAGGCGCATGCCGGGATTTTGATTTTGCTCGTCTGGCGGCCGACTCGACCTTCAGTCGGGCAGCCGTTGCCTTTGCTTTTGAACTTGCTTTCGTAGTTGCCACCGTTGCCCGCGAATTTGCGGGCGGTTCTCGCGGGGCGTTTTTGCCATTACTTTGTTCTTCTGTGACGGCCGACCCGCTTGCGATCGAGCACTGTGGCTTACTTGTCGTATTTGATGAGAGAAAACGCGTCGATGCCAGGAAGCTTTGCGCGCCCGTTCAAGAAATTCAGCTCAACCGCGAACGCGGCGCCAGCCACTTCGCCGCCAAGATTTCGGACGAGCTCAGCTGCGGCTGCAGCGGTGCCTCCCGTTGCCAAAAGGTCGTCGCAGATCACCACGCGTTCGCCCGGCTTAATGGCGTCTTGGTGGATTTCCAGCGAATCGGATCCGTATTCGAGTTGGTACGTAACCGAGGAGGTTTTCCAGGGGAGCTTTTTGGGCTTCCGCACCGGAACGAAGCCTGCCCCCAAACGATACGCGAGAGCGGGTGCGAAGATGAATCCGCGGGCCTCGATACCAGCGACAACGTCGACCCTCTGTTTCCCGTTATAGTGGGAGCAAAGCTGATCGACGAGGGAGTGAAAGCCCTCCTTGTCCGCGAGCAGCGTCGTCAAATCGTAGAAAAGAATTCCCGGCTTGGGATAATCCGGGATCTCGCGAATCAGCTTCTTCAGATTTTCCATTGTCTCCTCTTCAATATTTCAAAGAACGCCTTAGTCCTCGGCCGCCGGCGACCAAACCGAAAACCTGCCCTTTTCGGCGCCTTCTATTCGTAAACCTACGGCTCGGAGATCCTTGCAACATCACTGGTCGAATTCGATCGAAAAGCTGCGCCCGTATTTCGCTTCAGTAGGCGCATCGCTCTCGTTTACCCCGGAAACAGAAGCCGATTCCGGTCCGCGCTCAAGCTGCGCGCGAAGTACGCCCAAATCCTTTTCCTTGCCGATAGCGTAGACCTCCACGCGCCCATCGCACAGATTCTTCGCGTACCCGGCTAGACCGAGGCGCTCGGCCACGCCCTGCACGAAGTAGCGGTAGCCCACCCCTTGCACCATTCCGCTTACGTGGTATCGTCGCGCGACGCGCTGCTCATTCACAGGCTACGAGAACCTTTGTTCCACGGGAGCATGATTCTAACAGACCACCGCTCATGAATCATCGTCGGCGGAGTCAAGGTCATGCTAAAACACTCCAAAGTGTAAATATTTGGCGTGGCAAACACCTCGATTGCGATCGCTTGAAATAAGCCGTTTTTACGGCGCCAAATGCGCCATTTTTGGCATTTTTTGGCATTTTAAGGGCTGTTTACGGTGCCAAATTGGTAGCGATGCCTGGCACGAACTCGCCCGATTTCGTTGGATTTCGCACTCAATATCCAGGCGCGAAATACTAGGAGTTGTATCATTTTGTGCTAGCCAAGTTGAAGATAAAGCTGAACATTTCGCCGTTGGGCTGCATCCAAATATTTGGTGTATCTTCGTATCTCTATGCGAATGCGATCTTTAATCTCGCTAATTTTCGTCGCGGCGCTTGCCGGCGCCATTGCCGTGCGCGCCCAAGACCAAGGGCCGATGGCGCCTCCGCCCACAATCAACGTGAAGCGACTCCCATCGGTGCCGCATCCCGGACCGCCGCCGATTCCCGAGCAGCAGATCATCCAGCGCTTCGCCGCAAACGAAGACACAATGAAGCAAGCCTATGATTTATATACGTTTACGCAGACGATTCGCTTCGAGGAGGAGACGAATCCTGCAGCGATGATCACCGCAACCGGCGACACGTATTTCAAAGAAGACCAGCGCTATTGGAGCGTAACGAAAGAGTCGAAGCCCCAGGCAATGATGACGCATTTTACGTTGCAGGACGTGATGGGCATGGCGGACATTCCATACTTCTTCCTCACGACTGCGGATATTCCCAACTACAATTTTCTTTACGCCGGCCAGCAGCAAATCGATCAGATCAATACGTATGTGTTTCAGGTTAAACCCAAGGGTTTCAGCAGGAAACAGCGCTTTTTCGATGGCGTGATTTGGGTTGACGATCACGACCTGGCGATCGTCCGAAGCTGGGGAAAATTCGTATTGGAGGTAGAGCCTTCGGGGCAGAATCGGCCATTCACGATGTTTGAAACTTACCGCGAAAACTTCGAAGACAAGTACTGGCTGCCCACGTACACGTCCTCCGACGGCGAAGTAAAGCTAGACGACGGGACCCTACTGCCCGTCAAGTTGGTTATCCGCGACACGAATTTCAAGCGCCGACCCGACGCCGCGCCCGCCGCTTCTTCTGCCCCGGCTTCTTCCTCGACTCAGTAACTTGTTGACAATATGTAGGTTCTGCGCTTTCCGCCAAGCGGTGCGGCAACTCCGTTATAGACTTCAATAACAGCGTTGGGCGCGCAGTTCGCAGGCCGGCTTCCGTCGGGAAAGGGCCGAAGATGCCGATGGAGCGAACCTTTGCGCGGCGCGCCATTTCTATGTCTTGAGGGGAATCGCCTACGTAGACGCAATCTTCGGGCGCGAGTCCCGCGAGAGCGAGAGCGCGCTTTAATGGCGCGGGATGAGGCTTGCGAGACGACGCATCTTCCGAGCAGACGCGCACGGCAAAATGGTTTGCAACATGTAGATTTTCCAACTGGATACAGACGCGATCGCGGCTCCCGCTTGTGACCAATCCCAAGGTAAATCGCTTCGCAAGATTGCGGAGAACGGTGCGGGCGCCCGGCAGAAGTTTTGTGTTTTCATGGGCGTAGGCTTCGCGCCACAAGCGATCGGCTTCCTGCCAGCGAGAACGATGGATGCGAGCCGCTCGATATACGTGATACCAATCAGGGTGATAGTTGCGCGCAAGATCTTCCGCGGTGAAGTTGATTCCAAGTGCTTCAAACATCGAGAGATATGCACGCTCATCGGCCGCAAAAGAATTAAGTAGCGTGCCATCCCAATCGAAGAACACAGCCTTTGCGGCAAAGACAAGTCGTTTCACGCGACGATGCTAACAGAGAAAGCGCCCGCTGGTTCGGCACGGATTCGAGCATCGGCGGACAACAGCTGTGACAAAAATGGCGCACTTGGCACCTTAAAATGGGCTTAAGTGGGCTTAAATGGCCAAGAATGGCGCGTTTGTCACCTTAAAAATGGCTTGCGCAACAGATGGTCGGATTTCATGCGTTATTTCGCTCTCTACGTGGGCTGATGCGTGGATTGCGGACGTCATTTCCAAAATGGGAATGCCAAAAGCAGGATTTTTTCGCGCTAGAAAAAGACAGCGACTAGTGACGAGTGGCTAGTGTCTAGCGAACGTCAGGAACGCTCGGATTAAAGTGCTACTGGACCGCTACTGGGCCTTCGATTCCGTGAGCTTTCAGGAAGGCGAAGATTTTTTCGTCGGCGGGACCCCATTGTTCGCGGCTGAGGCCGTGTTTGGCGTTGGGTACCACGTCAATTTCGTTCGGAACGCCGTCCATATCTAGTGCGTCGTGGAGGCGAATGGATTGCTCGGTGGGTACGGTGTTGTCGTCGGCGCCCTGAACGATGAAGATGGGCGGAAGATCGTGGCGTACGTACGTTATGGGTGAAACGCTGCGAGCCAGTTCGACACATTGGGGACCGGCCGGAATCCACTGATTGGCCCAATCCTGATGATGCGGACCGTTGAGCAATTCGACGGCGTCGGTTATACCGTAACCATCGATGATGGCGGCGACAGGATCAACGGGGCCAAGACGCGCGGACTTCGGCGTCATGCCGACCATAAGCGCGAGATGTCCGCCGGCTGAACCGCCTGTGATCACGACTCGCTTCGTGTCGACATTGTATTGCTGAGCGTGCTCGAAAACCCAGTGTGTTGCGTCGAGAGCATCAGTGACTGCGGCGGGCGCGGTAGCTTGCGAAGCGACGCGATATTCCACGTTGAAAACGACAAAGCCTCTTTCCAGATACGGGAGGCATAGCGAAGTGTAGGCAGTTTCTTTGCCGCTGTGAATCCAGCCGCCTCCGTGAAAGACAACCACTGCTGGGGCCTTTGCTGCTTCGCGTTGTTTTGGCTGGAGAACGTCCAGAACCGTGGCAGGGTAGCGGTCGTAATGAATATCCCGCTGGATGCTGATCCAATCAGGGAGCGGCGGGTAGCTGGCAGGCGGACGCACCGATTGCTGAGCGTTCGCGCAAAAAACGACGGCTACGATGAGGGCGGCAAGTTGGATTGAGCGCGGAATACGGCGTTTGTAGTTCATCAAGCGATCCGGTTTCGTCATCTTCGCATTTGTACGATCATCGTGTTCGTTCAGCCCCACATTATGCGCGACAAGACTCAGCGGATGGTTCAGCTTCCGCCGGAGGAACACGCGTTCATCGGCAGCATAATCTTCACGTCTTGCCAAGAACCCTTCCCTCTGTCGGTTGGAATGTTC
>JBOGMU010000228.1:0-35938 GCA_050746865.1 Candidatus Acidiferrales bacterium
CCATACGATTCTGCTCCGTGCCTGTCGCAGACGACGAAGTGATTGAAAACCAGCCTCAGCGTTCCGTTGGTGCTGAGAGATGCAGTTTGCAAACGCGTTTTGTTCTTCCTGGAAGGTGCGCGCGCTGAAGATTTAGCAGCCGTCCGGTAAACGTTAACTGGGTTTAAGCGACTGGACCGATTGCGGCATCGACACATTCGGAAAGCTCGCACGCGCAAACGGTGCGAGAAATTGGATTCGACGACGGCACATGCCGCCGCAGATGTAGTGAAGGCAGTCGGTACTCGTTTTCAATCGAGGTTGCACTGTATCTCAGAGGAGAAAGGAAGTGTATGTCTACAAAACGCTTCATTGCAAGGGAAGAGAAAAGTAGACGTGGGACTGCTGCTACACGATTCGCAAGTGCAAGCTGGTTCGGGCGCCTCTCTGCCGAAATTGTGCATAGATGTCATCTCGCTTTGTTTGCTCCGACTATTCAGCGTTCGCTGGTGATTGCGCGGGAGCGACGGCAGGTGGAGCGTGAACAGATGGCGGAGGAGTACGCGCGCGGCTACCTGGAGGGATGGCACCAGTGTTATTCGGCCTGCCTAGAAGCCGTCGAAGAATCCGTCGTCGAAAAGAGCGACATTTGGGCGGCTGGAGAAGTACTCGTCGGCTTGAGGGCGAATTAAAGCCTTTTGTTTACCGTCTAAAAATTATAGCCAATTAACAAAACGGCGGTAGCGACACCGCAAGAGGAAGATGATGAGATCGAAGGAAGTGTTTGAAGTGTGTCACGGCAGATATAAGGGACTGCGAAACTGGCTTTCCGATTCTACCGGCGCAGTTAAGTCCATCAATCTGGATTCGCCTTCGACCGGCTATCAGTGGAGGCCAAATCGTGGAAAGGCTTGTGAATACATCGCCGATTTCGAGCGAATTGGGCGACAGAGGCTTCGCAGACCGGAGTGGAAGGGCAGGCTGCGCCTATTTGAAACGTATTTCGTGACTGGAATGGATTACCAGAAAGCACGTTCCGCAGTCGGCGTGGCGGAAGGTACGTTCGACTATTGGTACCAAGAAGTTAAGAAGACCCTAGGAGCAGAATTTTCGAGGACGGGTCTATATCCTCCATCGAAATATTTCTAGACTCAACGGCGATTGCTCCCCCGGTGGCGTCTCAGCCCACGAGTCGGGTCAGGCGCTCGAGGAGGCGTCGCCTGAGTGGCGGCTTGGGCCGGGGGAACGAGCAGGCGCACGACATGTCCGAACCGCTCTTGCCTGAATGGTTTGGCAAGGCAGACTACAGCTCCAAGCGAGTGGGCGCTCGAATAGTCGCTAGGGTATGCCGATTCCGTCGTCAGCATGACAGGGATATGTTTTAAGCGCGGGGTCATCTTTACATGTACGCACAGGTCGAAGCCAGGTAGGCCTTCGCCTTCGATTTCGGCAATCAGCAGAGAAGGCGTGAGCATATTCAGGACTTCGCGGGCATCGGAAGCATTGTCCACCGCGATGACCTTATAGCCCTCTGCCGTGAGAAACCCCTTAAGCAGGTCTCTAAGCCTCGAATCCGCTTCCACTACGAGAATGAGCGGTCTACCTCTCGAGTCGCCGTCAGCCAAAGACTTCGATACGTGATCTAAATTCGGAGTCGCAGCGCCATCCGCGCTCTTATTATTTATCCCCGAGGCGAAGCCAATAGCGACGGCAACTTTCCCGTCTGATAGCGCAGAAACCCGAACAACACTTCCCGGTTGTTCGGGCGCAAGAATGCCGGGACACTTGGTGTAAGGGAATATTACGGCGACCTCCATGCCACGGTGAAACATTTGGTTGGGACTGACAAAGAGAATGCCATTTCGGGAAACATCCAGAGTGGTGCAAATTTCGTCGGGTCCTGCGGCCGCTGTATTAAGGCTCCGTATTCGGATCGGTGCCGAAATCAGTGAGCGACGCTTCCGTCGCCGATCATTACCACCGTCACTCGCTGTGCCATGCCGATGACCTAAATTGATTCTACCTTGGCGGTAATCGGAGTTGCCGCAAGCCCCAAAACTTGGCTGCGGAGGTTGAGGCGACTGAGTCATGTTCAGATATTCTCCCCTGCGTTCCTTTCGGTTTGCTACACCAGCAGGATAAGACCTAGACGAAAGCCTCGGCTGTAGTGTCAAAGTAACATTTGCGTAGTACTAAAGAACGGGGCAAGCTATCGCACGAGCATCGTTAAATTCCGTGATTTTAGTATTTTACAGTCGGGAAGGCCGCATGATATTCTTTCTTCCGATGGAGCATCGAGCATCACCCAGATCGGCTAATCGCAGGTTGCTTAACCTATAGTTAACCACCGCTCTAAATATTAATCTAAACATCTGAAAAAGCGTGGCTTAACTGTCTACAGCATGGGGTAATTACCAAGGGAGGAAATCTTGCAAATTCTAACAGAAGGTCAGACCGTGCGGCACGAGCAGTATGGTATTGGGACCGTCACGGAGTCCAATACTGAGAGAACGACCATAGATTTCGACAACCATGGCCTCAAAAAGTTTGTAACGTCGATTTGGACGGCGGAGCTGATTGGCGAACCACCTGCCGACCGGTTGCCGCGGCGTCGAGGGCGACGCAAGGCGTCTAAGAAGGCCTAAAAAAGGCTAAGAAAGCGCTCCATAAGACCTTGTCTTTCACGGCTCCACTAGGTTGTTCCGCACGGCAAAGCGCACAAGTTCACTGAAGTTTTGAAATCCCATTTTGTGCATGATGTGGGTGCGATGACTCTCGACGGTGCGTATTGAGACGCCCAGTTCCATTGCGGCGTGTTTATTGCTTTTCCCTTCAGCAAGTAGCTGTATAACTTCAACCTCTCTTCGCGTGAGCGGTGAGCCAGAGAGCGGTTTTCGGGCTGCTGGTTGCTGCGGCTTGACACCAGCGTGCAGGAAACTATTTGCCATCGTGAGCGCTAACGCCCCAGTAAAGAAGGGCTGGTTGTGGCGAACGTGGTCGATGGCCGCGAGAAGTTCGCCATCCGCATCTGATTTCAGAACATATGCCAGCGCACCCGCGCGCAGTACCTCACGCGCCAATTCCTCCGAGAAATGCATTGTAAGCACAACAACTGCGGTGGAGGGAGATGTCTCGCGAATATTCCGGGTCACGTCTAAGCCGTTCATGTCCGGCATGGTTAGGTCCAGTACGACCAAATCGGGGCGGAACTTTCGGACATAATCTAGTGTCTCCGAACCGGAAGAAGCCTCTGCGCAGACTTCCAATCCAGGCTGAGTGTCCAATAAGGCTCGAAGACCTCGGCGGACGACTGCGTGGTCATCGGCGACGACGATCTTGTAATTCTTGACTGTCACAGTCACGGCATTCTCAACCGATGTGTGACGAGTTTGGCTCCCGTCGCATGCGTGTTGGTTTCTTCTCGCGAACAGATCTGGAGCTTGAATCTGCTGGTAGCGTGGCTCGGATAGTTGTTCCCTTACCAGCGGCCGTGTAAATTTCAAAGGTTCCATTGAGTTGTTTCACTCGCTCTCTCATTCCAAGGATTCCGACCCCTAGCGAAAGATCTCCCCTATAAGGAGTACTGGGACTCGGTATGCCGCACCCCTCGTCCTGGATGACGGCATGAACCATGCCGTCCTTCGCCGTAAGACGAATGCTAGCAGCGCGGCTACCTGAATAGCGGTGAATATTCGTAAGTGCTTCCTGTACGATGCGGAACAGAGTAGTTTCAACTTCCTGCCTGTGCCGACCGAAGTCTTCAGGAATAAAGACTTCAATCGGAATACCGCTGCGCTCGGTGAAGCCCTTTGCATACCAGCGCACTGCAGATCGCAGTCCAGCTTCATCGAGCATCGGCGGGTGCATCAGATAGGAGAGAGTCCGAACTTCGCGGATGGCAGTTTCGGCAAGTTGAATGGTCGTTTCAAGAAATTTATTTAATTGAGGATCGTCTTCTGGAAGGAATTCCCGAAGGCGGCCGAGGCTCATTTTTACGGCGGCAAGTGTTTGCCCCGTCGACTCGTGAAGCTCGCGAGCTATAGCACGGCGCTCATCATCACGAGTGCACAAGAGCTTTTGAGAGAGACGACGGAGCTCGCCTTCAATTTGGTTTTGGTCGCTGAAGTCGAAAGTAATTCCAACAATCGACTGGAGGCGGCCATCTAGATCGAAATTGGGAAGGCCTCTGACCAAATGGTGCCGGGTTCTGCCCGCAGGTAAAAGATAACGAGCGACATACTGAAAGGGTGCCCCCGCGGCGATTGCAGATCTGACGTTTTCAACAACCGGAATACGATCGGCCGAGTGGATACTCTTCCAGTACCGCTCTTCGGATAGATGGATCTCTGGAGTAATGCCAAGCATTTGCGCCAAATTGACCGAAAGAGTCGCGATGCGTGACTCGATATCAAATTCCCAGGTACCAAATCTCGCGATCTCTTCGGCTTGAGTTAAGAGCATAGCCCTTTGCGAAGAAAGCTCCTGCGAAGGCGAAGATTTGGGGCAACAAAATCCGATGACGCTGACAACCTGACCTGAACGAGCGCAAATTGGCAGGATTCTAAGTAGAACATGCACGCTAGCGCTGTTTTCTGGGTGGATGGTGATATGGCGCGCGCAAGAGGCGCCAGAAAGTGCGGCTCTCACATCGTCTGACACGGCATCTCGGTGGTGAGGGCTCACTAGCTCTAGGAATGTGTCAATGCCATCAGCGCAGGTGTAGCGGGTCCGAGCTGGTGCGGACTGATCAGTGCACCAAATGAGAGTGTTCGATTTAATGTGCCATTGCCACGTGCACAGTCCCAGCAAGTCCTTATTGATTGAATGACTTGATGAAGCGGAAGGAATGCTGTCCCGCAAGATATCTACAAGTCGCTCTGGTACTTGTTCTGACACAGGAGCAAACAATGTAAAGGGGATGAATCAATGTGTCAACTTGGCATCTTTTCATTTGGGAGCGCCAATCCGTAATACTACTGATACGCCGGCAAAGAAGCCGTAGTTTTGCGGATTGATTCGAGCGGGAACTGCATTCTATTCTCACTTCAACGATGGAAGGGAAGTAACTTAGCGGCGCGGCGGGTCCTACGAACGGCCTTGGGGATCCGCTGCCGTCGCCATCTAGCCGACTCCGAACAATGAAGTCAATCGATTGTCTTGTATTTAGGGGCGGACGGTCTATGACCGACTCCCACGATAAACAGTGCACCCGCCAATATCGAGACTATGCTTGCAGCTTGTGCATTGGTCATTCCGAGGAACGATCTTGGGTTGATTCGCATGAATTCGACAAGGAATCGCACAACTCCAGTTGATATTAGGTAGGCCCCAAATACGAACCCGTCAGAACGGGATGGGGAGGGCCTGGCTAACAGCCGTTGCGCGAATCGCCATAAGAACCAACTAATCGCCAGACTTATGAAAAACTCAAGTAACGGAGTGGCATAAACGCGACAATTCGCCGGCCAACCCATCGCTACGCAGGTATGGGTGGTGGGGACGAGGCCATTGGGAAATGCCATGCCGAAAGGCCAATGCAGATGAGTGGGGATACCATAGTCGCCGTCGCCGGAAAGGAAGCAGCCGAGCCGTCCGATACCGTAACCGAGGGCGGCGGCGGGGGAGCCGGCGTCGAGGGAAATGAGGAGCGGGATGCGGTGACGGCGGGACAGAAAAATCCAAGCCGCGGCGCCAGCGATAAGGCCGCCGAACCACGCAAGTCCATAACGGCTAAAGAGTTGGCCCCAGGGATCGGCGAGGAGCTGTCGGGGGGTCTCGAGGACGTGATAAAGGCGGGCGCCGACGATGCCGCAAATGCAGGGGACGGCGATGAAGAGCTCGGCGAGATTGGATTCGGAGCCTTTGGCGATGCCACGGCGCGCGAAATCGGCGCGCAAGACGAAGTAAGCAAAGATCATAGCGGTGGCGACCATGAGGCCGTAAGTGGGGATGGTGATCGGGCCGAGATGGAGGAACGGGATCATTTTTCAGTGCAGCGGAATAGATTAGCAGGATGCACCGCTAATCTTTCGGAAAAGTGACGTGGCAAATTCGGCCACGAATGCGTCTAATGATTCGGTTAATCGGCAATTACAGGACACGTTTTGCGGGATTGGCACCTTATTTTTGGAAAGCTCGAGAATGAGTGTTTTAGAGCGTGAGGTGTCATATGAGTGGTAAACATTTTCCGCCGAGAAATGGTCATCGCGAGCGCGATCGCCTTGGACGCTTAAAGGTTTTAGAAAAAAGTACTTGCATTGTTTTACGTGTTCTGCTATAATCTTTTTCGTTAACCTCGAAGAGTGCGCAACTGACCTGGCAGTAAAAGAACCCAAGAAAAGATAAATCAGAAGATCCGAGCTGGCGAACACGTCTGCGCAATGGACGAAGTGTGCCTGCGCAGCGCGCACGCACTTGCAAACATTCAGCCGCAGTTACGGTGAGCTGAAGCCTCGGCCTTCCATTCCTACATTGGAGAGATTCGATGCCGAATTACAACGCGCAGGTACCACCCTATTCAGTGAACCCGGGCGACGTGGCCCTGGCATTCAACAACGAGTCACCTACGGCGGGGCAAGCGAGCCAGCAGTTTGCATTGCCCAGCTACTCCGGAACACCGGAGAACGGAAGAACGATTCGCTGGCAAACCATCTATAGTTCGTCGCCTTCGGCTGTGAGCATGGCGCTTCAGTCGGCGATGGTCGACGCGGATGCGCAGTACACGACCATTGACAGCTCGACCGCAGTCGGCGGCGAGGCGCGCACCGTGACCGATGTGCGCGGCACATTCCTTCGGGCAAAAGTTACTTCTATAACGGGCGGTTCGGGGATAACGGTGCAGTTTCTAAGTTGATTGGAGGATATTTCGTCGGTCGAGAGCCGAAGCAAGAGGGATCAATCCTTCCCGCAGGACCGTGACGCAAGGGTGCGTCGCTTCGCTCATCAGGATGACGAACATCTAAAAACGTCGGGGAAAAGCGGCGCCGCCCTTCGCGAGAGCACCCAGGATAAACAAGCAGGGCCCTATGGGATTCAGTTGTCAGCATATTCGCCCCGGCCAGACCTTAACAGTCATTAAGGAATACACATGCATCATGCATTGCCAGAGGAACCGCCATGACGGAAAAAGAGACTACGAGTGGTGTCCCTACTGAATCCACACCCGCAGAAATAGCTGCCGCAATCGGCGAATCAAGCGCAGCGCTCACATCTGAAAACGCCCAGACAAAAGCCAAGGAAACCAAGGCACGTAAGAAGAGGAAGCGCCGGCGCAAGCGCGTTCGAATTGGGGATGCACTGCGATGCGAGGGACTGGATGAGAGGGAAGTTGCTCAGAAATTGCGAAATGTGATTGAGAAGCAAACACCAGATGCGACCGACAAAATGCGGGCGGAAATACTTATGAACTGCTTCCGGTATCTGGACGACGCGCCGGGGCCGCGACCCGGCGCAAAACATTGCGGGAAGTTGCCGGCGAAACTGGTACACGAGATTCCGCGGCCTCAGAGGGCCGCAAAAACCACAGAACGGAAAGGGAGAGAGAGATGAGCGCGAGTCGGAAATCGGTGGGATATATCGTTCAGTTGTCAGGTTTGGGAGCGTTTACGGCGGGAGCGATTCTGAGCGTACACCATCTTGCTGTGGCGGCGTTGTTCTTGGGCGGCGCGGTGGCGTTTTATGTGGGGCAAAAGATTGCGGCGTTGGCGTGAAAAGGACGGAGGTATAGGAGGTTGAGGAGGTAAAGGAAGTAGAGGAGAAAGTCAAACCTCAAACCAGTTTCGAGAGCTGCGACCGGTGTTGCCAGTTGAATCCGCATCTTGGCGTCAATAGAAGAGGCGGACAAACCGTCATGGCCGCGTAAAGGAAGAAGCATAGGAGGTTGAGGAGGTACTGGAGGTAGAGGGGAAAACCAACTTCGCCAATACCTTTTCGGCAGAATGCGAGCAAACGGGCATTGTGGACGGAGTGGCCTCCAGCCGGACGAGAAGCGCCTATGGCATGCTGTTACCGAGCGTAGTAGTTGGGTATCTTTGTGCCTCCTGCCGATTTTTCTGGGGCTTCGGTACGTCGCGGATTGGGAGTTGGTTGGGGCTGTTCTGTTCAAAGGCTTACTGTGGGATGTTTATGCGCGTTCTCCGAGTCTGAACGACATTTGACTGCATCTCGACATAGCCTGTTTGCTAGCGGGAATATACGGGATTGCTACTGCGATTTTCGCAGTCCACAAAAGGTTGGAGAAGCGAAGGGATTAGCTGTCCGAGTATTTGAACGATCCGTGCGCTGAAGCTTTGCCCGCCTTTATCCTGAACGATTCCAGAAAGAAGTGAGAGCAGCAAATAGCTCAAGAGGTAGGAATTTGCTTCGGGCTACCAGCGAGGGGATGCTTCCGAGCTTGGGGCCAGGCTCGTAGCGGAAAGGCAAGGGGGTCCTTCAGTTCCCACAAAAACCGTGCGAACTTCAGGATGGCGGGAAATTTCTCTCGTTGCCTGGAAAAGAAGTTGTTGAACAAAACGCCAGGAAATAGACGAGAACGATTGGTGGATGGAACCCCATTCGCCGGGTCAATGACGGAAGTCTACGGCGCTCAGCCGTGCGAACTCGCTGTAGTAATGGCTCCTCGTAAATAGAGATCCACAAGCAAAGACGCCCACCGAGAAGCGCGCGCAAAACTCGCGCGCAACGGTGGCCGCTACGAAAGTCAACGACAGAACCAAAAACAAGATCAAAACCAGAGCAGCCAACAGTGGGCTGTGCCACGACTACGAAAGCCAACGAGAGAAACAGAGAGCAAGAGCGCCGGCGAGACGCCGGCGCTACAAAGGCTAACGGCAAGGGCAAATTCAACGGCGAGGGCGGGGCGATGACGGGGAAGGGTTATTACATTACGACGATTGGGGATTGGAAGAGGCGCGCGGGATCGTTTGCGAATTCGCATTGGCTGCTGCTCGATGAGGGCGCGAGTGGTGCTCCGCAGACGGATCGTGGGCAGACCGCAGAGCGGGGAGTTTCGCTCGATGGGTTGGCGGAGTCGGCGCGGATTTTGGTATTGGTGGAGGCGGATGAAGGGACGCACGGCGGGCTCGAGGACGATGCGTCGTTTGAGGCTTTGCCGCATCCGCTCTCGCAGAGGGCAATTTCGGATGGGGCGCAGGCGGCGCTTGCGGTTCATGGAGTGAAGAGCGGGGCGTCGACGTTTGAGGCGACGGAGATTGTTTCGCGGGTGCATCCGTTGTTGAGGCATCGAGTGTTTTAAAGGAAGTGGATGAGGCAAAGGATGCAAAGGAAGTAGAGGAGAAGACCGCCAGTCGGGAGGTTCGCGTTCCCAAGGCGCCCGACTGCAAGGCGAGTCATAGGAACACAGGCAAGAGTGCCTGTGCCGCAATACGCCCAAAGACGCCAATCGGGAGATTGGCGTTCCGAGGCACGGCGCCCGACTGAAGAGCGAATCGGCCGCTACGAAACCAAAGGCAAAAGCAGGATGCGCCAGCAGGATGTCGGCGCTATCACATGTAAGTCGCGAGTTTAGCGTGGCGAATGTAAAAAGCGGGGGAGAGAAGTGGGTTGAAGAGGAAGCGGCACGAGTTGAGCTGGGTTATGAGCCGTTTCCGAAGCAGCGGGATTTTCATCAGTCGGCGGCGAAGTACAGATTATTTGGCGGGGCGGCGGGGCCGGGAAAATCGAAAGCGCTGCTGATGGAAGCGGTGCTGCAGGCGAATGAACATCCGGGCGCGAATACGCTGCTGCTTCGCAGAACGTTTCCAGAGCTTGAACAATCACTGCTGCTTTATTTTCGGCGCGACATTCCGAAAGAGCTTTACCGCAGCTTCAACGATTCCAAACATGTGGTGGAGTGGTGGAACGGATCGACGACGCGGTTCGGCTACTGCCAGTCTGAAAATGATGTTTATCAATATCAAGGCGCGGAGTTTTTGTTCATTGGGATCGATGAGCTGACTCTGTTTACGCTGCGGCAGTGGCAATTTCTGACGAGCCGGAATCGGTGTCCTGTGGCGGACGCATTTCCGTGCATGGCGGGAGCGACGAATCCCGGAAACATCGGGCATGCCTGGGTGAAGTCACTGTGGATCGACAAGAAGCCAGCGGCGGGGATGGAATCGGCCGGCGAATACGATGCGAGCGAATACGAGTTTATTCCGGCGCGAGTGGAGGATAACCCGATCTATGCGGCGGACGAGAATTACATCAAGACGCTGCGTGCATTGCCTTCGCATTTGCGGCGCGCGTTCTTGGATGGAGATTGGGATGTCTTTGCGGGGCAATATTTCGACCGATTTGATTTCGAGAAAAACGTTGTGCGGCGCGAGGCGCTCGATTTCCGAGAGTGGTGGCCGCGATGGATTTCCGTCGATTGGGGATTTGAACATCCGGCGGCCGTTTATTGGCACGCGGCGATTCCCGGAGGGGATGTTGGGGGAAATTTAACAGCGCCAGTACGGAGACTGGCGTCCCCGCCGACGGCGCTCGATTACGCGGTCGAGAATGCGCCGGAGCAGCAGGTTACGACGTATCGGGAGTACGTGACGCATCGGACGCCGCCACGCGAATTGGCGCGCGAGATTGTGGCGCGGAGCGAATTCAACGGTGCGCGCGAACGGATCGACGCGATTTATCTTTTGCCGGATGCGTTTGCGCGACGGACGGATGAGGCCTCGATCGCGGAACAGATGGGCGATGTATTTGCGGCGGCGGGATTGCCGCGGCCTGTGCCGGCGGATGACGACCGCATCGGCGGGTGGATGTTGATGTACCAGATGCTGGACGCGGGCGAGTGGGTGATCACGGACGGCTGCGCGGAGCTAATACGAACGCTGCCGAACCTGATTCGCGATCCGAATCGAATTGAAGATGTGGAGAAGATGAACGGCGACGATGCGGCGGATGCGGCGCGGTATGGATTGAAGTCGCGATACGGAGTGAAGCAGAGCTTTGCGCAGGCGCCGCTCGAGCAGCGGTTGGCGGCGCGAGTGACGTCAAGCGATCCAACGGTGAGGGCGATTCAGGCGATGAAGGCACAGTTGGAAGAAACGTCGCGGGTGAGGCCGGTGTCGTTTGTGAGGAGACGGAGATAGCGCGGAGCAAAGAGGCAGAGAGACAGAGACCAGCCGATAAGCAAGGCACCTCAGTACTGTAGCGCTCGAAAAAACACGCAGAGAAAACAAAAAGCAAGAGGGGTCCTTCGCAAAACCCGCTCAGGATGACGTGATTTGTCTTATGTACCCCGGTGTGTATAACCAGGCCTATTTGTTTGCACAGAAAACTTTAATAACAAGAGGCAAGGCGGCAGAGAAGCAAGGGATCAACACGCAGCTAATAACCATCACAGCCAAGAGTGGCTGTACTACGGCTCGAGGAAGATCTTTTCATGGCGATCAAACCAATTGTTTGGATGAAGGAATTGTGGAAGTGGCTGATTACCAGTCGGTATGTGCGGGCGCTGGAGGCGGAAGTTGAGCGTTTGCGGGCGGAGAACCGTGCGTTGATGAATTCGATTTTGGGGATTGCGGGGATTCCGCCGGTGATTGCGCCGGGCGATGCGACTGCGCCAGCAGCGAGCATTTCGAAAGCGGCGAGCAATGGGAAAGTGGCGAGCTCGGCGGGAGTTGCGGCACCGGTGCGAAAACGTTCGTGGCAGCAGGTGAATCGAGCGTTGGAGATTGAGGCGGCGAAGAAGAAGGAGCCGGGGCAGGTGTAGCGGGGAAGCAAGGAATAACGTTCAATACAGAGCGGCATAGATATTTGTGATGCGCGGCGATGAAGGCAAAGAGCAAGAGAGGTGCTTCCCGGAGAATCATCCGGAACGCAAAGGCTGCGTCGCTTCGCTCAAGATGACGGCATTTACATTTTGATTGCCCTGGCACGATTGATGTTTCACGTACGCAAGAACCGCACAGCCAAGAGTGGCTGTGCCACCTTCAGATCAGGATGTCCACACAGATGAGAATGCAACGGGGAGATGGAGGGACAATGCCAGCGGAAGCACCCGTGAGTCCGGCGAAGGGGCGTGCGGTTGAGACGCGGTTGCGCGCGACGAGCGATGCGGCGGCTTATGGGCCGAATAATGAGCGACTGCCGGAGAAGCTGCAGGAGGCGCTGCGGCGGCTGGTGTTTCAGTATTCGACGGAGTCGGAGTCGACGCGGCGGCAGGAGATCCGGCGGATCAAGCAGGCGCATCAATTCTGGCGCGGGCTGCAATATTTGTGGTGGAACGAGCGCGATCAGAATTGGCATTTGCCTTTTGAGCAGAAACTGCCGGGCAGCAGTTCACTCGATTCGATGCCGCGCTATGAGTTCGTGACGAATATTTACCAAGCGTTTGGATTGTCCCTAGTCTCCGTGCTGTCGCAGGACGTGCCGCGGGTGAGATTTTTCCCGACTTCAGCGCAGGCGGAAGAGGATGTGGCCGCGGCGAAGGCGGCGACGGAGGTGGCGCAGCTTGTCGAGAGGAATAATCGCATCGGGAATTTGATTGTCGACGAGGCATTTCATCTTTGGACGGACGGCAAGGTTGGCGCGTACGTGCGATATGTGGTGGATGGACAGCGATTCGGGTTTCACCCTGAGTCCGAGATTGGCGAGCGCGAAATAAGGATTGGGGCGGACACGTATGTCTGCCCGGAGTGCGGCGGGGAAACGCCGGCCCGTAGGAATCGCGCGGATGGCGCGACGGAGAAGGGCGAAGCGGCGGTGAGCCAGGGCGATGGCGATCCGGGCGCGGCGACACTAATGAGTTGTGCGCAATGCGGGGCGCTATTGACCGAAGAGGATTTTGTGGCGGCGGAGACGATTACGGTGCCCGGCGAAATACGCCTGAAAGTGCCGAACGGACAAGAGGTGGTCACGATTGTAGGCGGATTGGAGCTGAAGACTCCACCGTGGGCGAACGAAATGCATGAGTATCCGTATCTCCAGTGGAATATGGAGGTGCATCTGGCGAGATTGCGGGCGGCGTATCCGCATGCGGCGGATAAGATTGGGGCGGCTGTCGCTCCGGGAGCGCAGGAATATGAGCGGCTTGCGAGGTTGGCGCAATCGCAGGGCGGGCCGTTGACTGAAGGCGGAGACGTTAACACGAACCTGATTACGTTTCAGAGGACTTGGCTGCGGCCGTGGGCGTTTTTTGCGCTTGACGACAAGGCGCTGCGTGACGAGTTGCTGAGCCTGTTTCCGGATGGCGCTTATGTGGCGTTTGCGGGAGATGTTTGCTGCGAATCGCGGAACGAGGGCATGGACGATCATTGGCGCGTGCTGCATGCGCTGCCGGGAGACGGGTCGAGCAGCCGGCCGGCGTTGGGCGATTCGTTGATCAGCGTGCAGGAGCGGTTTAACACGCTTTCTAATTTGCAGATGGAGACGTACGAATACGGGATTCCGCCGATTTATGCGGACAGCGAAGTGCTGGATTTCGATTCGCTGCAGAATCAGACGGCGGAGCCGGGTTCGCATTATCCGGCGCGCGCGAAACCGGGGCAGTCGTTGGCGGCGGGATTCTTCCAGCCCGCTGCGGCGGAAGTGCCGCCCGATTTGTCGGAACACGCGGCGAATCTGATGGGGCCGATTGCACAGTTTTTGACTGGCGCGTTTCCGGCGCTGTTTGGCGGAGCGATGTCGAACAACGACACGGCTTCGGGTTATGCGATGGCGCGTGACCAGGCGATGGGCCGGATCGGGCTCGTGTGGCGAAGAATGAAATTTTTCCATGCGGACGTGATGCTGCTCGCGGTGGATTGTTTCAGGAAGAATCGGCCTACTGATGTGGAGGTGACATTGCTGGGAGCGGGCGCGGCATTTGAGTCGCAATGGATACGGCTGGCGGATCTGAAGGGCAATTTGTTCAGCTATCCGGAGACGGATGAGCAATATCCGACGTTGTGGTCGCAACAACGCGCTGTGCTGCTGCAACTGCTGGGCAGTCATGATGCGCAGATTCAGAGCGTGCTGGCGCATCCGGAGAATATGGCGCTTGTGAAGCGGTTGATCGGGCTCGAGGAGTTGGTTGTGCCGGATGAAGAGGCGCGGGCGAAGCAGTATCGGGAGATTGCGCAGCTTGTGGCGGAAGTGCCGGTGATACGTCGGGACGATGGGACGGGAATTGAGGTGATGTTGCCGAGCATCGTGCCGGATGAGTTTGCGGACAACCATGCGGTTGAGCTGGAGACTTGCATGCGGTGGTTCTCGTCGGATGCGGGGCAGGTGGCGAAGATCGAGGCTCCGGCGGGATACGCGAATGTGAAGGCGCATGCGATGTTTCACCGGGATTATTTGAAAAAACAACAGGAACAGACGGCGGGGCTGGCGGCGCCGCCTGTCCAAGCGAAAAACGACGTGCGACTACGGCCGAATTAGCGATTAAAAGGCGCGTTCGACGGAACTGGACGTGCGTGCGTAGGCCATCTTCTGCTGCGGCGGAGGCGCGACCAGGCGGACGACGTGGAGCAGGCGTTCGGGCTTGAAGGGCTTCGCCATGCAGACGACTGCACCGAGTTGGTGGCTGGTGGCGTAATCGGACGGCTGAGCCGAGCGCGTGAGGAGAATTACGGGCACGCGTTGCAGGCGATCGTTACGTTTGACGATGAGGCAGAGATCCTGCCCGGACATGTCTTTGGCTTCGACTTCAGCGACTAAGACGGCAGGGATCGTGGACTTCAGGACTTCGAGGGCTTCGTTAGCCGTGGAGACAACGATAACGGTATAACCATCTTGGTGAAGAGTGGTGCGCATGATTTCGGCGGTGCGCTGATCGGGTTCGACGGCAAGAACGACGGATTGCTGCGTTTGGGCCGATTGAACAGTCGCGGCGGATGCGGCTACGCCGGCGCGTGCGCCTCCCATCTTGGCGGCGGCGAATTGAACAGCGACGGCGAAACGATTGCCGAGCTGTTCTGTGACGCGAACGATCTCGGCTGGCTCGGCTTTGTTTAGGGCATTGGCCGCGGCCGAGTATGGGAATGTGACGTCGATCGACTGGCCGACGGCATAGGCTGAGCGCGTGCTCAGAAAGAGCAGACCATCGCGGCAGACGTCAACACTGGTGCAGATTTCTTCGGAGGCGCCGGACGATCCTGTGAATCGAACCTGAACCTGAGCACTGATCTTGGCGCGCTTACGGCGGCGGCGGTCATTGCCTCCGGAGAATGAGCGCGCTGCTGCAGAAGATTGGGCCGCGACGGCGGCTGGTGCGATTGTGGTCCCCATTTTAGCTACCTCTTTATTTAGGTCGAGCGAGCCGCCCTGGCGGGCGTGGCTTCGTCTGCTGGTGAGAAGAGTTTCCCAATATTAAGCGCGGGGCGGAATAGTACGTTCGTTTCAATTTCGCTGTACGTTGGGCGGGGTAGGGGTGGGCGGCGCTATCACGATGAAGACCCTAAAACAGCGAGACGGAGGCGGTGGCGAGATTTCGATGGAACATGAAGGGCGCAGCAAGCGTGCGCCCGTGCGGATCCAAATGCATGTGGATTGATGGGACGGAGGACGAATTATGGCGGGTGTTTTTGCAGAACAAGCTGGAGCGGCGGACGCGGCGGATGCGGGAGTTGTGCAGAACTCCGGGCGCGAACGGGGTGCGGCGGCAAATCGAAATTTAAGCGATGACGAGATTCTGGGGCTGGGAGTTCGTTCGAGGAGCAGGAAGGGGGCTGTCCGCGATGAACAGCCAAATGTAGATGACTTCGCCTCAATCGCGGCGGAAGAGAGTGTCCACGGTACCGGCGATCACGATGACGACTTGCCGCTCGGCAATGGCGATGCGGCAACTGACGGTGGGGAGTATCACGACGTTTTTGAGGCGAAGCCGGAGCTGAAGCGAGCGTGGGATGAGGCGCGGGCATACCGCGAGGCGTTCGCGACGCCTGAAGAAGCGTGCGCAGCGACGAAGATGGTGGCAGATCTTCGCGCAATGGATGCTTTGTTTTTCTCGAAGCGAGGCGAGGACAAAACGGAGTTGGCACGGCTGGTGGCGGAGCTCGATTCCGAGAAATTCGATGCTCTAGCGAAAGCGATGGGAGCTCTGGCCGCTGAAAGGCAAAGTTCACGGGCGAGCCGCGATGTGGTTACGGAGAAAGAAAGCCCCCGTGCGGAAGTTAAACATAACGATGAAGAGGCGAGTACGCACCGAGGATTTTTGCAGGCAGCGAATGCGGACGCGGTGAGGGGAGTGCTTCAGGCGATTGAGGCCCAGGTGGCGCGCGTGCTGCCGGAAAGCGTTCCCAAAGGGGCACGCAACAGAGTGGTGGGCGAAATCTATCGAGAGTTGGACCAATCCCTTCAGGCTAACCCAGATTTTGTGAAGCATGTGCGCAGCGCAGTAAGAACAGGCAATTGCAATGTGGCACATCAGAATGCAGTGGCTGCACTCGTGATCGGGCGGGCTAAACAGAGTTTGCCGAGCGTGGCAAAACGCGTGCTTGGCGAATGGACTTCGACGATTGTGGCGGCAAACCACGATCGGCGAGAGAAACAGCGTTCGGCGGAGAGCCGAA
Source organism: Candidatus Acidiferrales bacterium (assembly GCA_050746865.1). GTDB lineage: Bacteria > Acidobacteriota > Terriglobia > Acidiferrales > UBA7541 > Palsa-295. The sequence goes on from JBOGMU010000228.1 coordinate 16,476, forward strand.
TAGATATTGCGGGTGCGCGAGGAGGGAAGGATGCCTCGCGGGCGCGGTCACCACGAGATATTGATTACAGCCGAATGTCAGATGCGGATATTTTGAATTTGTGATGCGTGACGCGATTGGAGAGAAGTAGGTTCCAATTGTGCTTTGGCAGAGATGTGATCCGGCTGTCGGAGATGAGGGTGCAGCGTTGAGCGAGGAGCGCGGAGCGCGGCCCTTCGTAAACTCAGGATAAACAAACCGCGCCCCAACGAGAACCGCGTTTTTTCAAAGCAACATTCCTTCCCACATCCGAAGAGGACACTCGGTAGATGCGGAACACGTATGCGTGTGGCCGCGCGCAGGTTTGTGAAAAAGACGAAGCGAATCCACATTTAGGGAGATTTAAGACTAATGGCACAGATGCAAAATTCACAGTCGGTTGCGGTGCAGCTGGAGAAGGTGAGGGACAAACTTCCCCTGCTCTACGAACGCGATGACCTTTTATTGACGATGATTCAGCAGCGTGGCGACGCAGAACGCGTCAGCTCGCGGAATATGCGGCTTCCGCTGCAGATTCGTCCGGGAGGCAAGGCGGGCCTGGCGAATATGGACGGCGGCGATCTCGGACGCGGTTCGGGCACGACTTACGACGTGGCGCAGGTGACGCCGGTGTTTTTTCGGCACGCCGTGGAGGTCACGAAGCTGGTGGAGTATGCGTCGAACGCGCCGGAAAAGGCGGTCGAGAATGCCGCGAAACGAGAAGTGAAAAACGCAATGGCGCAGTTCCGGTCGTTCCTCGATAAAGTGATGCAGACGAACGGGAACGGCGTTCTGGGGACGATCAGCTCGATAACAACAAGCGGGCTGCCGAGCGGTGTTGCCGCGCAGTTCACGATGGCGAAACCGCCGGGCGCGCAGCTTTTCTACTACAACCAAACTGTCCAGGTTTACGACCCGACACTGACGACGAATCGGGGTTCGGCAAACGTGATGCTGGTGGACCCGTTTAATTCGTTCGTTCAAGTCGATAGCCTGCCCAGCGGGACGACTGCGAATGATGTGATCGTTCACGATGGACTTACCGGGGCATCGCCGGTGTCGCTATTCGGCATTCTCTATCACCAGACGAACGCGACCACGGGAACATGGCTCAACATGAACCGTGCGACGTATCCGGTGGAATTGGCGACGCCACGCGTGAATGGGAATAATTCTGCAATCACACCCGGAACGGTGCGGCTGGCGATCAATAAAGTTCGCAAGGCGCTGGGAACGAACCAACTCAGCAAGCTGATCGCATACACGTCGCTAGAGCAGGAGCACCAGTGGGAACAGCTCGGCGTGACAATCTCGCAGATCATCAAGGAAGGTGCAGGCGGCCGCACGAGCGACCTCGACTTGCTCTTTACCGGCGAGAAAACGATGGCCGGCGTGCCGATCAAATCGAGCATCAATGCGAATCAGTCGCGCGTCGATTTCCTGGATTTGTCGCACTGGGGACGCGCGGTGATGCAGGATATCGATTTCTACGATGTCGGCGGACAAACCGTGTTTCCGATCTACGGCGCAAGTGGCGGCCTCGCCAGCGCTTATATCTTCTACTTCGTGACGGGTTTCCAGGTGTGGAACGATTCGCCACGGAGCGGGTCATACATCGATAATCTCGCGATTCCGAGCGGGTACTAAACGCAATTACCGCCGTGCGGCTTGCTGGCTCTCGCCACGTCTGCGACAGCTCCGACAGAGGAAGCTTCGCGAGTTGGGTTATGCCGGCACGCGCGGTGGTTTAACCAAAAGGGCGGCTGTGTGGCCGCCCTTTTCTCTTTAAGCGTGATTGTCTGTGGTGCGCGGATTGAGCGGGAAGGAAAGGCGCCGGACAGAAAGGCGGGTCGGCCGCTACGAAAAGCAGAGTCAACGGCGAAGCGCCCACCGAGAGACGCGCGCAAAAATCGCGCGCACCCTTCGCGTGCTCAGGGCAGGATGGCCGCTACGAAGGCGAATTCAAGAGCAGAGGCTGCCGTACCGGAACGACGGCAGGCGCTTGGAAAACAAATTCAAAGAAATTAGTGCCGAAGGGCCCACCAATGCGCCCGCCGCCCGGCACACGAGGCTGAGCGGTGGGCGTCCTTCCTACGCAGCGGGCACGAACGACGCGCCATTTTGCGGCTTGAGAATGGGATTGCAATGATACGAGTGACACGAGAGACGCACGATCCGCCGGCGAGTCTGTGTGAACGACTCACTCAGGCCGGCGGGACAAACAGGTTAGGAGAGCCGAACTTTCGCGTGGTGTGGGGCGGCAGCCGGCTTGGCTGGATCGGTGGCAAGTGGGTAGATCGAGACGCGAACGGGAATGTAATTCGAGAGGCTATCGAACTGCGGCAGGTTCCGAAGTATACGCCGACAGATCGATGGCACGTCGAGCGTTGGACGCCGCCTGAGGATTACGGATCGCCGCAGGAGTGGTATGCGCGAACGGTGGAGGTCGAAGGCGCTGTTCGCATTCCGGCGCTCGGACCATATCCTTCGCGAGGCGAGTACGAACACTGCTTTACGTTACACGGGACAAACAACGAATTTATGCCGCTGACCGCGACAGCATGCGACTGGGTGATACGCGCGGTGGAATGGGCGCGGCGCCAGCCGAAAGCGGCCGGTCGAGCGGCGATTAATGTCCGCGAAGCGCGTCGTGAAAACGAATGGAACGCGCGGGCTGATGAAATCTTGGATGGCATGATATAGGCAAAATTGGCAGGAACCGAAAGGATGGGAAATCACTTGGAAACAGGATTCGACAATACGCAGGCGAGGCGGCCCGTGCATGGGCGTCGTGATTTGTTGATCGAGACGCAGACGAAGGGAGACGCAGCAGCGACCGTGTCCATTGCGTCTGTGTCGGATCAGGACTGGTATATCTCGCGAACACACGGGGTGTACCACATTCCGGCGTGCGTGAAGGACCAGCCTTATGCGCTTGTGATGATTACGTCGAGAGGCGATGCGATCGATCTTGGCGACAACCGACGGTTTCCATTCACGATTTCCGCGCGCGACATCGCCGAGGACCTGCTGCAGGATCTTCAGGAACATGGGATTTTTGTTTGCGCCGGCGCGCGGCCGACGGCGGAGGAACTGACGGCTGCAACAGAGCGACGGAGCCGCTACTATCAGGCGCTGATCGCAGAGGGCGATATGATGTGGGCGCGCGGACACTCGTATCGGGAGATTTCAGACTTGCATCGGCGGGCAGCGATTTCACTTGGCGTGGAGCGAGAGTGGGCGTACGTACCGATGCGCACGATGGAATGTCCTGTGTGCGGCGAGAAGGTGAAGGCTGGGGTGGCTGTCTGCCGGCATTGCAGGGCGATTTTGGACGGTGAAAAGGCGGCGCGACACGGCATAACACGGGGGATGGATGCGCGCGAAAATCGCGCAATTGTGGAAAAGAGCGAAGCGGCCTCGACGGTGAACGGTAAGTAAGCGAACAGAAGGGCGCCACGGCGAACCCAGCGACACGAACGGAATGGTGCGGGAAAGGTGCGAGCAACAATGATCATCAGGACGAGATCGCGAACTGGCAGTAACGCAAGGACGGAAAACCAAATGAGTCCACGCGTGCGACGTTGGATCAGGGCGTTTGGCCCTCTGGCGATTGCGCTGCCGCTTTTGGTGTCCGGTGCATCTGCGCAGGGCTCGAGGAAGGACGATATTGTCCTCGGGCCGTCAGGGCATCCTGTTGCAGACGCGACGGTTCGCGTATGCCAATCCGGCGCAACGGGGTCGCCCTGCACTCCGCTGGCGACACTCTATACGGATGCGACGCTGACGACAACGGCGCCTAATCCGCTGCAAACCGACGGGCTTGGCAATTACCATTTTTATGCGCCGGCGGGGCGATACGAGATCCAGATCATGGGCCCCGGCATAAAGGGGACGATGAACTACCCCGATGTGATTCTCGCGTCGGATGTGAGCTCCAACGGAAGCGGCAACGACATTTCGGCTTTCGGGTTAACGCTGGGAGGAGACCTCAGCGTCGCGGGCAACGCTACAGTGACCGGAACGCTGACGACTTCGAACTTCAGCCCGACGACATTCTCGCCGTCGTCACTGAACGTGAGCGGGAACGCGAAGATCGCCGGACCACGGCCGTATATCGATGTGACGGCGGCGCCTTACAATGCCGATCCGAGCGGTACGACGGATTCGACGGCGGCGATACAAGCGGCGATCACTGCGGCTTGCACGATAGGGTTGGGGGCACGGCCGGGAGTTTACCTTCCTCCAGGGACGTATCGCGTAACGCAGACACAGACAGGTATCTCCACGACAGCGCCCATCTTTACGACATGCGGGGATCTGTATCTGTATTCGAATGGGTCGCAGAGCGGCGCGGCGCAGTTTCGCTCAGCACCGCAGGGAGCGCAGATCAAGGTCGTGCCCGGTGCGAGTCCCAATGCAGCGCCAGTCTTCGAATTCAAGCTACAGGCGAACTCGACGGTCGAGAATCTGGAGATGAATTGTTACAACGAGTGCATTTGGGTGTACGACTCGACGGGAATGCACTTTAAGAATAACGCGCTCGCAATAGCAGACACAGGCGATGCAGATAACAGTCCGTTGAAAATTACGAACTCATTCTGGATTTGGATTGAGGGCGGGACTCTGGAAACGTACTCCGGCAGCGTGCCGACGCTCCTCATGACAGGCGAAACACCGCTAGCTGGGGAGCAGCCTCTTGTTGGCTTGCTGTTTACGCGCGACCTGATAACCGCAGGAGGCGGCTTCGAGTACATTCAGCGAGCGGCGGTTGGTGGCAGTGTCGGTTCATGGACATTTAGAAACGTGACGCAGGAAGGCTCAGCGTTGGCGTTCTTGACGATTACCGAATCGTTGCCCAATCTTTTGCCTGCCAGTTCCTTTCCTGCGCACATACTGTTTGAAGAGGCACAACAAGCCGACTACAGCGGCGGAACGTCTGGCTATCTTGTCTACATAAATACGGCTCAAGGTAGGTTGGCAGACTATCAGGTTGTGAACAGCACTCCATCGGCAATCTACTACGGCGCAGGATCGGGCTATTCCCAGAATGTCGGAAACTTTTTTTCGATGGAGAGCAGTGTTTACGACACAGGTGGAAATCTGATCGGACCTCAGCTTCTGGGCGGCATGGAAGGGCGCGGTTTCGATTTTGAGTCCCAAGCCATCAACCCAGCTACTCCAAACTCTAATCCGGTGAATTGCTCTGGTCTTAGCTCGGATTGTTACCGCGGCGTGCCCGCTCTGAGGTTTTTTAGCAACGGCTCGACGTATTCGCCGCTAGCTTTGGACGCTTCGACTGGGCTGATGTTTGGGAAAGGAAACAGCCAAGGCTATACAGCGGCCCTAGAGCAGGGCGCAGCCGGCGGGTTGGATATTTTGACTTCGCAACTACCCGCTCCTACGAGTCTGGCGGGCACGGCAACCACAGGCGGATCATTGCCTGCCGGGACTTATTACGGGATATTGTGGGCGAGCAGCGGGCCAAGCTGTTGGAACAATCCTCTAACGTTATCAAGCTCGATTGCGGCAGGTGCTGTTGCTATAGGCGGAGCAAACAACGCAATACAATTCACGTGGACTGCGCCAGTCGCGGGTCCTACGTCACCCGCCAACTATTGCATCCAAGTCACTACGTCGCAAACTGGACATCCAGGAGCGCCTGATCAGCGTGTACTGCAAGACTACGAATTTGCCGCGCCAGCTACGAGTCTTCTCTACACGGGCCAAGCACAAACAGGTTTCGGGTCATTGTTCACTGCTCAGACCGTTCTTACGCCCGCACATCGGTTTACGTATAACTCGCTGGGAGTGAATACGACATCGCCTGCGTACAATCTGGATGTGAATGGGACGGCGGCGGTGAACGCGCTGAATGGAGTGCAGAAGGCGGAACGGTTCGCAGGAGCCGATGCGGGCGCACAGATCAATGCGTGTCTGACCGCGGCGGCAACCACTTCGGGCGTGTGCGACGCGCGCGGTATGACGGGAACGTACACATCGACACACCATATTTCGATTCCGGCGCACACTTCGCTGCTCTGGTGCCAGGGCAAGTTGACGATTAGCGACAGCGGGACGAACGATGCCGTGGAGTTTGCCGGCGACGGCGGCGCAATTTATGGGTGTGGAGAAGCCGGTACGGGCACAATTCCACGACCGCAGGCGTCAGGATACATTGCGTGCGGGATTGCGGGATGCACTGGCGCAAAAAATCCAAATGCTGCGACCACAAATATCGATTGGATCCACGTCGATAAGATGTACCTGCAAGCTTCGGGCGCGAGCTCGAAGGTATTGGATCTATCAAGCGTTGGGCATGCGGATATTGAGAACAATCGGTTTGTTCTGGGCGCTGGCGGGAGTTCGTACGGCCTTTATGGGAATACTTCAGCAGGGAACGAGGATTCTACAAATTCGCTGGTGAAGCACAACGAATTCGATGCCCAAAGCCAGAACGATACTTGCGTGTACCTGGCGGGCGTCTTTAATTCGGTGAAGGTGGAGCAGAACTCATGTTATCTACCTGCGGAAAACACCGGGACGATCGGGTTTGCGCTGGCAAAAGATTCGAATGGGAATTATCCGGACAATGATGAGTTCGATGCGAATGACTGCGAAGCTGCGACTACATCGTTCGGCCAGATCTGCTTCAACCTGATTGGCGCGCAGAACGTACAGGTCGGGCCGACGAACCGATGCGAAAACGTTTACAACTGCATCCAGTATCCCTCGGATGGCTCCGCAGTGGGCAACCACATGATCGACCCGTATTTATCACTATCGGTGAACACAATGGTGAAGCCGAATGAGCCTGCCGCCGCACAACAGGCGATGGATAACACAGGAACCAACTGGCAACCGTCGTTTCACTACGGACTGAACGATCTTGGCGGAGCGAACCTGCTCACAAATGCGGGTTTTGAGGGATGGAGCAATTCGAGCACGCTATTCGGGTGGAGTGGCGTCAGCGGGACAAACATCAATCAGCCAGGCAGCGGAATTTATACGCAACAGCCGAGCGCCTCGGCTCCGGCGGATTCGACGACTCAGGGTTCCTACAGCGTAAAGATCGGCGACAACGCTACAGCGGGGCTGGGAATTCATTCCGTGTGCATCGCCGTCGACTCGACGATGAACTACACACTTGCGTTACGATTGGCATCTACGAGCACGAGCGCGAAATTCCGGCCGGGCTTTCGGTTCTACTCTGATCCGAATTGCACGGAGGCGGATCGGATTACAAGCGTTGCGACGAATGCACGTGTCTTGCAGCCAGCATATTACGCAGGAACGTCGGTGCTTGCAGGCACGGGAGCGAACTGGCAATCAACAAACGCTTCACTCACCTACAACAATGGTATCACCTGCAACTGCAACGTAACCGGCGCGGACTTCAACGTCGCGACCGCGAACGCTTGGACACCGACACGAAATTTCGCAATCACGTTTCGCGTTCCGAACGCGTTTTCGAGTTCGAGCACCGTGGCGCAATCGATGCGGGTATTCCTGCTTGAGAATACCGCGGCGAACCCAAACCAGATATTGGTAGATGACGCGGCGCTTTCGGAAGGGCCGGCGAATACTCGAGTGCCGGATTCGACGCAGGTAACGGAAAATGGTGCTTGCGTAGGATGCGGAATCAATACGGTTACTAGCTATTCTGTGGGCACGGTAACGTCCGGTGCGGCGCCGGGAGGTGCAAACCAGGTAGATCTCTCGGTCATATATCTGCCGAATGTCAGCTTCTCGCACATCACTGTGGATGTTTCGACGGCGGACGCGAATGGAAGCGACTTCTACAGCTGGGCGATCACCGATCTAGCGGGCAATGTGAAATGCTCGATGTCATCCGCGGTAAATTTGACGACAACCGGCACAAATCAGCAATCGTGTTCACAGGGCACTGTGACGCTGGCAAACGGGAATTACATCTTTGCTTTCACTGGGAGTGCAACAACGGCAAAAATCGCATATAGCGGAACGGCTCCCCTCGCTCTTTCGACGGCCGTTTCCACTTCTTCAAGCTCCAGCGGGGCGATGACATTCCCCCTAGGGATGCCGACCGCGGGGCAGACATATAGTTCATATGGACTCCCCGCGATCATTTTGAATTGACAGGATTACGTTTCCTCAAGCTTCGTATTCATTCTTCAAGAAGGCCAAGACAAGTATGATTTCATTGCATATTCCCGAGAGCGCACGTCTGTGGGCAATTTTTGCGGCGGGGCATGGACTGCATGTGCTGAAACGGGCGAGTCTTTCTGCAGCGTCAAAAATATCTGGAACGAGAAGCCGACGGCATTGGCTTCGAGTGAACGCGCTTACGCTCGCGATCCGATTCTTTGTGAATGCGGCGACGTTTGCGTATTGGCTCGCACATCCCGCAATCGGCACACATGTTCTTGGGGCCATGCGCATACCACTGAGCGTGACGTTGGAGCCTGGCGGCGCAACGGCCGCCCTATTCGGCCTATCGGGTGACAGTATGGTCGATTGGGCGACGGCGAAGATCCCATTCCTGCAGAAAGAAATCCCGGCGATACCAAACTCTTAGCGAAATAGAAACGCGCACACCAAAATTAGCTTACGCTTTGAACTAATCCAGGAGGAGCATCATGCCTGTTGTACCCACGACCGCATATTCGCAAGCCGAAGACGCGTTGAACCTGGCACGAGCACTGATGAACGATTCGGCGGGAAATGTGTTTACCGACACGTTGCTCATGCCACTGCTCAATTCCGCGTACCGAGGACTTCAAAGAGAGTTGGCTGAGAACGGCGTCAGCGTGATGGCAGAGCAGCAGGACATCGAACTGGATGTCAACGGCGACACCGGCATTACGAGTACGGAAATCAGCGACGTTTCAAGTCCGCAACTGCCCACCGACTGCCTGATGCCGCATATGCTGTGGGAACGCGCGGCAGTCAACGCTGCGGACGTATTTGTGCCCATGGAGAAATTCACGGGCGGCGGGGGAATGCTGAACCTGCAGCCGAGCGGATATCTAAGGCTGTGGGAATGGCGTGAAGACAAGATTAATTTGATCGGAGCCACGCAAGCGACGACGGTCCGTCTCCGGTATGAAAAATTGCTTCCTCTGCTTACGATCGCAATCGACCCGGTGCAGATTCGTTCGGCGACAGATGCACTCGGATTCGCGACGGCGGCGTTGGCCGCGCGGTCGCGCGGGGCGCGGGCGCTTGCGCAGGATCTCTTAGGAACGGCGCAGATGGCTACTGAGCAGATGATCGAACGGTATGTGCGGCCAGAGCAAACCAAAGGGCGGAGAAGAATGCCATATAGCTATCATCCACGAGCTCTGTATCTTTAGATTTTTTGCGACCAAGCGGCGGCACAAATTTCAAGGCAGGTGTTTCGGGGTTGGGAATTTTAAGGCAGAGTTCCAGAGACGGACGAAATGGCTGAGATGACGCTAGGCTCTGCGGGTTGCACATTTGTGCAGAGCGGACGACAGATCGAAGTCCGATGCGTCGCGTTTTGTTTTGTTAGTTTCTGCACCCGCTCGCGATTGATCAGATCTTTAGAACATCGAGAGTGACGGTTATGCCTCTAGTTGCGTTGAGTGGCGCACCATTTTGGTTGAGCGCCGCACCTTGGAGCAAAATTTGAGTAGCTCCCGCGGGCGTTTCTGTAGCGCTAGTTGAGGCATGATGGCAACCAATGAAAAGTATCGCGACGCTCAGAATGAACGCAGGGAAGCAGGCGAAGCGGAGCCGGCATTTTGGTGCGACAAGAGCGGCGAACGCGATGCATGCGAGCAGTGAAATGAAGAGCACCGCGGAGGTTGGTCCGCCAGGGTATCCAACTCCCGGTATTACTACGTCCGCTTGCGTGATCTTTGAAGACGTTTGAATTTTGACCGTGACAGAAGCGGGAGAGCCAGGCTTCGGGCCTACTGTTGACGGACTGACGGTACAAACGCTCTGCGCTGGGATTCCGCTGGGGCACGTGACGGAGACCTGCTCTCCGTTTTGACCGAAAGAACCGACAGAGACTACCTGCAGGTTAAAAGTGGCGGCGTTGCCAGCGACCACGGAGACTTCGAGGGGCTGGCCGCTTGCGAGCTGAATCTGATAATCATTGGCTGTGCCGGTTAACGTCGCAGTCGAGGAATCGGAGCTGGAATCGGTAACTGAAACCGACGAGGAAAGTGGACTGAACTGCGCCGCCGTGGAGCTTTTTGGCGTAAACGAAACGTTTACTACACAGCTTGCGTTTGCCGCGAGTGTTGGAAGGCATGATGTGCTTTGCAGGGAAAAGTCGGCATTCGCACTGGACATCGGTGGAGAAGTGATTTGAAGACCTGAAACGGTCGCTGCCGAATTGTTTGTAATCGTGAATTGTTGTTGGGCTGAGATGCCACCCATGGGCTCGTCTGGAAAGGTCCAAGCTGAAGGCGACAGCGCCAAGGCGGTACTCGGAGCGCCTAGACCTTGTGCCTCGACGATTCGGTCGGCGCCTTGTTCCGCGAAGTAAAGGTTGCGGCGCGCCTGGTCGAATGTGAGTGCACCGGGTTGTTGAAGATTGGCGATTGTGATCGAGACCGCCCCAGTACCTGCATCGACTCGCAGAATTCGGCCTGAGGTGGAATCTGCGACGAACAGATTTCCCGCGCCGTCCACGGCGAGCCCCGACGGGCAGAGGCGGTCCGAACCCGATGAACAGGGTGGCACGGTCGAATCGGTTGGGGAGATTTGAGAAATTCCCTGGACAGCGCGCAAGGAGCGGTCGCGAGTGTCAATAGCAAAGACCTGGCCCGTCGCAGGCGAGGAAACGAATGCCTTCGCGCCGTCAGGCGTTACGGCCACGCTTGCGGGAAATGAGATTTGAGCGAGGGCTTCGAGCAGGCCCGTATCCTGATGCAGAACGTATAGTGCCCCAGCTTGCCGATCGGCAATGTATAGGTTGCCGCTGTGATCTAGTGCGATTCCCATTGGCCGCGAAAGGGTGATGTTTTGGGGCGGAGCCCAACGGCCGGCAATGCTGCGAATTATACCTGGCTCCGAACTCGCAGGACCTGCAATCGCGCGGATCGTGCTGTTGTTCGTATCCGCGACATAGAGACTTCCGTCGGCGGCGACTGCAATACCGCTTCTTTCATAAAACGAATTTGTGTTAAGGGCTAATTGCGCGGACTTGGCTGCGCCGCCATCACCGAGGGAACCTGTGGTTCCGGTACCGGCAATTGAGGTCAGCAAAACGGTGGGTTTTGCGGCGGCAGTCGACGGAGAAACGCCAAGAGAGAAGATGCGATCGGAAGAATCCTGCGTCTCGTAGATCGAATCGTGCGGAGCAATCGCGAGGGCTCGTGCGGCAAGTCCCTGAGCGACCACAACGGTTTGAACCGCTGATGGCTGCGGCGCGGAACTCGCTTCCTTTTGGCCAAAGACAGCTGCCGCAAACAGAACGACGGGAACGGCACACACAATCAGCAATCGACGCACCAATCTCTCCTTGTGTTCGACGCGTTGGATTCAGTATGTGACTTCCGGGTTGCGTCGCAAAACGGTCATGATAACAGCGACGAGCGCGAGCACCTAGCAGCATCGTTAGTCACTCACGAGATCCTACAGAGATTCTTTGGGCGCGCGAACCGCGCAAATTCGTTTATATCGGCCTTTAAATCTAGCTGCGAGCCATCAGACATGTCTATCGAGACATTTTCACCTTTGCCGCTCAATATGTTTGGATCGTGGGTAACACTGCTGGACCCATCTGACGTCCCAGCCGGGCTTTCGCCCAGTCTTAATAATGTGGATTTCTTTCCGGGCGGGGTGCGGACCAGGCCGGGGCTCTCGCCTATCTTCGCAGGCGTCAACGGCACACCGAATATCAACGGATTGAAGACATACATAACGCCTGGTCTCGTGCAGCGTTGCTTGGTTTACGACTCGCTAGGCAATCTCTACAAGGAGACGTCACCGGGAAATCTTTCTGGCGTAAGCGGGGCAATGACTCCCGGCCTCTTGCTCGCGTCCACTACGCATTTCGGTCGCGAGTATATGGCATTCGGAGACGGCATAAGCGGCCAGGACATTCCACGCCAGTATGACGACACAACCTTGGATCGCGTAAGCCAGATTGGACCAGCGGAGGGGCCAGTTGTCTCGGATTCGGTGTCGACAGGCAATATCTCACCTGGCGTGCACCAGTGCGTGGTGGTGTTTGTAACGCGCCAGGGATATTGGACCGCGCCCTCGCCACCCTTGAGTTGGACCGCCGCAGGAGGCTTCAAGGCGAGCGTCACAAATATTCCCACGGGACCAGCGAATGTTGTCCAGCGCTTGGTGGCCTTCACGGCTTCAGGCGGGGCCACTTTTTATCACGTGCCGACTACGATGGCGATTAACGACAATACGACAACATCGCTCACTGTGGACTTCACAGAAGTGATTTTGCTGTCTGGCACGAGCATGGATTACTTATTTTCTCAGATCGAACTGCCTGAACAACTCGGCGTAACAGATTATGCAGAGCGCCTGTTCTGGTGGGGTGAGCGCGCCCAGATGGATAACTGGCGGAATCTGTCATTCGACGGCGGTTGGGATGCCTCAGGCAATGGGAGGCCGCTAGGGTGGCAGCTGGATCCATCATTTGGGCCGGGGACGGGCAGGGAATCGGCAAATGTGATTTGGGGAGACGCTTTTAAGATCGCGGCAGATGGCACGAGCATCGTTCGAGGCATGATCGAGCAAAGCGCGATCTTCGACGTGAACGGAAATCCGCTGTGCGTCAACAATATTGCTTATTCGGTGCGGGCGCGAGTGGCGCAGACCGGAAATCTGACGCAGGGCACCTTGCGAATCAATGCATATAGCGCGAGTGCCGGACAGGTGGGCACAGGGCTTTTTGTGAGCGCGCTGCAAACCACGGCTGAGTATCAGGAATTCACGGCGCAGCTTTTCGGGCCACAGGCGTCATTGCCCGTCGATCTAATGCTGCGCGTATATGGGGATGACACGCTATTGCCATCCGGAGAGGCGTTTCTCGTCGACAACATCGAAATATTTCCGACCAACGAGCCCCTGAACGCATCGATCGTGAGAGCCTCTGGAACCGAAGAACCGGAGGCATACGATGGTGTGACCGGTTTCATGACCATCGGAGAGAATAACGGCCAGTGCATTCGCAGTGCGTTCACACTGCGGAACAACCTTTACTTTGTCAAAGAGCGCAGCATGTACATGACCGCCACTGATGGCGTGAATGAGCCGGCGTTGTGGAGTGTGGAGGAAGTATCGAATGAAGTAGGAACACCTTCGCCGCATGGAGTTGGTAGCGGCGAGGAGTGGGTGGTCATTGCGGGTCGGTCAGGGCTGTATCTCTTTGACGGAAGCGAGCCGATCAAATTGTCCCAGGAAATTCAGCCAACCTGGGACGCGATCAATTGGCAGTACGGCCATCGGTTATGGGTCCAGGTCAATACGCGGCACAAGAAAATCTATGTGGGCGTTCCCCTAGGTACCGCGACACAGCCAAATCAAGTGCTTATGTTGGACTATACGGAAGGTTTCGGCGATCCACTAGAAACGATGCCGTCGGCACCGCCACGATCGAGAAAATGGGCGCCTTGGACGATCTCAGCTAATTCATGTGCCCTGATCGAGCGCAGCGACGGAACGGTGCAGGTGTTCTTTGGTTCGAATAACGGTACCGGGAAAATCCACCAGCTCACGCCAGGTGAGTACGCAGATGACGGCGTGACGATCAACTCGTCTTGCACAACGGCATTTTTGGCTGTTACGGGACTGAGCGGTCGAAACCTGTTTGGCTACCTCACGGCGTATGTTCAGGGTTCGGGCGAGATGAGCGTTTCTTCTTACTTGCCGGGCGACACAGCGTTTTCGACTCTTGGCAACTGGACGTTAGCATCACCCGCGGCAAGAGACATGGAGCAATTCACAAACATTGTGGCGGAACGCGTGTCATTCCAGATGGGGACGAATGCAGTTGGGTCATGGTTCGCGTTAACGAAGCTGGTGCCGTGGGCCAAGCCCGATCCCTTTGCCGTGGTGCGCGGAACAAACTAGGTCGCTTAACTTTGGGAGATTTGAACAAAAACTATGCTCACGATTAGCCAAATTGAAGCTTTGCGAAACGCGAGCCCTCAACTCTACGAAGCAATGAAACGTCTTGCGGGTGCCACGCTTGGTCCGAATCAGGGCTGGAGCTTGGACAGCCAAGTGACAGACGGAGCGAATTTCGCGCGCGTTGGTGCAGATGCACTGACGTCAGGGAGAGTCGATCCATCGAAACCGGGTCTGCTAGCGAAAGGATCGATTCCCCCTTCGTGGTCGGGTCCATTTACGTACGTGTCGACTACTTCGACGCTCACGTGGACTTGGAGTGGATTGATCATTTGCCGAGCCGACGGGAGCACAACAACCGTTCCGAACGGAACCGTTGCCGTGACAGGGCTTTCTGCTGCGACTACATACTTTTTTTATCCATATTGGGACGAATCGAATTCCGCGCTGACCTGGGTGGCCGGAGCGTCCGGGTCGCCGGAGTTGGCGCAGGCGGCAAAAACGAATGCGGCGGCACAACAGCAGGCGTCACAAGGAAGGATCCCGCTTTCTCAAGGAGCGATTATTGCGGCGACCACCGCGAGCGGGACGGGCGGCGGGTCGGGAGGAGGAAGCGGCAGCTGCCTTCGCTCCGGTTCGATGGTTTTGACGAGAGAGAGGGGAACGGTCGCTCTTGAAACATGTAGTGTAGGCGAGCACCTTAGATGCCCCTCAGAACGTGGCGGAGAGACATGGACGCGCATCGTGAGGTTGGAGGTGCGGGATGCGGACACGTTCATCCGGCTGCATTTCTCAAACTCCGAGACTCTAGATGTGACTCCGCATCATATTTTTACGTTGGCGGACGGGTCGCCTATGCGCGCGGAAAGACTATGCCTAAGCGATATCTTTGTTGCGCGGTTTGGGCGAGTTACGCTTAGCAAAATCGAAACTGTTATAGAAGAGAGCAGGAAAGTGACGGTTACGTGTGAGCCGAACCACCAGTTCTTCGCAGGCCATCTTACTGCGAACATTCTCACTCACAATTATACATTCAGTTCGTAACAGTTTGGCTGAGAGAAAACGACTTACCACTCCATGCTTCGGGCAAAGGAGCTCTTCTGCTTATGCACATCCGACGATTCACAGATGATGACCTCCTAGCTCTAAAACGGATGCACTCTCGACAAGGGTTTGAGTACGATTTTCCGGACGTTTCAGATCCGATCTTTGTATCCAAACTGGTTTTGGAAGATGACGACGCGCGTATTGCGATGGCATCGCTGGCTCGTTTAACGTGCGAGATGTACTTGGTACTAGATCCTTCACTTGGCACACCACAGGACCGCTTTTCGCGAATGACCGCACTGCATCAGGCCGGTGAACAAGACCTAATTTCCCGCGGCCTGGACGATGCTCATGCGTGGTTGCCGCCCGGAATCTCCCACAGATTCGGCAAGCGCCTAGAGGTGCTTGGATGGGTCCGTGACGACAAGTGGACGCCATATTGTTACCGATTCGAGCGAAACGTAACGCGGATAAAGCTCAGGGCTGACAGTTTAATCAGAAAACAATAGGAGGATAGATGTCTCGCGCTGCTCAACGTAGCACACGTGCGCTTTCCGATCAGGAACTCGCGCAGCAGAACCAATTGGTTTCTCAGACAAACCAGCAGGCGCAACAAGATCGGAGCGCATTATTGCCATCAATTGAAAGCCTGCTTTCGACACCGGGTTTTTCGCCGCGGCAAAAATCCGATATAACGCAGCAGAGTTTGGGCTCGGCAAATACGGCATTTGACGCCCTTCGCCAGCGTGCCGCGAATCGCGCGGCAGCCACGAACAATTCCGCTGGGTATACCGACCTCTTATCTCAAATAGGACGCGAACGGGCGGAGACAAACGCTGCACAGTCCGGGGAAAACGAGATAGGCTTCGCGGATCGCGAACGTCAGGACCAACTGTCTGGCCTCAGTGCTCTCGGACAGGCATACGGAATTGATACGGGATTGCTCGGAAAGACGATCGGTGTACCAGCCGAGTTGCTAAATGTGCGACAACGCGCGTCTGGCAGTTCCTCGAATGGATTGACTTCTTTGTTTGGCATAGGCGCGGGACTCGGATCACTTTTCGGATAAAGGATCGTCATGATGAATGCCTTCACTGACCCTCGTTGGCTAACTCCCATTTCTGTCTTGGCTGTTCAATTTGTCCTCTTCTTACGTTGGCTCTATAGACGGATGCGGAATGAGGAAATTATGCGTGTCTTTATACAGGACATCGCGTTAAACCATTTGCCTCACATATATGAAATGCTGCAACGCCTCTGCAGAGAACAGGGGATTGATGCGGGTAATTCGCCCATCGTGCATTGGTTAGACGTTCGCAACCCGCAGTAGGGAATTGCCATGACAGCACCGGCCGATCTGATTGCCATGGCGCATACCATTGCCGCCCGCTTCGATTTGAACGCCGCGCTCGTATGCGCTGTGATTGACGTGGAATCTTCATGGGATACATATGCAATCCGTTTCGAACCACTTTTTCGTCAACGCTATGTGAGAGCTCTTAACCTGTCGCCGACAGAAGAAATCGCCCGATCAACGTCGTGGGGCGTTATGCAAGTGATGGGGCAGGTTGCGCGCGAGCATGGCTTCAGGGGTAGATTTTTATCTGAAATCTGTTCCCCTATGGTGGGCATTGAAATTGGCTGCGTCGTGCTGACAAAAAACATTGGCGATCGCGCTGGAGATGTGGCCAAGGGATTATTGCTGTGGAACGGTGGCGACGACGGACAATATCCCGAACGGGTGTTGAGCAAGATGCCGCAGTATTCCAAGGCTTGATGGCGATGTTTTTAGTCGAACGAGCAGCTGCGAAAACAAATCTTTTGAAGAATAAGACCGAAAGGCCGGTGATGAAAAGTAAGATAATTACAGTGTTGAGTATAGCCTTGGCTCTGGCGGCTGCTTGGATGACTGCGGACAATTGGCTGACAGCCAAAGACGCACAACGTCAATTCACGAATGCGTTCGCCGATGAACAGAACTTGATTGTACAGTCCGATGCCACAAAGCAACGACAAGAAAATGACCTCAAGAATTTGTTAAAGGAGATCGAATCCCTCAAAACGAAAACCCGGACGCCATCGCAGGTGATCAAGGAATTGCCTAAGTACTTACCGTTGCCCGCTCCAATCAGTGTTGCCACGGAATGTGGCGGTTCCGTAAAGCAAGAGCACTACAAGGCAGCTGCGGATGTACCCGCAGTGCGCCCCGATAAAGCCAACAACTCAACCCGTTCGGCTAATTTCCGATATCCGGAACTGACGCCTTCGCTGGTGCGCGAGGATGCGGCAGATGCCAAAATACCAGTTCAAGATTTGAAACCTCTATTCGACTTCGCCCAAGACTGTCGCGCCTGCGATGCTGAACTTGACGAAGCGCACAAAACGGCAGCCGATGACTCTATGAAGATAAAGGCGCTTACCAATGAGCGCGATCTCGCGATCCACGCTCAGAAAGGCAGCTTTTGGCACCGTATGCAACAAGATGCAGTTTGGTTCGCGTTTGGAATGGCCGGATATGCAGTCATACGCCGATAAGAAGGCATGATTCAGCATTGACAGCCTCTAGTGAATATTATGTTGCACTTGGAGACGCGGACTCGCATTCTCGGCGTAGCGGCATATCTCCCGTGTTTTCAGTGAGAAGGCGCGTCTTTGTGTGGAACCCGTATCCGCAGATGTACTGATAAACCGGCGTTTGTATATACGTAGGCGAGATTCGGTTTGGAGTGTGGGAATCATGTTCAGGCGGCAGAGGCAACCGTGGGTTGAGATTTGAGAAAGCGCTCAATCTTCGCGCGTGTCATGGAAGTAACCTTGTCGCCGCGCTCCACACGAACAACCGTCACGTGGCTTATACCCACGGCTGCGGCAAACTGGCGCTGCGTCATCGGCACGGCGAGTTTATACAGCCTGAATTCCTTTACTTGCTTCCCAAGGGATCGCGTAGATGTCATCCTTCCTCCGTGGTTAATGTAAATAAACCAAGGTACACCTGCGTGTCAAGAACTATTTTGCAGTTGACTGATTGCCGCTCGCGTCCTACGCTATGCAGCCATGCGACGCCGCCCGCTGCTTGCCCTAGCATACATCGCAACTTTCGTAATCCTGACGGCCCTCGTCTGGATGAATCGCTACAGCTACCGTGGAGAAAATGGCTTCATTCGCATCAATCGATTCACGGGGCGCGTCTGCATCTGGCGGCAGGGATGGGATTGTCCCTTGAAGTTCACGGCGGACAGGGTCATGGCTGACCCAGTGTTTCAAAGGGCCAGCAAAGACCCGGAATTCCAGAAGCTCGACAGTGCCGACAAAAGGGCCGTGCTCTATCGAATCTCACCGGGATTCGCGCAGCTCAGCAATAGCGACCAGGACTACGTCGTTTCTCGCGTGAAGGGTTCGGCACGGACCATCGTCGTCGGCCCAAGCGAGATCGAAGATGCACCAAAAGGAGATTCTCAATGAGGAGACCAATCGAGAGGCCGCACCGCATGAGTCTGCGGCTAACGAAAGAGGCGTGGGACGTTGTGGTGCGCACCGTGCGCCAGCGGAAGGCGTCGGGTGACCGCTATGTCACACAGACGGATGTCGTCGAGTCAGCGGTGATGCGTTGCGCGGAACTAAAAGACCCGCAGCAGGCGCCGGTCGGCGCTAAGCCTCGCCTCCAGCGTCCCCGGAACGGGCACGCCGCTCTCGAGGTACCAGGCGCGAAGGCGGAGGCTGCGGACATAGTCGCGCTGCGCGACATGATAACCGCGATGCGTAAGGCTGGGCTTTCCAAAGACGCAGTAGCTTCGGTAATAGCTGCATACCTTGAACCGACAGGTTAGCCACACTCTGAATTTCCGCGTCCACCGTCTCATGCGTTGCCTTCCCAGTCGTAAGTGATCGTGAGGCCGCACTTCCTGAACACATCCACGCAGGAGGCGAAGCATTTCGCCAGTTCCTCGCGGGTTAGCGGCTCCTGGTGATCCGCCCAGGCGCGGGTGCATCCGGTATCGTCGGCAATCACGACGGCGAGGCCCTGCATGAGCTGCTGCGGTGTGACGTCTGGCATTTAAGGGGGGGGGCTGCGGCGACGATGGGAGATGCCCGGCTAGCGAAGCGTCGGCCGGCTGAGCCGACACCGGGCGGACGTCGCCGCAGTTAGCTCCTCTCTTTACGTTTGGCCTGCGCACGTGGCACGTGGGAGTCCGCCGTCAGCAGAATTGCCTGCTCGATGACGGCAGTGCGCGGCTTGCGCCAGAGCTTTTCCAGCCGCCGGTACGCACGATTGACACTCTTTCCGTTCCGCATGGTCATACGATGTGGTGTGATGTTTTCCCTTTTCATTCTGTTCGTCATACATG
>JBOGMU010000229.1:0-8792 GCA_050746865.1 Candidatus Acidiferrales bacterium
GAGAGCGGAATCGTATTGCCTTCGATCTTCGTGGCCCATCCGGCCATGTAGCGGAAATTTTCAATTGCGAGCGGAACGTCCGCGGCGCGCGCGACGGCAAGCGGCTTCCCGTTATCGAGCGACTCTAGCTGCGCGAATTCCTCCAGATTCTTTTCCAGCAGATCGGCGAGTCTCCAGATCAGCTTCGTGCGTTCGGAAGCCGTCATGCGAGACCAGGGGCCTTCTTCAAAAGCGGTGCGGGCGGCTTTCACGGCGCGGTCGATATCCACGCTGTTACCGGCGGCAACATTGGAGAGCACGTCGCCTGTTGCGGGATTAAACGTAGCGAAACTTTCGCCGGATGCGGATTCCACCCACCTGCCATTAATCAGGTTCTTGTGAGTCCTTGAAACAAAGCGTGCGACATTCGGATCCATTGTTGGAACGGAAACAGCAGTTGCCATAGGTCCTCCTTCAGAATTGCAATGTTGTGCGGGTCTGTTGCACTCCTCGAGGCCAAATCGGAGCGAATCGTGCTTCGGCGATTCGCGCCTTTGGGGGATATATTTCCCCCTCTCGCAAGGCGCGAGGACCGGTGCGGCACACGTTACTCCCGCACCGTGAAAAATACAAGCAAGTCGCTCTAACAATTGATCCATCCTCTGATGCACAACTCGTGATGCACAACTCGGTTCGGACCGATCGACCGTGCCTTGTTACAATCAACGCTTCTAAAGAGGTTCAACTATGGGTTCCGCACGTTTAATGGGAGCTATGCGCTCGCTGGGGCGCGACGATTCCGTCCTGAACCAGAAGGTGAAGCCCGGGACAGCGAAGCGGATGCTCCGGTTTTCGTCGCCCTATCTTGGCCTTTTAGCGCTATTTCTGCTCGTTGTGATCGTCGACGCGATCGTCGGCATCATCAATCCCCTGATCTACCGCAGCCTTATTAACAATGGAATTCTCAAGGGCAATAGCCCGCTGATCATCCATCTGGCCATTATCGTTGGCGTTCTTGGAGTGATCGACGCCGCACTGGGAGTGGCGCAGACGTATTTGTCCGCTTCGGTAGGCGCTCGCATCGTTCTCTCGCTGCGGACCAAATTGTTCGCGCACATTCAAGACATGCCATTGGCGTTCTTCACGCGCGCTCAGACGGGTGCGCTCGTAAGCCGCCTGAATACCGACGTCTCCGGCGCGCAAAGCGCGTTCACGGACATTTTGTCGAACGTCGTAGGCAACATCATCACTGTTGCACTCGTGTTGGGTGCGATGTTTGTCCTCTCGTGGCAAATCACTGTTGCGGCAATGGTGCTGATTCCTCTTTTCCTCTTCCCAGCACGGTTTTGGGGACGCAAGCTGCAGCGAATCACGCGAGAAAGCTACAACTTGAGCTCGGCGATGAACAGCTTAATGGTCGAGCGCTTCAATGTGGCCGGCGCCCATTTGGCGAAACTTTTCCGCCGCCCCGAGGACGAAAGCACGGCCTTTGAAGCAAAGGCCTCGCGCGTGTCTGACATTGGAGTAACGCGGGCGATTTACGGCCGGCTGTTCTTCACTGCATTGATGATCATGGCGTATTTTGCCACCGCGCTAGCTTACGGCTGGGGCGGCGTGCTGGCCGTGAAGCACACGTTGGACGTCGGAACGGTAGTGGCGTTGGTTTCCTATCTCGTGCGCCTCTATGGCCCGCTCGCAGGCCTCTCGAATATCCAGGTGAGTTTGATGACGGCGCTCGTGTCATTTGAGCGCGTCTTTGAAGTCCTAGACTTGCGGCCAATGATTCAAGAAAAGCCGAATGCTGTATCGGTTCCTAAAGGACCGGCGAGCGTCGCTTTCACGCATGTCACCTTTCGTTATCCGACCGCGTCCGAAGTCTCGCTGGCATCGCTCGAAGCAATCGCGGTGCCGGACAAGCTACCCGAGAAAACTGTGTTGCATGATGTCAGCTTCGTGGCCAACCCAGGTGAGCTCGTGGCTTTAGTTGGGCCGTCGGGCGCGGGCAAGACAACCATCACGCAATTGGTTCCGCGGCTCTATGACGTTCAAAGTGGGTCCGTGACGATCAACGGAATCGACGTTCGCGACGCGAAGATCGTAAGTCTTCATCAGCAAATCGGAACGGTCACGCAAGACGCCCACCTATTTCACGATACGATCCGCGCGAATCTGCTTTACGCCAAACCCGAGGCTACCGATTCAGAGCTCAAGGAGGCGTTGCGAGCCGCGCAAATCCTGCCGCTCGTCGAATCGCTTCCAAAGGGTCTGGAGACATTGGTTGGCGAGCGAGGATATCGCTTTTCGGGGGGAGAGAAACAGCGGCTTGCGATTGCTCGTCTGCTACTGAAGGCGCCCGAAATTGTCATCCTCGATGAGGCGACGGCGCATTTAGACTCCGAGTCTGAAGCTGCGATTCAACGCGCGTTTCAAGTCGCGCTTCGGGGACGCACTTCGCTGGTGATCGCGCATCGGCTTTCCACGATCCTTGAAGCCAACCAGATTCTCGTGGTGCAAGACGGCCGCATTGTCGACCGGGGCACCCATGCAGAATTGATCGAGCGAGGCGGCCTCTATACAGACCTCTACCGCCGGCAGTTTGCGGATGCGGAACAACGCACGTAGCCACGAATCTGAAACGATTCGCTGTACCCGTTCATCCTATCTTGCGGACCCAGATGCGTTCGGAAGCCGGTTTGCCAAGGTGAATCTCTTTGGCGCCGTGATCCACCGTGAGGCAAATCGTTTGGTCGTATTCGCGCCTGTGGATGCGCACGCGCGCGGCAGGGCGCAGACTGCGCTCATTGAGGAATTCGAGAAATTTCGGGTCCCTTTCGTAAACGCGCAGCACCTCGTAGGACCCACCGGCACCGGCGTCGGAAAGCTTCTGCGCACCCAGTTTTTTGCGCAGTTCAGCGATTCCTCCAAGCAAAGGCATACCGTGTGGACAGCGACTGTCGCGTCCGAACCGCTTGACGAGCAGCTCGGCCACTTCGGCGGAAATCCCATGCTCGAGCTTTTCCGCTTCTTCGTGCGCGCGCGCCCATGGAAGGCCGATCACATCCGTAAGCAGCTTCTCCGCCAGGCGATGCCGGAGCACAAGACCTTCAGCGATCTTTTGACCCTTAGGCGAAAGGGATATGTGTCCGTTACGCAGCACGCGGACATAGCCGTCGCGCGCCATACGCTTCACGGCGGCAGTCACGGCGGGAGGCGTTACTCCAAGCTCCTCCGCCAGTCGTGCGCCGATCGGAGCCTGCTCTTCCTGAACAAGCTCCCAGATCGCCTTGAGGTAGTCTTCTTGCGAAACGCTTGTCTGTTCGCGCCGCATACATCTACCTTTTCGCGCCACCGAATGGGCGCTGCACGGAGCGCCCCTACATCTCTACTACTACGCGCCCGCGCTGTACTCTTTCGTTTCGCCCGCTGCATCGCGGAAACGGACGGCAAGGTCCTTGATGCGAGTCTCGATGTCATCACAAATGCGCCGGTGCGTCTCAATGTCCTCGCCGAAAGGATCGGCGATCAGCCAGTCTTCCACCTTGTGCCCCTGGAAAACGCCAGGTCCCGAAAGACCGGACATATTGACGATCAAGTCCGGCTGGCCGAGGCAGTGATCGCGAAGGCCCTTCGAAAATTGCCCTTCCATACTGGCGCCGCGCTCTTCCACGGCCGCGCGCGCCGTTGGATCGATGAACCCGAGCGGGCGCAAACCCGCGCTTTCGGCTTCAAAGAGTTCGGCGAAATGATGTTTCGCCAACGCTTCGGCAATCTGGCTCCGCACGCAATTTCCCATGCAGACGAAGAGGATCTTCATCTTTGCCACAGTCGTCATCATCTCCGATAGGCGGTGAAGTCGCAATAGCGCGCTAATTTGATGGTGGATGGGCGGCCAAGTCGAGGAAATGCTGATGCACCGCTGAATCGTCTGACAATTCAGGATGAAAAGTAGCGGCCAGAATTTTTCCCTGCTGCACTAGCACGGGATGGCCCGCATCCTTTGCGAGTACTTCGACAGAATCGCCGGTCTTTTCAATGATGGGCGCTCGAATAAAGACCATCTCAATCGGCTCTTTACGCAATGTGCTCGCGCCCATGTGAACGTCGCTCGCAAGCTGGCGGCCGTAGCCATTTCGCAACACCGTTGCATCGAGCAGTCCAAGAGAATCCTGCGCTGGGCCGTGCACCTCGCGCGCCAGCAAAATCGCTCCGGCGCATGTGCCGAAAACAGCGCCACCGTCGGCGGCAAAGCCCTTCAGCGCGTCGAAGAGGCCCTCTTCTTTCATCACCTTCAGGTGAGTCGTACTCTCGCCGCCCGGAAGAATTACTCCCTTAAGACCCGCCAAATCCTTGGGCGTCCGCACGAATGAATGCTTCGCACCAAGACGGTCAAGCATTTTGGCGTGAGCTTCGTAGTCGCCCTGGATGGCGAGAATGCCGATTTTTGTCCCGTTCTTCATGCGGAGCCGATACTGAGCACACATCCCGAGCAGAAGCGTTTTTGCCCGGACGAGGAGCTGTAGTTCCCAATTTTCAGAGAGTCTTACCAGCCGCGCGTCTGCAGCAGGTCCTTCTCTTCGAGTTGGCGCACGTCAATACCGCGCATCGCCTCGCCCAGCTCTTCGGACGCTTCGAGAACGACCTTCGCATCTTTGTAATGCGTCGTCGCTTTCACAATGGCGCGCGCGCGCTTCGCCGGATCGCTCGACTTAAAAATTCCCGATCCAACGAATACCGCTTCAGCGCCGAGTTGCATCATAAGCGCCGCATCGGCCGGCGTGGCGATCCCGCCTGCGGAGAAATTCGGAACAGGCAGCTTACCGTTTTTCGCCACATATTGGACAAGATCGAGCGGAGCGCCAAGCTCCTTTGCTTCGTGAACGAGTTCCTCTTCGCCAAGCGTAGTGATCTTTTTCATTTGGCTGATGATCGTGCGCATGTGGCGAACCGCCTCGACAATGTTGCCAGAGCCGGCCTCGCCTTTCGTGCGAACCATCGCCGCGCCTTCGGCAATGCGCCGCAGCGCCTCGCCCAGATTCCGCGCGCCACACACGAACGGCACCTTGAATCCATGCTTCCAAACGTGATGCTCTTCGTCCGCAGGCGTCAGCACTTCGCTCTCGTCGATGTAATCGACCTCAAGCGCTTCGAGCACCTGCGCTTCGGCAAAATGTCCGATACGCACCTTCGCCATCACCGGTATCGAAACGACTTCCATAATTTCTCGGATCACGCGCGGCGCGGCCATGCGCGCTACGCCGCCTTCCTTGCGAATATCGGACGGCACGCGCTCCAGCGCCATTACAGAACAGGCGCCCGCGTCCTCGGCGATCTTCGCCTGCTCGGCATTCGTGACGTCCATGATGACGCCGCCCTTGAGCATCTCGGCCAGCCCGACCTTCACGCGCCACAAATTCTTGTCGTTCCCATTCGTCCCTTCCATAACTCCTCCTCTTGTATCCGTAGTCCTATTTTACGCGATTATCCCGCGCGAGAATCGCTCGTCACGTCTGCATGCGGATCACGCGCAGCATCCAAGTCGACGAAACGCCCGCGCGCGCGAGCTAGCAGATTACCGGCGGCATCTCGAATTTCACCTTGCAAAAAGAGACTGCGCCCTTTCGCGTCCGTTTCCCAGCCTTCGACCAGCAAATCCTCGCCCACGCGCACCGGTTTCAGATATTCGACGTTCAGCTCCGCTGTTACCGCGCGCGCTTTCCGAAATCGATTCGCCTTACTCATCACTTCATCGAGCAGCGTAGCAATGACACCGCCGTGAATGAAGCCCGTTGCGCCTTGATAGTCAGAGCCAAGCTGAAAACGTCCGCGAATCCGGCGCGCCTCATCATCTTGCTCAAACGCGAGATACATTCCTCGCGCATTCGCGCCACCGCAAACGAAACACCCGTTCGTCGCGCTCGGCGTTAGCGACGGCACAAACACTCCTGCAGCACAGCCACTCCTCGCTGTGAGCTTTTACCGACTTTCAAATCAGCGCCTCGCGCCAAACCGCCTCCTGTCTCGCGCCTCGCTGCCGCTTCTGCAATTCGACGCGAATCAGTTCGCCCAACACCTGCACGCCTTTGGCGATCATCTTTTCCGGAATGGTCGAAAAACCAAGCCGCAACGTATTCGGCTTCGGCTGCTGTAGATAAAAGTGCCGGCCCGGAATAAAAATGATCTTCCGTTCGCGGGCGTGGATAAGCAATTCCCCCGCATCAAAACCTGCAGGCAACGTAACCCAAACCGTCATTCCGCCTTCGGGTCGCGTCCACGTCGTCCCGTCAGGCATGTGCCTTTCCAACGCCTCTTCCATCGCCGCAAGCCTGCTGCTATGCACTTTCGTCATCTTGCTCAAATGCCGTGCAAGGTATCCGCGCCGAATGAACTCCGCCAGAATCGCCTGCGCAAGCTGGTCCGTGTGCAAATCGGCGGATTGCTTGATCAACCGCAGCCGATCTATCGCGCTCTCTGCACCGATGCACCAACCGACGCGCAGGCCCGGAAATGCAATTTTCGAAAAGCTATCGAGCTGGATCACATTACCTTCGCGATCGAGCGATTTAAGCGTCGGCACCTTGTTGCCGCGCAGTCGCAGGCGGGCGTAAATCGCGTCTTCAATCACGGGCACCTGATAGCGCGCCGCGAGATCGAGCAGACGCCGTCGCTCCGCAACGGGTACCGTCGTTCCCGTCGGGTTCTGAAAATCCGGAGTGACCAGAACGAACTTGACGCGGTTCTGCATCAGCACGCTTTCGAGCGCGTCCAGATTGATGCCGACTCGTTCCGGGCCCGCATCCACCGGCACACCGAGCGCGCGAACACGCGCACTCGTAAAAATGGAAACGGCGCCGGGATACGCCGGATTCTCCAGCGCGACGGAATCTCCCGGCCGCAAAAAGAGACGGCTCACCAAGTCGATTGCCTGCTGGCAGCCGTCTGTGATCAAGATTTGTTCCGCCCGAACGTTCAGTCCTTCTTCGCGCAGCATCTCCACAAGGGCAGTCTTCAGCGGCTCGTAGCCATCGGTCGAACCAAGCTGCAAAATCCGCCGCCCTTCAGAACGCAACACAGCGTTGGCGCAGCGCCGGAAATCCTCCACCGGGAAAAATTCATCTGAAGGCCGCGCACAGGTAAAACCGATCGCACCCTGGGGAATGGGAGGCATAAGCCGACCTAGCCCATCATCGCCGCGCTCATCCGCGAAGAGTGATTCCCATCGCACCGAGCCGCCGCCATTCCCACGCGAAGGCGGAGCGGGCGAGAATTGGCGGCCATTCGGCGCGCAGATGAACGTCCCGCGCCCTACATGCCCTTGAATCAGTCCTTCGGATTCGAGCTCTGCGTATGCATTCGCGACCGTGGTCCGGTGAACTCCCAGCTGCCCGGCCAATTCGCGACTCGCCGGAATTCTGTCGCCCGTGCGCAATTCGCCCGAATGAACCAGCGCGCGCAATTGGTCGCGCAGTTGTACATATAGCGGAATATGACTTTCAGACTGCAAATGTACGGGCAACATTGGCTCCATCCAAGCAGCCAATATAGTGTAACAATCGACATCGTAAAGAGCCAATTTGTCTCGCAAGCGGCGCCCGGCGCGGCCGGGCTTTATCGCATGTCTCGCGTCACTAACTCCCTTTTTCGCGTGCACTCGACCATGAAGATTTTTCACGGACCAGTACTCTTCGGCAAGCATCCGCGCTGTTCCATGCGTTCGAGAAATAGCCTAATTTCAAGTAGTTACAGGTGCTTTGTACGGTTTCCTGGCAAAGGTACAAGCCGTGCTCATACAAGGAACCAGAAACATTCGGGGGAGATAAGTGAAGATCATCACAAGGAAGCCGCGTCGTCCGAAAGGCGAAACGCGGCAATCGCGGCCCGGACTGCTCTTCTGACGAAGACTCGGGCGACGTTTTGCCACCGGAGTTTAGATTCAGCGGACAGCAATAAAATTGGGGCGCTTACGCGAAGGTGCAGGCGCCCCTTTCTATCGTAAAAATTGACATCGCTTCCCTACTGCGTAGCGGACTTCTCTCCCAACCGACGCATCCGCTCTTGCAGCTTCTTCCGCAGCGGACCCGGCGCATTCGGATTGAATGCCACCAAGTACCACAGCGGCTGCGATCGATCCCGGCTGAGGCGTGACAGTGTGGCGGCGTCGCTATTCGGATGCCGCGCGATATTCTCGCGAATTGCGGAATAGGGGTGGTGCGAGAGGCGCCCGAGCGTCTTCGCCGTCACTTTCGGGTGCTCGCTGATCAGCCGCAGCAGGTAGTAATCCTCTTTCGGCGCCATACGCGAAAGCATGTCGAGCGACTCCGGCTTTACTTCCGCGCTCAACACAGTCCCGACCTTCTCATCCCAAGAAGGATTGATGCGGTTCAACTCCTGCGTGCGCGCGTGGATCAACTGTTCGATTACGCGCCGCTCCTGTTCCATCCGGGCCGAAGGAAGCGCGCTGTGCTCCACCGAATCGAGAACGCGCAAGAGGTGCTGCCGCTCTCCAAACACGATCTGCGAAGTGCGAACCGTCTTGTTTTTTCCCTGGTTTCGTACCAGGTCAGAACGTCTCATTGTTTAATTCACCCCACACAAAAAGTAGGCGGACACGCGCCGTAGCGGCCGGCCAGCCCGGAATCAAAATCATTTGGATGCTGCGCGGCAGGACCTTGTACCGGGCCGAAGCGATGAAAAACCGTCCTCGCTAGACTTTCGCTGCACAAGATGCTCGATCTGGACAGGCCCCATGGCCCGCCGCTCTGCACTACTGCATCCTGTGAGGACGAAACACCGTCTTGCGGCGCACATCTTGGATG
>JBOGMU010000230.1:0-17654 GCA_050746865.1 Candidatus Acidiferrales bacterium
CCCAAGAGCAGCGAGGTACGAAAGTGGGTTGCTACAGACGCCGCAGATTCTTCCTCCCAATCCTGTGCCTCATGCTTATCTGGGCGTCGCGAACGACAGCCCAGACAGAGACTAACGTTGATGCCGCTGCCAACCGAACAGGAAGCATTACCGGAACCGTATTGGATGCGACTGGCGCCGTCGTCTCGGGCGCTAGCGCTTTCCATCTCACCGTCACATCGCCGGGCTTCGTGACGCAGACGTCCGCAGGCACCCTTACCGCCGACGAAGCGTTCATAGTCCCACCTGTGATGCTTCCTCTCGCTGAAATGACAATGCGCATAACCGTTCTTCCGCAAGAGCAGATAGCCGAGCGAGAAATCAAGCAAGAGGAACAGCAGCGCGTCCTCCGCGTTTTTCCGAATTTTTATGTGACCTACTTTTCCGACGCTGTGCCACTACCTCCAAAGCAAAAGTTCGAGCTCGCATGGAAGACGACCGTCGATCCCGTCACATTTGCGATTACCGCCGGAGTTGCAGGCGTGGAACAGGCGCAAAATAGCTTTAGCGGATACGGTGGAGGCGCGCAGGGATACGGCAGGCGCTTTGGCGCATTCTATGCGGATACCGTTACTGGCACGTTCATCGGAAGCGCGATTTTGCCATCGCTGCTGAAGCAAGATCCGCGCTATTTTTACAAAGGGTCGGGCAGTATTCGTTCGCGCGTACTTTACGCCATCGCGAATGCCGTAATTTGCCGCGGCGACAATCTTCGATGGCAGCCGAATTACTCGAATATTCTAGGCGGCCTGGCGGCGGGCGGGATCTCGAACCTTTACTATCCTCGGCAAAATCGTGATGGAGCGGAGCTGACCTTTGAGAGTGCCCTCATCAATATCGGTGCGGGTGCAGCGACAAATGTGCTTCAAGAATTTTTTGTGCGCAAGTTCACCCCAAAACTTCCGCGCGAATCGAACGCCGTGTTGCTCAAGCTGCGCAGATCATCGCCAGCGCTTGCGCGTGCAAGCGGATAAGCCTGAATTCGCGTAAATCCGTATCTGCCAGCTTGATGGTGGCGATTATAGCCGGTGATATACTGGCCGGGCCTCGCGGAAGTGGCGGAATTGGCAGACGCGCCAGCCTTAGGAGCTGGTGGCCGAAAGGCCGTAGGGGTTCGAGTCCCTTCTTCCGCACGTACTCCCTTCAAATCCTCCCAATGCGCGCCGGACGCTTTTATCGTTGGCACTTGTGGTCCGCTTCGTGTGGTCGCAGAGCGCCGATCGAGCGCTCCTTGCGTCCGATGGTGCTGCTAGACCTTTTGCGAACGCCTGCCTGTGCAGCCGCGCGTGTTTTTCTTCCGCGTCTCTGCTATCTTGTCCACCGCAAGCCGCGGCCATGTCGATAGCGCGGGAGTTTGCTCGGGCTTATAGGCGGCGCTCCGAAACGAGAATGCGGATGCAGATGCGAAAGAAAACAGTTTCAGTCACAGAATCAGCTTCTCGGCGCAACCTATTTGCGGGCGTCCTGACCGACATTCAATTCTGGGTGCCCGTCGCCGTACTTGTAGCAGGACTTCTTCTCCTGGACTGGATCCGCTAGCGATGTCCGCCCCTGCTCCCGTCGCTGACGGAAGTCTCTCTTCCCGCTCCCGCACGCTGCAACTCCTCGGCATTTTTTCTGGAATCACTGCCGGAGCCTGGCTTGGCGCCGCTGAAGCACCCACAAAGCTCGTCACCTTGGGCCTTTCGCCTCTGGTCATTTCACTCGTGATGGTGATGGGAGTCTTCCTGGCACGCTGGAGCCTTCCCGCCCTGATTCTTGGCACCAGTTCCATCCGCGCGGACATTAGCCGCGTACCTCATCTCATCGTATGGGCAATTCTTGCGGGCTGCCTTTGGGCTGTGGCGAATACCCTCACCGTGTATGCCATCCGCGACATTTGCTTGAGCATCGCCTTTCCCTTGTGGAATTCGAATTCCCTTCTCGGCATCCTCTGGGGTTTCCTTTTCTTCAACGAACTTCGCGGAGCCGGCCTCAATCGTTGGCTGGGCGTTCTTGGCGGCACGCTGGTGATGTGCGTCGGCGCAGCTATTCTCGCAATCGCATCAGCGGGTGCTCACACCGCAGGCGCAAATCCTTCGCAGGGCGTTCTCGCTGCGGTCGGCGCCGGCGTCCTTTGGGGCACGATGTACATCCCTTATCGCAAAGCGTATCTTTCCGGGATAAATCCTCTCAGCTTCGTCACTTTTTTTACCATCGGTGAAGTTGCAATGATGTCCGCGCTATCCTTCGGCACCCTCGGCGCACAACAGCTTTTCGCCGAACTGCACTCCGCTCGCGGAGTCATCTTCTGGCTTATGCTCGGAGGTTTCATCTGGGTGATCGGCGACCTATTTCAACAATACGCAGCAAAGTACGTTGGCATCAGCCGCGGCATTCCGCTCTCAAACACGAATCAACTCTGGGGGCTTCTCTGGGGTGTGCTTGTTTTCGGCGAGCTTCACGGCCGCAGCACAGCAACTTACTCGCAAGTCATCGGTGGGTCCCTGCTCATGATTCTTGGTGTGGGCGCCATCGCTTTCTCTAGCGCCACGCAGCAGGAAAATGCACAGTGGCGCGCTGCGGCACAACGCGAATCTGTCCGTTATGGTATTCCTTCCGATTTCGTCGAAGCTCGCCTCGATGGCCGCCAATCCGCAGGCGAATCGGCGCCTTCTCGTAGCTTGCTTGATTGGTTTTTTGTCGCGCTCGCCACAGGAGTCTTTATCTACTTCGCCTCGATCGCGAAAGTCCCCAACATCCCAGCGAATTGGGGACCGGCAGCATTGCTCACTCTACTTTCGCTCGTTTTACTGGTCGCTTGCGGCGTTTACCTCTGGCGGGTCACTCGCTTCCAATGAGCGCAATCCCGCAAGTCGATATCGTGGGCGTGGGGCTCAACGCTACGGATACGCTCATCCCTCTTGGCGAATTTCCCGTGCGTGGATCGAAAGTCGAATTTGAGTCCGCTGCCATCCTACCTGGCGGCGAAGTCGCGAGCGCCATGGTGGCCTGTCAAACATGGGGTCTTCGAACGCGTTACGTCGGTAAGTTTGGGGACGACTACGCCGCTCACATCCATGGTGCCGCCTTCGAACGCGCAGGAGTCGAGACGCGTCTCTTCACCGCACCAGGGTGCCCCAGCTATCAATCCTTCATCATCATTGACACCTCCGGTGAACGTACAGTGTTGCGCCGCCGTGACGATCGCCTTGCTCTCCAGCCCGCCGAACTTCAGCGCGGCTGGATCGTTTCCGCCCGCGCGCTTCTCGTCGATGGGCACGACACGGCCGCTGCAGTTCAGGCCGCCCAGTGGGCGCGTAAGGCAGACATTCCTGTCGTGGCCGACCTCGACAAGCTCTATCCGACCATTGAGACACTGCTTCCGGAAATTGACTACCTCATCGCCAGCAGCGATATTCCCGGCCTCATCTCGGGGGAATCCGATCTTCCGAAAGCCTTGCAGATCGTCCAAAAACAATTCGCAAACAGGCTCACCGCGGCAACACTCGGCCACGACGGCGTCCTTGCCTTCGACGGCACCCAGTTTTTCTACTCGCCCGCCTTTAACATCCGCGTCGCGGACACCACGGGAGCGGGCGACATTTTTCATGCCGGTTTTCTTTACGCGCTTTTACAGAACTGGACCATCCAACGCCAGCTCGATTTTGCCTGCGCAGCGGCCGGGCTCAATTGCACAGCCGTCGGCGCTCGCGGGAACATTGCGCCCATCTCAGATATCGAGCGCCTGATTGCGACGAGCTCCCGCCATCCTTCGATCTTTCATCAGCGGTAGCATTCCGTCTTTCAGCTTTGCTGCTGTTTCGCCGCACGCACGGATACGCTCGAGGCTTCCCGTCGACGCTACGGCCGATTAACGACGCAATTCGGGCGTAATGCTACAATCGTCTTTCGCAATGCCCGCTTTCGAAGCAATTTCTGGCACGCTTACATCTATTCAGGTCGGCCTGCCCAAAAGCTACGGCGACGAAGACGCGGCTGACCCACACGACCTGTCCTGGACCACCGGTTTCTTCAAATCCCCCGCGAACGGCCCTGTGCTCGCTCGTTTTATGAATTTGGATGGCGATCGCCAGGCTGATCTAAGGCACCACGGCGGTTTGGATAAAGCCGTGCTGGCCTACAGTGCTGATCATTATCCAAAGTGGCGCGAGGAACTCGCGATGTCGGAATTGACTGATGGCGCGTTTGGCGAAAATCTCACAATTGCCTGCTTGAGCGAGGAATCAGTCTGCATAGGCGACCGCTACCGCATCGGCGACGCGACATTCGAGGTGAGCCAGCCGCGCCAGCCCTGCTGGAAGCTTGCGCGACGCTGGCGCATGCACAAACTGACAGGCATCGTCGTCGAGAACGGCCGGACAGGTTGGTATTTTCGCGTGCTCACAGAAGCATTGATCGAAGCGGGAATGAACGTCTCATTGATCGATCGGCCGAATCCCGAATGGACCGCGGCGCGAGCAAACCAGATTTTGCACCACCGCAGAAGCGATCTCGCACTTACTCTCGAACTTGCTGCCGTACCTCGCTTGTCCAATGCATGGGTCCGCGAATTACACGAGCGAGCCGATCTTCTCCGCGCCGCCGCACTTTCCGCGTAGCGGGATGCCGAGCAATCGGTGACGTACTACTTCTCTCCTGGCGCGTTTGGAAGACCTCGACCCCGAAATGGGATGGGCCGGTGTATACTTCGAGTCCCTCGGTCGAAGTCAAAACTATCTGAGGCGCAATTTGCCTCCTGTAAGCCGAGGCGCGCTTGAAGGAAACGGCGTTTTGCGCCGCTCAGGCTTAGTGAAGTCCCTATTCTTCGATCGGAGCCTCACCCATGCCCATCCCGTCTTCTCAGCAGTGGATGACCGACACAAAGCTCGGCATTACAAAACCGCGCAGTACGCAGCTTCAGGCCCTTGACGCGGCAATTCTTCAATACGAACGATCCAAGTCGCCCGAGACTCTCTGGAAGGTGCGGAATACGTTTGAAGACTGGAAGCGCGCGAAAGGCGTGGCATGGAAGACAAGCGAGCGGAACCGTGGCGGCGCGATGACGCGCCTCGATCAGGAACTTTCGCGCATGGCTGATGCGCGGATGTTCCAACTCACGAACAACCGCTTCACAATGCAAGAGCTGCAGGCTCTGACGTTCATGGCAAGCGAGCGCAAGAAGGTGATCAAGAATCTTTTTGCAGGCAAAGAGGTCACCTTTCGTAACACGCCAAAGGCAATGAAGCAAGCCGTGGAAGATGCCTCAGAAAACGTTAAGGCCAAATGCACCGAGGCTAAGAACTGGATCAGTGGCCAGGGGAAGAAGAGCACGGGTCCGCTTACTACGGGCGACATTGCAAAGAAGAAACTTGAGGAAATGGCGAAGAGCTTTTTTCAGGTGGATACCCTCGAGACTCTGGGTACACTCAGCGGCTTTATCATCGATATCGTCGGGAAATGCGGAGTGAGCGTAGCGCCCGTCGTAGGGCACATCAAAGACGGCTACGATCTCTTCACGGGATGGTCAAAGGCCGGGTCGAGGCTTCACGAGCAGTACAGCATCTCAAATAGAAGATACGCGATCGAAACCGGCGCGCCTGCTGCCGCCTTTTCAGCGCTGAAAGTGTGCCTCAAGGAAGAGACGCAGCATGAGGTCGCGAGCGCGTCCGCGGCCACCGCCTCGTTCGCGCTAAAAACCGGCTTGATGTTCGTCGACGGCGGCGCGATTAGCGGCCCGGTCGTCGGCGCCGCAAACGCGGTTGCCACTCTCTCTATGCAGCTTTACTGGCTCGCCACGGAATGGAAGGCCACACGTGGCATCAACGAAGCTCTGCAAGGTGGCAATCTGGACGTGCGGCTTTTTAAGACTTATCCCCTAATGGGCTGCTATATGCTGTGCAGCGCGACCTTTAGCGATCTGATCCCCATCGACAATTTCGGCACTCCCGGCTGGATGGACTACGTGGAGGATCTAAAGAAGCGCGGCTTCGACGGCATCTACGAGTCGTCTAACGCTCTGATTGATAAGTCGCCGTGGGAAATTAAGGGTTTGCCGAAGCGCCCTGTAAAGGGCGGTGGACTTCAGACTGGCATGGTCAGCGGCCTGGGCTCTGGCGTAAAGGACTTGGGCTCGAACCTGAAGGACCTGTTTAGCTAGTCGCAACCTGGGGGCCGCATTGGACTAGGATTCGCGCGTTTCCGTCTGCGCTTAGGGAATCCCGCCGGAAAGCTCCGCTTGATCCAGCACGGAGACACCCGGCGGCGGCTGAAAGTGAAATTTTACTTCGGGAATTGGAATGTTTTCTTCCCAGTTGCCGAAACGAAACTCTGTTTGGACTTCGCCCGTCTCGTGTATCACCACGCGGACGAGATAATATTTAGTATTCACTTCCAAATACACGCTCTGAAGATCGCTGTTTTGCGAATCGCCCCGCGGCGTACAGCGGAGCACATAATCTACTGCCGACAGCGGCTTCTCGTCCGCGCCTTTTGCCGTTGTCGGATCGAGTAGCTTTATCTGCTGGCAAAGTGCGTTCAGGTCGGCCTTGCCCGCCAGGAATGCGATTGGCGTCCGCCAGTCCGAGCTTTCCTTCACCTTTGCGCGACTCGCCGTGTGGTCGGCAGGAATGTAAAACCAGGCATTTGTACCATCCACAAGGAAGAGCTTCGGTGTCGGCGACTCATACTCCCAGCGCATTCTGCCGGGATGCGAAAAATAGACTGTTCCGGATTCCGCAATGCGCCTGCCGCCGCTTTCAGTATACGACTCAAAAAATGTGGCTCTCAGCGTCTTGGCGTGTTGATAGCGAGTCTCTACGCCGTGGACGACCGTCTGGGCACTGGGTGCGCTGGACGCAGCCAGCAACAGAAGGGTTGGTAACCAGCGAAGCGGCATCTACTTCATATTAACAGCGCCACTCCACGATGAAAGCGCAGAAACGATCAGCAATTATAGTCCGCGATCATAAAGACTTCCTTGCGCATCGGAAAATTCGCCTTCCTGCATCGGAAATTGTCTGTCCTACAGCGCTTCGCCGTCTTCTTGCTTACTTTGGCTGGCTTGGCTCGGGCCGCGCTGTGCGCCAGCAAATTTTTTCCGCGCCAAATCGAGCAGCTTGGCATCGGTGCACACCTCGAAGTAGGGCCGCGTGCCCTGTGCGCCCACGTTGCCACCGGGCAGTAGTTGCCTCACAAAGCCTTTTCTCACGACGATAGGCTCTAGCGATTCCCCCAGCGGCACTTCACCAAAATAGAGCTGCACGCGCTCTTTGCCCCAGGGCAGCGGAAAATTCCCGCCCATCGGCGCGAGCGCAATTTCCGAGCTTAGTTTCTGAAAGCCCTCTTCGTTCAGCTCGATTCCGTTCATGTTATAACGGACAAGCAGTTCTTCCCCCTCGTCGGCGCCCGCATCTTCCATCAAGCTTTGCAGCTGGTACACATTAAACGGCGCCGCATTGTCTTTGAAGAGCCGCTTTGCCATTTTTGAACAACCTGACAACCGATCGGAAAGGTTCAGCGCGCGTGAAATCATGATGTTCGAATCGCCGTCGGTCCAGAGTGACGGCGCCGAGTCCTGAAACGCAACCCCGACGCCCAACTCGAGGGGCGGCAAGCCGGAAGCCTTTGCTCGGCCATTGTATGCCTGGGTCACCGCAAGGATCTCCCGAGCCAGCACGCACGCGCGCGCAACTGCCCTCTGCGTCGCCCGCGTCGACTCATTTTCATATATCGCCAGAATGATTGCGTCGCCTTCGATGAACACTTTTGCCGCGCCGTAGCGTTCAAGCATTCGCTTCACAGGCTCGTGCAGATTCATGCTGAAGTGCGATGCCGGATTCATGCCGCGTGAAAGTAAGTCCTTCGTCATCGATGTTGACCCGCGCACGTCCGTCTTGATCACCGCGTGGTTAACTATCGGATCGTCTTTCGGCCTGCCTTCGTCCGGCAACAGAAATTCATAGAGGCTCTTGTTCGCCCGCGAAAGCTCGCGCGCATGCTCGGAGCGCAGGAGCTGAATGCGCTCCATCCATGCCGCTGCCTGCTGATAATTCCTACGGCCGCGCCGAAGGCGCATCAAATCCTCTGCGAATTGCATGCACACCGAGAGCGTCTCTTCATGGCCGCGTCGCCGGATAGCACGCGATGCTTCATCGAGCTTCTTCGTGGAAATCTTTCGCGCCGGGAACTGCTCGAGCACATGCTCAACCCGTTTCATTTCGTCCCGGCTGACGAGCGCCTTCTTGAGCTGTTGCAAGTGCACTGGCGGACAGTAGTCACTGGCAATTTTTCGAAGCTCATATCCGGCGAGCACGTGAAATAGCAAATCGCGTTCCTCGAGCCGGTGAACCCATTCTTCGAGTACTTGATTCTGCGCGCTTCCGTCGCCGCCAAAAATGCGCTGCGCGTTTGCAGGTTCGTTCAGATAGTCGCCTAGGCGGCTCCGATACTCGTCAGACAGGAACTCGACACGTTGCTGGGCGGCCTCAATCTGAGGTGCAAGCTCTTCAAGATTGGTCTCCAGCGACGTAGATTTGCGCCGCAGGCCGTCCAACTCAGTGCGCGCATCGCTCGCGGCCGGTCGTCGCTTGAATAAGCGCGGAAAGCCTTCATCTCCGCCGCGGCCAGAAAGCTCCTGCCGCTCGTCTTCAATTCGAGCGATCTCAGCTTTTAGAAGCCGCGCTTGCTCAATCAAGCGCTCGCACGTCTTTCGCGCCTTTCCTAATTCCTCCGTATCGGCTTCGTCATGGACGAACTCCGCGACGAAATCGAGCAGCAGCGCATCGAAAACCTCGAAACGGTCCGGATCGTTCATGAAATTGCCGAGCAGCACATAATGTTCGAGGAAAAGATGATCGTCGTTGCCGTTTTCGACGAAAAGAAAGCGGTTGCTCACAATTTCGTACGTCGCGTAAAAGCCCTCTCCAAAAAGCGCGCGCCGCGATTTCGACAGCACATTGTCTTCAACTTCGCACCAGATGCGGCAGAGCGTCTCACCCACCTGACGAAACACGCGCTTGCGGTCCGCGCGCATCTCAGCGATCCTCGACCGCATCACGTGCGCCTGCTCGCTATGCTCAAAGAGCTCACCGCGCCCGCGAATCCACTCCTTGCACTCAACGAGGACGCTTGAAAACTGGTCCACGATTTCCTGTGTAAAGAATTTCAGAAGCGCCAACCGACTCAGCAAGTCTGTATCGATGGATTGCCTGTATTTCGCGTTCGTGAGAGAAGCCTGAAGGACCTCCGTAAGCATTCGCCGGAACGCGCCATGCTCAGGCGAGCCGGATTGGTTCCTTCGCCGCCGCTCGCGCTCTGTCTCCGGCCCGATCGACTGTCCCCATAGAGCCTGCAGGTTCAGACTCTGCCGGACAATATCCCGGATGTATTGACGCGACAGTTCCGCAAACTTAGGGCTTAAAAAAACGTCATAATGAATATTGTCGACGCCCAACGCTAGTCCCACCAGCCGAATGTCCGCGTTGTAAGGCTCTAGTTTTGTGCGCGGCGTCTGTACGGCCGTGGCTATGGACGAGCTATCGGGCATTCCGGCCTTTCCTGTGGTAAGACTTGAATTTAACTGACTGCATGAGCGAGGTGCAATGGAACGGCGCGTAACCGTTAATGACCGGATCGAGCGCGTACAGCTTGCGGTTCCCGAGGAGCTCGAATCTGCATCCGGGACACAAGTGCGGCAGCCTCCCGCACATGGGCCATGCCTTTACCTCGGTCCGCAAGGTGAAAGATGTTTTCGCCCCGCTCTCGCAGGCGGGTACTGCGCACGGCATCACCCCGATCCGGCGTTACGCCTCCCAAGCCGCAACTACACGCGCGTCTTGGCCGCCACCATCGCTCTGATCCTCATAGTCTGGCCGTATGTCTCAGACCTAGTCCGCGACCTCCTCCGCTGGCTCGCCTCCCGCTGAGCACCGCCCGCGCTTTTTTCGCCATTCTGAGAGCGCGCTAGCAGCCTGAAGAAGCTCTTTTGCCTTCCGTATCACGCCGCGCCTTCTTTTTCCGTCCCCAAAGCGCGTTTCCGGGTAAAATTCCAAACCATGTCAAAAATAATGACCGGCAAAACAGCAATTGTTCTCGGAGTCTGGAATAAGTGGAGCATCGCATACGCGATCGCGCAGGCATTCGTCCGCGAGGGCGCGAATCTGCTGCTCACCTACCAGAACGACCGTGCAAAACTGCAGGTGGAAGATTTGGGTCGTGAGCTCGGCGCAAAGGCTTATTTCCCTTGTGACGTCCAGAAGCAAGGCGATATCGATAATCTCGCCGAAGCCATCAAGTCAGCCAGCCATGAGTTGCACACCGTCGTCCATAGCATTGCCTTCGCCAATCATGAAGATCTGAACCGTCCGTTTGTCCAGACGTCGCGCGACGGCTTTCAACTCGCACTTGACGTAAGCGCCTTTTCGCTCGTCGCGGTCTCAAAAGCGCTTGCGCCCTTGATGACCGATGGCGGTTCGATCATGACTCTCACGTATCTCGGCTCTACGCGTGTCGTCACGAACTATAACGTGATGGGTGTCGCGAAAGCTGCTCTGGAAGCCGAAGTCCGCTATCTAGCGAGCGAACTCGGTCCGCAGAAGATTCGCGTGAACGCAATTTCCGCGGGCCCAATCAAGACGATCTCCGCTCGCGGCATTAAGGATTTCTCGAAGGTTTTGGATTTTGTCGCAGCGCACGCCCCGTTGCGCCGCAATACAGACATCGCCGAAGTAGCGGATACTGCGGTCTTCCTGGGCAGCGATCTCGGCCGCGGCGTTACGGGCAACATCCTCTATGTCGACGCCGGATTCCAAATCATGGGGATCGGCGCCCCATGATCTCGCGCAGCAACTATCCGCTGTGAAGTCGGCGCGTTAACTGGACTCTCCGCACGTGTTCCTAACCGTAATCCGCCGCGTTTCTTCATTTACATGCTCCAAGTGAATCCGCACAACCGGCCAGCCCGTGCGCACAGGCGGCATCCGCTCCGGCCACTCGACTAGCACAATCGCCTGCTCCGCGAAAACATCTTCGAGCCCTAGCGTCTCAAAATCATGAGCATCGCCGATTCGGTACAAGTCGACGTGATACACGCGCGTCTCGCCCTCATATTTATGCACTAAAGTAAACGTCGGACTCGTTACGTCCTCTTCCTTCGCCGCCCGCAATCCGCTTGCAATTCCTTTTGTAAGCGTTGTCTTCCCGGCCCCAAGTTCGCCCGAAAGCAACACAAGTGCAGGCGCTGCTAGCTCGGCTGCGATCTTGCGCCCAATCGCAATCGTTTCTTCGCTGGAATGTGTGAGGAATTCAAGCTCAGCCACGATCAAGCTCTTTGCGGAACTGCGCGAAAGCGCGAGGAATCGCGCGAATCAAATCGGAAGCCATGAGCGGCGCTTCGTCGTGCTCGGCAAACGCGACATCGCCCGCCAGCCCGTGCAGATAAGCGCCGAAGCAAATCGTCTGAAACCAATCCGCCGTCGAAAATTCCGCCGTCAGTCCAGCGAGCATTCCCGTGAGAACGTCGCCCGTGCCTCCCGTCGCCATTCCTGGATTGCCCGTGGAATTGATCGCCACTCGTCCGTCCGGCGCGGCGATCACAGTCTGCTGCCCCTTGAGGACCACAATCGCATTCCACGCGGCAGCCGTTTTCTTCGCGATCAAGATGCGATTCGCCTGCACCTCCGGAACTGAGCCTCCTACCAACCGTGCCATTTCCCCAGGGTGCGG
Organism: Candidatus Acidiferrales bacterium; assembly: GCA_050746865.1. Classification (GTDB taxonomy): domain Bacteria; phylum Acidobacteriota; class Terriglobia; order Acidiferrales; family UBA7541; genus Palsa-295. The sequence goes on from JBOGMU010000230.1 coordinate 11,743, forward strand.
CGTAATCGCAATCGGCCTGCCTTGCTTCAATTCGCCGGCGCGCCCGGCAAACGCATTCAATCCATCGGCATCCAAAACGATTCGCGGTCCGTCCCGCATTTTCGCGGCTGCGCGAATAAACTCCTGTGTCTCCTTTTGCGTCGTGAGTCCGGGCCCAATTGCGAGCGCACGCTTCCGTTCGAGCAGCGACTCGAAATAGCCGTTCTCCATGCTGCGCATCGAAATGGTCCCCGCTGCAGTCGCCGAGAGCGGCTCGGTCATCACCTCCGGCGTGCGCGCCGCAATCACGGGCAAGGCAGGCTCAGGGGTAGCCACGGTCACCAGTCCGGCGCCCACGCGCAGCGCCGCCCACGATGCCAATACAGCGGCGCCCGTCTTCCCTACCGACCCAGCCACGATCAACGCGTGCCCATAATCGCCCTTATTGCCCGCGGCTTTGCGCGGAGTGGCAAATGTCTCAAACTCATGCGCCTCCAGCCACCGTAGTTCGCCTTTTCCCGTCTCTTCGATCAATTCCGCGGGCGAACCAATGTCCCGTACGACTAAATTGCCGACGCAATTCGGCGCATCCCGTAGCAGCATGCCGATTTTCGGCGCCGTAAACGTAATCGTGTAGTCCGCCGTAATCGTCTTGCCCGGATGCTCGCCTGTGTCCGCGATCAGTCCTGAGGGAATATCCACTGAGAAAACCACGGAGCGCGGCGCTCGCCGAATATTCACCTCATGAATCGCTCGCGCCAGCAGACCATTGGCCGAACCACGCATTCCCGTGCCGAGAAGAGCGTCCACGATAATGTCGGCGCCAGCGAAATCCGGCGCGGCCTGTTCCCATTCCGCTTCGCTTGCAATCATGCGTAGAGTCCCAGGCAATGTCTGCCAACGCCTCAAATTTTCGGCGGCATCTCCGCTCAAATCGTCGGCAGACCCGCACAGCACCACGGCGGGATCAGCTCCCATTTGCTTTAGGTACCGAGCCACCACAAACCCGTCTCCGCCGTTGTTGCCCTTGCCACAAAGCACCAGAATCCGCCGCCGCGCGAGATCCCGGCAATGTTGCTGAATGAATAGAGCCACACTCCGGCCCGCATTCTCCATCAACTGCACGCTCGCAATCCCGGCTCGCTCACTCGAGAGCCGGTCGACCTCCCTCATCTCAGCAGCGGTTAGTATTTTCATGAGGCACGCGAGCTAAACGCAAAGTAGTATAACAGCCGAGCTTGTGCTGGCCATGGAGGACAACACTTTTAATGTTATCCTGACCGCTCGCGAACAATTCTCAGCGCGAATATCAATGCCACGAAAGCTCATCGTAGCCATTGACGGCCCTGTCGGCTCAGGGAAAAGCACGCTCGCACGGCGTGTCGCCGCAATGCTCGGCTACATTTACATCGATACGGGCGCGATGTACCGCGCGGTAGCTCTAAAATCCATGCGCGACAACATCGCATGCGATGACGCGTCGGCGGAAATGCTTGTCGCTCTTGCTCGCTCCGCGCGAATCGATTTGCGCGCCACCGACGGCTGCCAGCAGGTGCTGCTCGATGGCGAAGACGTCACCGCCGCAATCCGCACTCCCCAGGTGGCGCAGGCCGCTTCAAAAGTTGCTGTGAATCCCGGCGTTCGCCATGTTTTGGTCGCCGAACAGCGGCGCGCCGGCGAAGCGGGCGGCGTCGTGATGGAGGGACGCGACATCGGCACCGTCGTCTTCCCCGATGCGCAGCTTAAGATTTTCCTCACCGCATCGCCCGAAATCCGCGCCGAGCGCCGCTGGCGCGAACATCAGCAAAAGGGCGATCAAATAGATCTCGCCCGTACACTCGACGAAATCCACGAACGCGACCGCCGCGATCGCGAACGCACTACATCCCCACTTGCTCAAGCCGAAGACGCAGTGCTAGTCGATAGCACAGCCATGGAACCCGAAGAAGTGGCCCGCCTCGTCGTCATGCTCGTCCGCGATCGCGAATCCGCCGTCATCGCCTAATCAGTAGCCGGCTGAAGCTAGTGCCGGAAACCGGCCCAGTAAATGTCTTCGTCATTCGACATATCGAAGAACCCACACCCAACTGAGGGTGGAGTAGCTTCTCCGGCTCAATCGCCTCCACCAAATATCTGCAGTTTTCCTTGTATTGAGAGTCTGTTTCGATAAGCCCAAGAGTATGATTTTGCTTTTGGAGACCCCTGTGGCGGCTACATCTCTCACTGTGAACGGTCACGCGACCAAAGAAATCCTGTGGCGCACGTGGAAGAAGATTCGTTCAGACGATGTGTTTGGGCGCGCGGCTCAGCTCGCCTACTGTTTTTTCCTCGCGCTGTTTCCCTTCCTGATCTGTGTCGTCGCAACTCTCAGCATTTTTGGAAACGCAGATCGCGGCCGCGCTCTTTTGTTCGGCTTTCTGTCGCAACTTCTTCCAGCGACCGCCGTACGGCTGATCACCACCACTTTCAGCCAGATTCTCCAGGCGAGTGGCCCTTTGAAAATGTCCGTTGGAGTGATTGCCTCCATTTGGTCGGCGTCCATCGGAATGAATGCTGCAATGGACACCCTAAATGCGGCTTATAACGTCACGGAAACACGTTCTTTTTGGAAACAGTACTTGGTCGCCATTCTTCTCACAATTGGGATGGGGTTTCTGGTGGTGATCTCCACTCTGGCGGTGATCGTCGGAGACGGTATTATACGTGCGCTGATGTTGCCCTCCTGGGCGCAAGCAGTGTGGCAGTTCGCAAAATGGCCGTTTGCCGCAGGATTGTTATTTCTGGGCTTCGCCGCAACGTACTACTTTGCTCCCGATCTAAAACGTCGCAAATGGCGGTGGATTACGCCGGGCTCCATACTCGCCGTTCTGCTGTTGATGTTGGTCTCAATCGGTCTGCGAATCTACCTCCATTTCATGGGAGACTACACAGCAACTTACGGCGCATTGGGCGGCGTCATTGTGCTCCTGCTCTGCTTCTATTTGGGCGGCGTGGCAGTCCTAGTAGGCGGAGTGTTTAACGGCACAATCGAACAGGCCAGACGCAACGAGCTCCGCGGATCGGCGCAACACTTTCGTTCCCAGCAAACGGACGGTAATTCCTCTCTTTAGCCCTTCACGAATTCCGCATCGACCGAAATCTGCACTTCGTCGCCCACGAGAACGCCGCCCGTCTCAAGCGCGGCATTCCACACGAGCCCGAAATCTTTGCGGTTGATCTTTATCGCTGCTTCGAGTCCGATCCGCGTATTGCCCCACGGATCCTTCGCTGGCGCCGTCACGCTCTCCACAGTAAAAACCACGGGTTGCGTTATACCGTGAATGGTCAAGTCGCCCGAAACCGAATACTCCCCTTCGCCTTTCTTCGTAATTTTCGTCGAGGCAAATGTCAGCATCGGAAACTTCTCCGCGTCCAGAAAATCGACGCTCTTGAGATGCGAATCGCGCTGCGGTTCGCGTGTGTTGATACTGCCTGCCTGAATCGATGCCTGAACCTTGGATTTCGTGTAATCCGCCTCATCCAATTCAAGCGTTCCGTGCATGTTAGTAAATTCCCCCTTCACGTTCGAAATCATCATGTGCCGCACTTTGAATTGTGCGTGCGAATGTGCAGGATCCATCTTCCACGTAGAAGTTCCAGCTCCAGCCTGTGCAGTAGTGCTCATAGTTAGCTCCCCAAAAGAGATATCTTCCAAACTTCAAAACCGACTATGCGATAGAGATGTCGAAAAACGCATAGCCGATTCACGGAAATATGTATTTTCGTAGAATCGGTATTAATTCAGGTAAACTGCGGCCATGAAAGCCACGTCAGTGCTGGCCTGCGCAACCCTACTTTTTTCAGTGCTAGGGATCTCTGGCATCGCCCAAATATCGCCGCGAAATGCTGCCGAAGGCGCTACCGTCCGCCTGCGAGCCTTCCTCGCGGCCGACTGGAAATACTGGACCGGCCAATATCCCGAAAACGCGACCGCCTTTGGTTACGCGGGAGAAAATAATCGCTGGACCGATTATTCTAGCGACGCCATCGCCAGCCGCAACCAGCATCTACGCCAAAGCCTTGCGGAACTGGAAGCGATCCCCCGCAGCTCATTACCGGCCTCTGAGCAGTTAAATTACGACCTCTATCACGAGCAACTGCAACTCACGATCGCAGGGCTCAAGTATCACGGCGACGCGTTCCCGCTTCAGACAGAATTTCCAACAGATCTCTTCATACCATTGAATCAAATGGGCGGAGTTCAGCAATATATTCCGGACGTCATCGCCCAAATGTCCATCGAAAAGCCGTCCGATTACCGCGACCTGATCGCACGCCTGAACGGGATCCCCATGCTGATCGATCAGAATATCGCACTCATGAAAATCGGCATGGTGCATGGATGGACGCCGCCCAAAATCACGATGCGCGACGTCGCAAAGCAAGCCGAAGCACAAATCGTCTCCGATCCAATGGGAAGCCCGCTCCTTGCAGCGTTCAAGAATTTCCCCGTATCCGTTCCGCCTGCCGAGCGCCAGCGGCTCACTGAAGACGCCAAGACGGCGTACGCGCAAAAAGTCATCCCAGCGTTCACGCGCCTCCGCGACTTTCTCGTGACCACCTACATTCCCGCCTGCCGCGACACAGTTTCAGCTGCCGCTCTTCCCGACGGCGCGGACTACTACAAATACCTCGTCCAATGGGAAACCACCACCGCCATGACGCCCGAAGAGATCCACCAAACGGGCCTCGACCAGATAAAGCAAATCCGCGCCGAGATGAATAACCTCATCGATCAGACTGGCTTTCAAGGGACGTTCGCCGATTTCCAAAAATTTGTGAACACAGACAAGCGCTTCATCTATCCGAGCGCCGACGACATGCTGTTGCATTACCGGGCCATCGCCAAAGAAGTCGATCCGCAGCTCGCCCATCTTTTCGGCCTCCTCCCGCGGCTCCCCTATGGTGTGAAGGAAGTCCCCGCCGCTTCCGCACCGTCCCAAACTACGGCTTACTACGAGCCCGGCTCGCCGATCTCAGGGCGTCCCGGCTATCTCTTCGTCAACACCTACGATCTTCCCTCGCGCCCCAGTTGGGCTGTCGAAGATCTCGTCCTGCACGAGAGCGTACCCGGCCACCACCTCCAGATTTCGATCGCGCAAGAAATGCAGGACATGCCCGAGTTTCGTAAGCAACTTGGTTACACGGCGTTCGTGGAAGGCTGGGCGCTCTACGCTGAAACTCTAGGGCCCGAAATGCACTTCTACGCCGACCCGTATTCGAAATTCGGCTATCTAAGCGCGCAAATGTGGCGCGCGGTGCGTCTTGTGGTCGACACGGGAATTCACTCCGAAGGCTGGACCCGCGATCAGGCAATCAAATATTTCGAGGAAAATACGGGACAGCCTCAGCTCAACTCAGTTGTGGAAGTCGATCGCTATATCGTCTGGCCAGGCCAAGCTCTCGGATACAAAATCGGTCAGTTGAAAATTCAGGAGCTGCGCCACGAAGCCGAGCAAAAACTCGGCGCAAGATTCGACATTCGCAAATTCCATGACGCCGTCATCGATCAAGGCGCCCTTCCTCTTGACCTTTTGGAGAAACAGGTGACTTCGTGGATCGCTTCACAAAACGCGAATCCTGCGCCGCATTAATGGCCCGCTAAAAAATTCCCAGAATCAAGCGGGCGTCGAATCCGCTACTTCCTCACCGGCAAGTACAGCGGAGGCCCATCCCATCGAACGAACGTACAATTCTGAGACTGCTTCCTGCGGGATCGCCATCTGGTGCGCAGCATCCTGAAATTCCGACCACTCTGCTCTCTCGTAGTGCAGCGCAACATCGTAAATCCCGCGTAACACATTTTCTTCACCCAGCAGAGCGCCCCGAATTTCCGCACGAATCGGGATTTCCTTCAACACGTCCTCCATTTTCATGTCCAGAATCGCGTCAAT
>JBOGMU010000231.1:0-12009 GCA_050746865.1 Candidatus Acidiferrales bacterium
TTCCAAAGACAGTCGCTAGCAAGCTAGTAGCGGAATTCGGCGCGGGGAAAATCAAGCTGATTCCCCAAGTCTATCATCCGCTATCAAATGGCTGTCATGATTCCGTCGATGCGGGTGTGGTTCCCTCTGATTTGGCGACGTTGAAGGCACAAGGTCGAACAATTCTGGGATATTTGGGACCATTATATGGACGGCTGAGCGTCAGCTTATTGAAAGAGTTACTTCAGTCACGACCGGATTGGGAGTTTGTGTGTTTCGGAGGCGCAGCCATGTTAGGGCTGGAAAATGCACGCGATTTGCCGTGGATGCCCGCAGCGCTGCTTCCCTCATGCCTTCGTGCGTTTGACGTAGGCTTCATGCCGTATGACTGCACGCATGACAAAAACCTGCATTGTTCTCCTCTCAAAATATTTGACTATTTCAGTCTCGGCATGCCCGTAGTAGCGACGCCGGTGCTTTCTCTGCGGGACTTTGGAGACCTCGTATATCTGGGCAAAACTTCTCGGGAGTTAGCATGTGCGGTCGAAAGGGCATTGAACGAGCCGAAAAATAGCGAGAAGCGCCAGCAGAGAATTGAGGTGGTGCGCTCGCACACTACGCAAGTGGTAGGAGAGGTTCTTGAGGGCATTCTGAACTTCGCCGAAAAGCCGTCTCACGCCTCGGTGGCACTGCCGTGACGTGGCATCTCCAATTTGCGCATTCGAGTCGTAAATAGTTTTACGCGGGGGAAAGAGCTACGTGCAGAAATGGATTGCCTTAATGGGTAGGCGCGACGAGCCGACCGACGGCGTCGAGGACTACTGCGCATTTCTGGCACAGGCACTTTCGCGGTACGGAGTGACCCTGCAACTGGCACGCCTTTCTTGGGACAAAGAAGGATGGTCGCCGGCCCTCCGCAAATTGCGGCGGGAAAGCAAAGATTGGAGCGGCAGCAGCGTACTCTTGCAATATACAGGAATGGCTTGGTCGCGACGTGGCTTTCCGACTGAAGTCATGGACGTAACGCGCATCTTGCGGCGGAACGGGCTCAGATGTGTTGCGGTCTTCCACGAACATAAGCGGCAGTCCGGCTCGCGGCGATGGATCGATCCCGTTCGTGGGATGTGCCAGGACATAGTGATCCGCCATCTGTACCGGGCCGCAACGAAAGCAATCTTCACGGTGCCTCTCAAAAGTGTGACTTGGCTGCCCCAAGAAAGTGCTAAGGCTCAGTTCATTCCAATCGGCGCAAATGTGCCAGAGCGTCTGGAGCCTCGACAACCAAAGGAGGGGAGCAAAACAGTTGCGGTGTTCGGTTTTAGCGAAGCGCCCAATATGGTGCGCGAGGCGGAAACGATTGCAGCAAGCGTTCGTCACGCTGCCGAGTCTATTTGCGGCCTCAGGCTTGTGCTGTGTGGACGTGGTTCTTCGGAAGCCGGCAAGCTAATCGATCGGCTTCTGCAAGGCAGCCGCGCTCAAGTGATTACAAAAGGCCTGCTCAGCGCTGGCGAAGTCGCCAGCGAATTAGAATGCGCGGACGTTTATTTATTTGTACGAGGTTCAATCACACTGCAGCGCGGGACCGCCATCGCTGGAATCGCATGCGGTGTTCCAATTGTCGGATATCGAAATGGAGAGGTGAGCCCGCCGCTCGATGAAGCGGGCATTCAATGGGCCCCTCTCGGTGATTGTGAGTCTCTTGCCCGGAATTTAACCCAGGTTCTCAGTAACGGGCGAATATGGAATGATCTTCACGAGCGAAATCTGCGGCTCCAGCGGAACTATTTTTCATGGGATCGCATCGCCGAGCAGTACCTGGCGGCGTTATCGCAATGACGCAGAGACCTTTTCAAGTGCTGGTCGTACGCTGGCGCGCATTGGCGACACTAGCCGATAATGTTTGCTGAGTGACAACTCGGCGAGGAGTCGCACAGCCGTTGGGAACGTGGCCGCCACAACTGGTCATCGACAAAACCGTAGAAGCTTACTAACGGAGCCTTGGGTGTTGATCTACCGATGAGAGTGCTCATTTACACGCACGCGTTCGCACCCTCTACCGGAGGCGTAGAGACCTATGTGATGTTGCTTGCAGAGGGACTCTCCCATCTGCCGTCAGAAAAGGGCGGACCCTTCGAGGTTACCGTTGTCACCCAGACGCCAGCCGGCAAGATGGATGATGCTCGCACACCTTATCGGATCGTTCGCCGGCCTAGGCCGCTAGCCTTGGCAACGCTGATTCGGAAGGCAGACGTGATTCACGCCGCGGGGCCCGCCCTTCCGCCACTCCTGCTGGGCTGGTTGCTTCGCAAACCGGTCGTTGTCGAGCATTCTGGCTATCAATCGATTTGCCCGAATGGGATGCTCCTTTATGGGGACAAGCGAGCGCTTTGTCCGGGACATTTCATGGCGCGGCAATACACAAAATGCGTGCGCTGCAATTCAGATGATTGGGGATCGGTTTCCAGCCTGCGTGGCTTGCTGCTAACGTTTCCTCGCCGTTGGTTGTGCCATCGCGCCTCTTGTAACGTGGGACCAAGCCGCCATATCGCAAATAGAAGCGCACTGCCTAACACAGAAGTGATTTTTCATGGCGTGCCGGCATCCGAAGCTGCATCGACCTATGCGAAAGATCGGAGTGCGCGAATCTGTTTCGCATACGTCGGGCGCTTGGTGGTTGAGAAGGGCGTCCCGGTCTTGCTCCAAGCGGCGAGCCAACTTGCTGAGGAGGGTTTTGATTTCCATGTAAAGATTCTCGGGGACGGTCCAGAGCGCCAAAATCTGGAGAATGTTTCTCGGCAGCTCGGGTTGGGAAATCGAGTGGAATTCTTGGGATCCGTTCCCATGGAGAGGGTTCCGGAGGCACTTGGACGCGCCGATGCTATCGTGATGCCGTCTATCTGCGAAGAGACTGCGGGGCTGGCTGCGATTGAGCAGATGATGAGGGGGAACCTGGTGATCGCATCCGATATAGGTGGCCTGGGAGAGGGCATGGCAGACACGGGGCTGACATTTCCGGCGGGCGACACCATGTCTCTCGTGAATTGCATGAGGCGCGTACTTGATAATCCTGAAATCGTTACACAGTTCGGTAAAGCGGCAAGAGTTCGCGCCCTAGAGTTATTCAATAAAGATCGAATGGTCGAAGGGCACGCTTCTGTCTATAGAAGAGTACTGCAATCTTGACTGTGCGTATGCTTGGCCCGAGCGGTTATTTGCGACACCTTAGGGCGATCGGAACATACCTTGTTGAATTTGCGCGTCCGCGCCACAAATAATCAGGCGCTAATCGGAGCGGGCTTGCTCCTATTCGCTCTGCTGGCGGGATGGCAGATTGCGGGAATCATTGCCGCGAATGACATGCGCAAGCTGTTCTTCGTGGCGATTGCCATAGCCGGCTGCGCCGCAGCTATAGCGATCTTGAACAATTGGCGAAGAGGCTTTTATCTTTTCTTTGTGTGGATGATTTTTGAAGATCTCGTCAGAAAATACACAGGTAATAATCTCTTTTTGTTTTTTGGTAAGGACATTCTGCTCGCGCTGATCTATGTCTCCTTCTTCGCGGCGGTTCGCAGAAAACGTGAAAAGGTCTTTCGCCCACCTTTCGTTCTATTTCTCAGCATGTTTTTCTGGCTGGGTGTGATTCAGATTTTTAACCAGAATTCGCCGAGTATTCTGTACGGACTGTTGGGCATTAAGATGTATTTCTATTATGCACCGCTGATGTTCATCGGATATTCATTGGTTCGGAACGACGAGCAGCTGAAAAAATTTCTCGTGTTGAATGCCGTATTAGCAATTGTGGTCAGCAGTATCGGAATCATACAATCGGTGGTAGGCAATAGCTTCTTGAATCCTACGAATCTCGCGCCAGATTTGCAGGAGCTCGGGAATCTGCAAAAGGTGACGGCGTCAGGCCAGGCCTTTAACCTCCCCGACTCTGTATTTGTGAGTACGGGCCGTTACGCAGCATATTTAGCTGTCGCTTTTTCAGTCACTATGGGTGCCGCAGGGTTTCTTCTGCTCTACAGGAAAAAGAATCGCAAATTGATGTTCATCGCGCTCGGCCTCATAGGTGTCGCCGCTTTGATGAGCGGCAGCCGGGGCACATTTGTCACTATCCTCATGACTGCTGGATTGTTATCCGTCGGATTCATCTGGGGTGCTCCATGGCGTTCCCGCCGCGCGAATCAGATGCTCAAAGCGATTCGGCGGACGGTGTTCGCAGTTGCCGCCGCTCTTGTGCTGATGATTTTTCTCTTTCCGAAGCAGGCGGGCGCGCGTTTGGAATTCTATACAGATACTCTCTCGCCGAACTCGAGCGATTACCAACTTGGTTTTCGCTCCTGGGATTACCCCCTCCAAAATTTGTTGAAGGCATTCGACGACCCAAATTGGATATGGGGGAACGGCATTGGCACGGCAGCGTTGGGCACACAGTATGTCCAGAAGATCGTGGGCAAAGCTGGACTTCCGGCCTGGGTGGAAGAGGGGTTCGGCACGATGATCGTCGAAATGGGGATACTTGCGCCATTTTTATGGATTTTTTGGAGCGCTTCTCTTCTTTACTTCGCTTGGAAAGTGGCCCGCGAGCTCCGTCAGACAAGATTCTTTCCAATTGCCCTTTCGATTACGTGGTATTGCTTTGTTCTGCTATTTCTTTGGACTTGGGGAGGCCTGGACTCATACGAAAATTACACCTGCAACATATTCTTGTGGTTGCTGGTCGGGGTCCTTTTTGCGTTGCCCGACATCGCTCGCAAGTCCGAACCGGCTATTGACATTAACGAGACTCCCCGACGTGACCAGCTTGTGTATCAGCAGCGGTGACGACGGAAACATGCCAGCGTCGTATGATAGTCGCAGGCATGGAATATAAGCCACAATTGTTTGGACAGACGCAATGAGCGGCAAGCCTCGCATCGTTATCGTGTCGCCTTTTCTGGATAAGAGCCACGGAACCGAGCGCATTATTATTGAATGGTTCTCCCGTCTCGGGGATGACTTCGAACTGCATATCTATAGCCAGCGAGTGAACGATTTCGATCGTTCGAAATTTACCTTCCATCGGATTTGGGAATTGCCCGGACCGCACATTTTCAATTACGTGTGGTGGTTCCTAGCGAATCACATTCGACGAGGCTGGGACTCGGCGTTTGGAGATCTAAAGCCCGATCTAGTGTTTACTCCCGGAATCAATTGCATGGATGCGGATGTGATCTCCGTTCACGTTGTTTTTGCGCAACTTCGCCGTGAAGCGAAACGTGAACTGAAATTTTCCGCAAACCCTCTTCGACGGTGGCTGCGGCTGCTGCATCGTCGGCTCTATTATTCGCTAATCGTTTTTCTCGAGCGCCGGATTTATTCGAACTCCGGCATTCAACTGGTCCCGATGGCCAAGAAGACGCAAGCTGACCTAAACCGCTTTTATCCCCGCGAGGGAGTCTGCCCGATTCTATATCTGGGGTTAGAACATGCGCGTTTCAACCCATCGCGCCAAGCGGAACTGCGCCGTGCCTCCCGTGAGTCGCTCGGCTTGACTGAACGGGACTTCGTGGCTCTCCTCATCGGTAACGACTTGCTAAACAAAGGCATGCCTGTGCTCCTGGAAGCGATATGCCGGCTGCCTGGACTTCCATTACGACTGCTGATTGTGAGCCGAGAATCAGGAAATGCGTATCGAAGCGTGTTGAACGAGATGGGACTCGCCGATCGAGTGCGATTTTGTTCGCCGCGAAAGGATGTGGAGTTCTACTTTGCCGCAGCTGATCTGTACGCAGGTCCATCGCTCGAAGACGCTTTCGCAATGCCTCCCCAAGAGGCCATGGCCTGTGGTTTACCCGTGATCGTATCGGCGACTGCAGGCGTTTCGGAAATCATCGCGGACGGTGAAAACGGATTGATCCTCGAGGACCCTCGCGATGCGAATGCACTTGCTGCAATGATTCGCCGTGTTTACGAAGACGAGTCTTTCCGCGCCGCGCTCGGTAAAAACGCCGCAAAGTCCGTCGAACAATTCACCTGGGACCGTAACGCCCAGGATCTTCGCGCCATTTTTGATGACGTTCTCCGCCGTAAGCGCGGTTCGGCCATCATGCGGAAGGCCCTGGAGCGCGACCGATGAGAACCCTTTGCCAAAACACAAGTCTGCCAATGCGACCGTGACCGCGCCTTTTTCGGCGTCCATTCACATCACGGGACTTTTCTCGGAGCTCCTTGGCGTCGGTGGAGTGCAGGAGGCTGGCCGCCTCACGTCGCTTGCGTTAGACAGAATCGCTGAGCGCCGCGGTTGGTCTACCACTTTTGGGGCACTCAATGATCCCGCAGGCCCGCAGCAGTTCTCCATAGATGGCCGTACAATCGCGCTGCAAGGCTTTTCCCGCGCGAAGACTCAATTCGTTCTCGCCACGATACGAAGTTCGCGTATAGCGCGAGGCAGCAGTTCGCATATCGTTCTTGCCGGGCATCCTAACCTCGCGCCGATAGCGGTCTGGATGCAAAAGACACTGCCGCGGGCGCACGCGATTGTGATTGCCCATGGTATTGAAGTGTGGCAACAGCTGCCGCTTGTTCGACGAACCGCCATCCGGCACGCGCGCGTCGTGGCGGGTCCGAGTTCCGATACTATTCAAAAGCTGATCGATGTCCAGGCTGTTCACGCAGAGCGGACTCGTCTGCTCCCTTGGCCCCTCAATCCTGACTTTTTGGCCCTTACGAAGACCGCCGATTTGCCGCTTCCACCCGCTTTCCCCAGCGGCCAAGTGATCCTCACAATTGGCCGCACGGCCGCGTCCGAACGGTACAAAGGCACAGACGATTTGATCCGTGCAGTTTCGCAACTTAGATCGGAATTCCCGGATTTGCACCTCGTGGCGATTGGCGGTGGCGATGATCTCCCACGCCTACGAACATTAGCGGACGATTTAGGTAGCGCGAGTAATGTACATTTTCTGCAGCGCCTCTCACGCGAAGAACTTGCTGCTTGCTATGCGCATGCCGACGTCTTTGCCATGCCAAGTGCTGGCGAGGGTTTCGGCCTCGTTTTTCTCGAGGCACTGGCTTTCGGCAAGCCGGTGGTTGCCGCGGCGTGCGGCGGAGCGCTCGATCTTGTACAAGATGGCTCCAATGGGTTGCTTGTTCCCGGACGGGATTCAGCAGCGCTCACCAGTGCAGTGCGCCGCTTGTTGGGCGACGAGTCTCTGCGCTCCGCGTTCGGTACTAAGGGTGCCGCTGTTGCTCGTGAAAAATACCGATTCGAGTCGTTCGAGGCCAGTCTGGAACATTTACTTGAAGAGTGCGCATTATAAATGCAACTGGAGGATAGAGTAACGAATACCATAGTATCGTTGTAATTGTCAGACTGGCGCACGGCCGATGTGCGGAAAGTGCAAGCCAATCTTGGGACGGATGCGAGTACTGAAAACAGTTCAGTCTTATTACCCTTTTCAGGACCGCGGTGGCCCCGTGGTTAAGGTGCGTGCTCTTGCCCGCAGCCTCGCGCATCGCGGTCATAGCATCAGTGTTCTCACCGCCGATCTTGGCCTTAGCGCCGGTTCGTGGGGCAACCTTCATATCGAAAATTGCCCCTTCGGTTGGAGGGCAGAAGAAGAAGGCGTTGAAGCGATTTATCTATCGACAATCGGCCATTTCAGGGCCCTCACAATCAATCCTGGTTTAATGAGATTCTGTGATGCATCGCTGAAGCAGTACGACCTGGTGCATTTTTACGGCCTGTACGATCTGCTCGGCCCGGCGGTAAGCTACTTCTGTCGTCGAAGCCGGATTCCGTATGTGATCGAGCCGATGGGAATGTATCGCCCGATAGATCGCAGTTTCCACCTGAAGCGCGTGTGGCACCGCATACTCGGCGGGCCTTACGTGCGGAATGCCGAGAAAATTATCGCGACCTCCGAAATCGAGCGGCAGGATTTGCTTGAAGAAGGCTTGCCCCCCGGAAAGATCGTTATCCGTTACAACGGCGTCGAGGTTGACCGCTCCGGCGTGAACGCCGTTCGCGGCGCTTTCCGTGTAAAGTGGGCGATTCCTCCGGCGCACAAACTCATCTCATTTCTTAGCCGCCTAATCCCTCGCAAAGGTGCGGACATTTTGATCGAGGCCTTCGCAATAGCCTGCCCTCAGAACGGCACATTGGTTATCGCCGGTCCGGAAGGGGAACCGGGTTACGTAGGCTATTTGAAAAAATGTGCGGCGGAGAACCGTGTTGCGAACCGAGTGATTTTCACGGGTCCGGTTTACGACGCGGACAAGGCCGCCATGTATTCCGATTCGGATGTGTTCGTGCTGGCTTCGCGCTACGAGAATTTTGCGAATGTCGTTGCCGAAGCCGTGGCATTTGATATTCCCGTGATTGTTTCGAATACGTGCGGAATCCATTCACTTGTGGACGGGCGCGCAGGTATCGTCACTTCCGTTGAACGAGACTCAATTGCCGCCGCGCTGCAGCAGTTGTTGGCTGACGAAGAGCTGTACGCCCGCCTCAGGGCGGGATGTCGCAGCGTGGCACAGGAATTAACTTGGGGAACTATAAGCGGTCAAATGGAAAACTATTATTCTGAGGTGGTTGCGCACAGAAGTGGAGTTCAATAAGCCGGTTGATGCTGCTTGTCCACTTTGGTGGGTTTACAAAGGATATCCGTCCCGCGCATTGCATAAGATTGGAGGTGTAATGAAAGCGCGTGCTTCTGCTTCACTCCCTGAACAGAACTCTCACATTCCAGACACAGTCCCGAGCGCAACAGCGCGCGACCTCCACGAGACTGGCTTTGGTCACCGCATCTTTCGCGTGACTTGGTATGCCGTAAACATCTTCTTGTTTGCTGCGCTTCTGGCTGTTTTGTGGGCGGTCGCACGTGAATATTCGACAGAGCGCTACTTGAAAGGCTTTTCGGATGCGATCATCCCTTTTTCCGCGCCTCCAACTCAGAAAGTTCAGGCGATTCTGAATTGGATGGGGCACACGCCGGCCCGCTTCGATCAAGCTCCCGCGTCAATGGCCGACGACCGGGATCCGACCGACACGTTGAATTACGCTTCGCTTCTCAGCGTCTGTGGTACCGCCACAAATGCTTTTTTGAATCTTGCCGACACCGGCGGGTTAACCGTCCGTAGGCTATTACTGCTTGATGCGAATCGCACCACAGTCCATGTGGTGGCGGAGGTTCTGATTGATGAGAGATGGATTGTTGCCGATCCTGTGTTCCATACGATTTTCCGCGGAACCGACGGCGGAACGCTGACGAGCCAGCAACTCGCATCTCCTGCCGTTTTCCATACCGCTACACAGAATATTCCTAATTACCTGCCTACGTACACTTTTGATCGTGCCGTTCACGTGCACCTATCTCGTTTTGGACCGGTTGGCCGATGGGTGCGGAACACATGGGGAATTCCAGGTTGGGAGGGCCGGCCGGTACTGAGTCTCATTATGGAACGCGAATCTCTGGAACTATTTGTTGTATTTGCGTTCGTCGCCCTGTGTTTGCTGGTCCTGCGCAGCGTGCTTCGCTGGTATGGCGAGACTCGCCTCGGCATTCGTATTGAACACATGCATCGAAGGCTCTTCCGAGCGGGCGGCTTACTCTTTAAACCTGCCAAGTAGCCCAGACTAGTCGACCGCGACTCGCGTGCCGCGGCTTTCAGCCTTGGACATACGGTCGATCCGCTCGTCAATCACGCTGCGGACTGCCTTGAGGAATTCAATCCGCGAATTCTTCAAGTGCTGACGGACCGTGGGCGAAACCCCAAAAAGATCCTGCACATGCCCGAACAATTCCTCGCACACGCACTGATGCCCGCGCTCTCCTGAAGCTTGTTGGTTTGCTTGCTCGCTCATTGACCCTCCTTCATTTCCACCGTAAGGACACGATGTTCAAGCCGTGCCCGACCCGGATTCAGCATCGCCATCGACCGCGGCAGACCGATGTGTCTTCGCAATGTGCCAATCTCGATCACGAGCTCGTCGCCCTTCTTGAAAAGCCCGACGTCACCCTTGGCCGCAAAGGGGAGCAGGATCCGGACCTGGTAATGGCCATCCGACTTCTCGAAAGTATACGGCTTTTCGGTTCGGGTTACAGCCGCAGGGTCCTCACCGGCAGGATACAGCAAACTGGCCAGCCGTTCGAGCCGTTCCTTGCCGAGTACTTCCTGTTCGAAAAGGGGGACACGCTTCACCGGCACAGGCGCGAAATATTCTTCGATTTCGTGCAAGATGCCTTCCTGTGACTTGTGCCACGCTGTGAACCATGCGTCGGTAACGTCCGAGGGCAGGATCCTGTTCACCACCACGGTATCGACGGTCAATCCGTGGAGGGAGAAGTAGACGAACGCGCGCTCCGTCTCGCGTAGCACCATCTTTTCAGGGTTGGTCACGAGGCGCACGCTTGTGATCTTGGGATCTTCCATCAGATCGTCCACGCCTTCGAGCTTTTCGAAAAGGTTTCGGATGTTCACGAAGTAGTTGTCTGTCGGCAGTTCGAACGGCGCTACGCGGTTCGCAATCGGCCGCACGGCTTTCAGCAGAGTCCGCTGGAACGGGAAAATGTGTTTCATGTACCAATCGAGCGTCGTCGGCATGCTGATGAAACGCATCGATTCGGCCGTAGGCGCGGCGTCCAGAACAATCACGTCATAGGTCTGCTCGCGCCGATATTGATTGATGTACATCATGGCGCTGAGCTCTTCCATGCCGGGCAGAATTGCAAGCTCCTCCGCCTCTACGCCGCTGATTCCTGTTGTACGCAGCACGGAGGTGATGTACGACGAAATCTCCTGCCAGTGCCGCTTAATCTCCTTTTGAATATTCAGCTCGAATATCGAGAGGCGATTTGTGATCGGCAGGGGATCGGACGTCTGCGCGTGAAAAAGATCGGTATTCAGATCGAATGAATCCGCCAAGCTGTGCGCCGGGTCGATGCTCATCACCAGCGTCCGGTAATTCAGTTCCGCCAGCTTCAGTCCCGTAGCCGCGGCAAGGCTCGTCTTGCCAACGCCGCCCTTCCCACTAAACAAGAGAATTCTCATAGCAGTTCCATTATAGAGGGTTTCCGCAGCGGCGGCGTCTTGCCTCTAGTTTTGCCTCCCGGGTGGTGAAAAATTCCCGTTTTTTGTCGATTAGAAACTGAAATTTGTTGAAGGCGCTCGATTTACGGGCATTTCTAATCGGCAGATTGTCGATTAGAAACCGTGTTCGGTACGCATTCGGTTCTGCCCGCTCGTGACTGCGATTAGAACAGGTGGCTGTCCTTTGTTTGTAATGAGTTAGATCGAGTTTTAATTCTTTGTAATTGCGATTAGAAAGGGATGGGTTCCGGATTTCAAGTTGCAGGTGGCAGCCTTCGCGGCTTGGTCGGAGGCAGGCGGCCGAGGTCGCTTCTCTTGCTTGTGAGATATTGCCTGGTGCCAAGGTTGCCATAACATAGCCTCCAACATGGAGTTTACCATAAGTTTAAGTCAATTGCAAGGACTTTGTATGTGTCACTTCGGACACGGCGCTGGGGCAACGAGGTGCGAGGCGGGAAGCAAAGAATGTGGCGAATTCGACGTTTGTTGCGCCATAAAATGGCGAATTCGGCATCGAATTGGCACGATTGGCATCGTAAAAATGCCTTAATTTTCAGAAACAATCGCCAAACCCGTCGCCATCCCTTTGGTCTGCTACGGAAGCACATGGCGCGCTCAGTTATCCGGCGCGCATCGTACAAGCAAGCGAGCGGGAAATAGGAGAGATGAGGCTGTCCCGAATTCTCCCCGGATTTCGGTCCCGGATTTCCCCTTAACATGCCATATCCTCGATCCTACTCGCGGAAACCATACGGCTCTCTCGGCATCGACGCGCATCGTACATGCGCGCAGCTGTCTACGGGATTTTCGATGTTCACAGCCTACTTCGATGACAGCGGGACTGATAGAAATTCGGATATTGCCGTTGCTGCTTGTTATGTTTCCGCAAAGCGCGGTTGGAATGAATTCGTGGAGGCATGGGATTGCGCTTGTCGAGAGGAAGGATTCGACTGC
>JBOGMU010000232.1:0-2230 GCA_050746865.1 Candidatus Acidiferrales bacterium
GGCCTGCGAATGGCTCGCCCTTTTATTTTTGTAAAGGGCAAAGGCCGAATTTGTCAGACTTACGGTTTCGTGTTTCTGGGGAATCGCGCCGAGAACTGCGAAAGAGATGGTGCGGTCGAGTGGATTCGAACCACCACGGTATTGCTACCGCCAGCCCCTCAAGCTGGTGCGTCTGCCAGTTCCGCCACGACCGCATTACGAGAATCGAGGATGTGACTTCAGTTCGCTCTTTGCGGAGCTTCAGTAGATGATAAACGCGTTGCGCCATTTTCACAACCGGGCGTTGGTGGCCTCATCGCGCATGCACGGCATTGGCTTTCGGCGATGGAATCGAATAATTCGCATGCCTCGGACGTTGCTTGACGTTGAATGCGGCGTAGTGTCAAATCAGGGCCACTCGGGCTGATTTTTGTGCGCGCTAATCGCGTGAACAACTTGGATCCAGCGTTGGTTGACACACCCCGGGGACGTGCATCGTAACCGGCTGACTGCTGTCATTGCCCAGCCGGAATTTTATTTTGGCGCGGTGGAACGCTTTCGAAGGCAATTGCTCGCAACCGGCGACTAAGGAATTTTCCCTTGCCATTTGTCCAAGCGAACGGTGTAAGGCACTTTTATCGTCTTGATGGGCGCGACGACCGGCCGGCCATTATTTTTTCGCATTCGCTCGGCGTCGATCATGGCCAGTGGGATAAACAAGCGGCCGATCTGCTGCCGAATTATCGCGTGCTGCGCTACGACCTGCGGGGGCATGGCGCCTCGGAGGCCTCGAAAGGCGATTATTCGATCGAATTGCTCGGCAGGGATCTGTTGGCGATTGCCGATGCGGCCGGGCTCGCGCAATTTGCGTTTTGCGGCCTATCGCTAGGCGGAATGATCGGGCAATGGCTAGGCGCAAACGCGGGCGACCGGCTCACGCACCTCGTACTTGCGAATACTGCGGCGAAGTCGGCGAATCCGGGCGCGATGGAAGAGCGCCGGACGAAAGTGCTGAAGAGCGGGATGACGGCCGTGGCCGATATGGTGATGGGGCGATTTTTCACGCCGGAATCGGTCGCGGCAAATCCGCCGGATGTGGCGTCAGTACGACGCACACTACTGACAACGAATCCTGAGGGATACGCGGGCTGCTGCGCAGCAGTGCGGGACATGGACAACACGGGATTCCTATCGACAATTCAGACGCATACGCTTGTAATTTTTGGCGAGCGGGATCTTTCAACTCCCTGGCAGGGAAATGGCGATGTGCTCGGGGCGTCGATTCCCGGCGCGCAGGTGGCGGGCTTGCCGACGGCGCATCTTTCGAATATCGAAGCGCCACGATCATTTTCGGCGGCGCTCTTTGATTTTATGCGGCTGCCTGAAGGCGATCTACTGGAAGAAGGATTCAAGAAGCGGCGGGAAGTTCTTGGCGATGTACACGTGGACCGAGCCGTGGCGAATACCAGCGACTTCAATCGCGAGTTCCAGGAGATGCTGACGCGCGTCGCTTGGGGAACAATCTGGATGCGGCCGCACTTCGATCAGCGCATGCGGCGCCTGATGGCACTAACGACGCTTGCGACGCGGGCGGCTTGGGATGAATTTCGCATGCACTTGCGAACGGGCTTTGCTCACGAGCTTGAGCCTTGTGACGTTAAAGAGCTTCTGTTGCAGCTTTCGATCTACGCAGGAGTTCCCGCAGCGAATACCGGTTTCCATATTGCGATGGAGGAGTTGCAGCGGCCAGCTGAAAAAGCAGAACACTAATGCGCCTCAGGCAAAAAGGAGGAGCAAATCGCGCCTAAATCTTATCGGCCGGTCCAGACTGGGGCGAGCCACGCGATGGGCTTTGCGGGGTCGGCGCCGGGAGCGTCGCCTCCGCCCGCATCCCACACGCGAACGAAGAAGTATTTGTTTGTGGAATTGTGAATCGCGGGTTCCCAGTCGACTGAGTAGGCCGCGTCGGGAACCGCATACGACTGCACGACGGCGCCGCCGTCTCCCACGATATCGATCTTCGTGATTTTGTCATTTGGATTCGCCGTGTCGGGATCGCTGACGAGAATATCGAAATCGAAAGCATCCGGCCGATTCAGAGTCGATCCCATGATTGCGCCATTCACGGTGTACTTGCACTGGATGTTTTTATCGAGTGCGGCATAGGTGCGCCTGTTCTTCATTGCGTCGAGAATACCGGCTTTCGTTTTATCCTTTGCGAGAACGAACGTGCGCGACGCAGCTTTAGCAA
>JBOGMU010000233.1:0-9258 GCA_050746865.1 Candidatus Acidiferrales bacterium
GCGACCGTTACGAACGATTCCAGCGGCAAGGGCGTGACTTGGACGGTTTCTGGGACCTCTTGTTCGGGATCGGCGTGCGGAATGCTGACGGGCGGCAGCGCGTTTTCAGTTACGTATACTGCACCGAACGTTGCGGGCGTATATACAGTGACGGCGACGAGTGTCGCGGACAACACCAGACTCTCGAGTGCCACAATTGGTGTCACGGATCTCGGTGGCGTCTATACATATCGCAACGACTACTCACGCTCGAGTATTGATTCCAAAGAGTATCTGCTGAACCAGTCAAACGTGAACACCTCTTCATTCGGGAAGCTCTTTGCGTGTTCTGTCGACCAGGCCATTTATGCCCAGCCCTTGTGGGTTGCGAATGCGTCGATCGGCGGCGGTACTCACAACATTGTAATTGTCGCGACGGAAGCGGATTCGGTGTACGCATTCGATGCCGACAATGGAAATGGCACTGCTTGCACGCAATATTGGAAGGCCTCCCTTACCAGCACGGCATATGGAGCTGCCTCCGGCGCAACTCCAGTCCCTGCATCGGATACCGGGGAGACAGGAGACATTCAAACGGAAATAGGCATAACCGCTACGCCAGTGATCGATCCGGCCACCAACACTCTTTACGTGCTTTCAAAGACCAAGGAGAACGGGAATTATTTTCAGCGCCTGCACAAGCTGAACCTATCGACGGGCGCGGAGATGACGGGAGCGCCCGTTGCCATAACCGCTTCCGTTCCAGGAACCGGATCTGGTTCTTCTGGCGGAACACTCACTTATTCTGCTCTCCACGAAAATCCGCGGCCTGGATTAGCACTGGTGAACGGGTCGGTCTACATTACGGCCGGTTCTCATGGTGACGTTGAACCATGGCACGGCTGGATCCTTCAATACAACGCCTCGACACTCGCTCAAACAGGGGCATACTGCGCCACTCCGAATTCGAGCGGTGGTGGCATCTGGATGTCAGGAAGCGCTCCTGTCTTCGATAGCAGCAATAATTTATATGTGATCACAAGCAATGGGACTTATGACGGCAATACGGAATTTGGCGATACCTTCTTGAAGATGACCACTTCAAGTGGCCTGAAAATGAGCGACTGGTTTACGCCGGACGATGCTGCAACGCTTGCCACCCGAAATGGGGATTTGGGAGCTGGCGGAGCTGTTACCCTGCTCGACTCTGTCGCCGGGCCACATCCTCACCTCGTAATTGGCGGGGGTAAGGAGGGAATTCTTTACCTCATTAATCGCGATAATATGGGGCATTTCAACAGCAACAATAACAACGCCGCGATTCAGACATGGCAAGTCGCGCCGGACTTGGGAAATTACGGAGGAGTGTCATCCTCAGGAGAATTTTGGCAGAACACCTTCTATATCGCAGGTTCGGACACACCGCTCGAAGCGTTTGCATTTAATACTTCGACCGGTATGTTCAACACCACTGCAACTTCTCAGTCAAACGTCACCTTTGGTTTCCCAGGTGTCACGCCGGCGGTTTCGGCATTGGGGACGGCAAACGGAATTGTTTGGGGCATCGATTCATCAACGAATGGCACAAATGGGACTGCAGCAGGTCCTGCCGTGCTTTATGCCTTTGATGCAAGTAATCTCGCCAACGAGCTGTGGGACAGCACGATGGGGACAAACAACCAAGCCTCCACAGCCGTTAAATTTGCCGTCCCGACGGTTGCAAACGGAAAGGTATATGTAGCCACAACGAACGCGCTGGACGTATACGGTCTTCTAAGTCAAGGTTCCTCGGTGGATGCGCCGACATTCTCGCCGGCTCCGGGCACGTATACGTCCGCACAGAGTGTAAGCCTGTCGGACTCGACTTCTGATGCGACTATCTACTACACGCTCGATGGCAGCGCACCCACTACGTCTTCTAGCGTTTATACGAGTCCCATAAATGTAGGTCTAACCACGACGATCAATGCTATGGCAGCGGCGCCGGGTTTGACCAACAGCACGGTTTCGTCCGGGACGTTTACCATTCAAGGAACAGGCACCCAGACAATTACATATGTGCAGGGCGCGTATACTACGCCACAGTCAGCCTCGACATCCGTAAATGTCACATTTCCGAACGCCCAGACTGCGGGCGACCTGAATGTGGTTGTGGTTGGCTGGAACGATGCCACACGGACCGTTACCTCCGTTAAAGATACCGAGAATAACTCATACTCTCTGGCCATAGGTCCAACTGTGAACGCCGCCGGACTCAGCCAGGCAATCTACTTTGCAAAGAACATTGCGTCTGCCCCGGCGAGCGGCAACACCGTTACGGTCACATTTAGCGGTGCAGCCACTTATCCCGATGTTCGGGTGGCTGAGTACCAAAATGTGGATCAAAACAGTCCTGTTGATGTAGGCGCCAGCGCTACTGGCAGCAGCGCCGTTGCGACCGCGACGGCGTCTTCGCCGACAACCAATGCGAACGATCTGCTATTTGCCGCGAACATTGTTACCACCCTGACCAGCAGCCCCGGTTCGGGATTTACAGCCCGAATGATTACGTCTCCGGACGGCGACATTTTCGAAGACCGAAACGTGGGCGCAACCGGTACGTATTCCGCGAGTGCGAGCTTGAACTCTTCTGGTCAATGGATAATGCAGATGGTCGCCTTCAAAGCTGCGGCGGGAGCCCCGACCGATACGACTCCGCCGTCTGCGCCTTCGAATTTGACGGCTACTGCTGTTTCGGACAATCAAATTAACGTCTCGTGGACTGCGTCGGCTGATAATGTAGGCGTGACCGCTTACTTGATCGAGCGCTGTCAGGGAAATGGATGCACGAGTTTTGCGCAGGTCGCGACTTCGACGGGAACGACCTACACGGATGCCGGTGATTTGCTCGGCGCTACTACCTTCACATATCGTGTGCGAGCAACCGATGCCGCCGAAAATCTTAGTGATTATTCGAATGTTGCTGGCGCCACTACCTCTGCAGATACGACTGCACCCTCAGTTCCGACAAATGTCACGGCCTCTGCCGCCTCTACGAGCCAGATCCATATAGCATGGAATGTTTCGACGGATGACGTGGGCGTCGTCGGCTATAACGTCCAGCGCTGTCAGGGTGTCAGTTGCACCACTTTTGCGCAAATTGCCTCTCCCCGGACAAACAGCGTCGACGATACTGGTCTGTCGCCGTCAACCAGCTACAGCTATCGCGTCCAAGCCACGGATTATGCGGGAAATCTCAGCGGGTGGTCGGCAGTCGCGACGGCAACGACACCGGCCGTGAATCCGCCGACCGTGAGCTCTGTCTCGCCCAACAATGGCCCAACGGGGGGCGGAACGAGCGTGACGATCACGGGCACCAATTTCGCGTCTGGCGCAAGCGTCACGTTCGGAACGGCAGCAGCCACGAATGTGGTGGTCGTCAGCAGCACGCAAATCACGGCCACGACTCCTGCGAACGCGGCTGGAGCGGTCACAGTTAAGGTAACCCTCAACGGCCAGAGCGGCAGCTTGCCGAACGGCTTCACTTATACGTCGCCGATTCCGATCGGTTATGCGCAAGTAGCAGCGGCAACGCCGCAGTCTCCCACTTCAACGGTTTCGGTTACATTCCCGGCCGCGCAGACCGCCGGGGACTTGAATATCATCGTAGTCGGGTGGAACGATACGACCTCCATCGTCCAATCCGTTAAAGATAGCGCAGGGAATATATACAATCTCGCAGTGGGACCCACAGCGGGTTCTGGTGTGAGCCAATCGATCTATTACGCGAGCAACATCGCAGCTGGAAATAACACTGTGACGGTGACGTTCAGTCAGGCTGCAGCGTATCCAGACATTCGAATCCTGGAATACAAAGGAGTGACGACGCTGGACGCTAAGGCCGGAGCGAGCGGTAGCGGAACGGCGGCCAATAGCGGCTCGGCGACGACGAATTTCGCCAATGAGTTGATCTTTGGCGCCGACACGATCACGACGACCACCACGGCTGCGGGAAGTGGCTTTGCGTCGCGAATTATCACGTCACCGGACAGCGATTTGGCCGAGGACAAGATCGTGACGACGGCAGGTTCGAACAGTGCCACGGCCAGCCTGAATTCTGGCGCGTGGGTAATGCAGGTGGCGACATTCTACGCCGGAGTCGCTGCGCCCGCTCCGACGGTGACTGGCGTTTCGCCCAATACTGGAGCGATGGCAGGCGGCACAGCCGTGACAATCACTGGCACGAATTTTGTATCGGGAGCGACGGTGAAGTTCGGCGCGGCCCTCGCGACGAACGTGACGGTGACGAATAGCACGACGATCACGGCTACAACCCCAGCAGGCACTGCCGGGGCAGTGACGGCAACCGTGACGAATCCGGATACTCAGAGTGGCAGCCTTGCCAGTGGGTTTACGTATGTCGTTCCGATACCAACCGTGACTGGCCTTTCCCCGAACACCGGATCAACGAGTGGCGGAACGGCTGTGACGATCAGTGGGACGAATTTCATATCCGGCGCAACGGTGACGTTCGGGACAGCGGCAGCTACTAATGTGGTGGTTACCAGCAGTACGCAGATTACTGCCACAACGCCGGCGGGAACCGTGGGAGCTGTGACGGTGACGGTGACCAATCCGGGTGCGCAAAGCGGAAGTTTACCGAGTGCGTTCACGTATATCGTTGCACCCACGGTCAGTGGTGTATCTCCCAATAATGGGCTAGCAGCTGGAGGCACGTCCGTCACGATCGCCGGGACGAATTTCGCGTCCGGGGCGACGGTGACGTTCGGGGCAGCGGCAGCTACGAATGTGGTGGTTAGCAGCAGCACGCAGATCACGGCCACAACGCCGGCGGAAAGTGCGGGAGCTGTGACGGTGACGGTAACAGTCAACGGGCAGAGCGGCAGCCTGACGAACGGGTTTACCTACGTTGTTCCTCCGACGGTCAGCAGTGTCTCTCCGAACAGCGGATCGACAGCTGGTGGAACCGCAGTGACAATCACCGGAGCGAATTTCGCCCCCGGAGCGACAGTCACGTTCGCGGCAGCATCGGCCACCAATGTCATCATAGTGAGCGGCACACAGATCACGGCGACCACACCGGCAGGAAGCGCTGGACCGGTGACGGTAACTGTGACCAACCCCGGAACGCAAAGCGGCGCTCTGACGAATGGATTTACTTATGTCGTTGTCCCAACCGTCAGCAATGTCTCGCCCAACACTGGTCCGACGGCGGGCGGGACGAGCGTAACGATCACGGGAACGAATTTTGCATCTGGAGCGACCGTGACGTTTGGGGCGACGGCAGCGACGAACGTGATAGTCACGAACAGCACGACAATTACCGCGACAACGCCAGCGAATGCGTCTGGGGCTGTTACGGTGAAAGTAACGGTCAATGGTCAGAGCGGAACATTGGCGAACGGGTTCACCTTCGCTCTTTCGCCTACGGTCAGCGCTGTTTCACCTAATGTCGGTGCTACTGTGGGCGGCACGATCGTCACGGTGACAGGAACCAACTTCGTCTCGGGCGCCGCCGTCACGTTTGGAAGTTTAGCAGCGACAAGCATTTCGGTGACGAGCAGCACGAGCATCACGGCGACGGCACCTGCGAATGCTGCCGGCAGCGTAACTGTGACGGTGACGAACCCAGGCGGGCCTAATGGAAGCCTGGCAAACGGCTTTACTTACAGTTCTTCTTTGCCTCCAACCGTGACTCGCGTCTACCCCAACAACGGCCCGACAACGGGTGGCACGAGCGTGACGATAACGGGCACCAACTTTGTCTCTGGGGCAACAGTTATGTTTGGCGCTGCTGCGGCGAGCAATGTGACCGTGAGCAGTAGCACGACAATCGCTGCCGTCGTCCCGGCGAATGCAGCCGGCGCCGTAACTGTAACGGTAAATGATCCTGGTGGTCTGAGCGGAAGTCTGACCAGTGCCTTTACATATACACCGGTTGTTCCGATCAGTATTGTCCAAGTAGCGGCGGCGACTCCACAGTCTTCAACGACGACCGTTCCCGTTACATATCCTTCTGCACAAATTCTCGGGGATATGAATGTCGTAGTGGTGGGCTGGAACGATATAACGTCTACGGTGCAATCGGTCAAAGACAGCGCCGGAAATGCCTATTATTTGGCTATTGGGCCGACAGTCGGCTCAGGGTTGAGCCAGTCCATCTATTATGCGAGCAATGTCGTCGCTGGATCGAACACTGTTACAGTCACCTTCAATCAGCCAGCAGTGTATGCCGATGTGCGTATCTTGGAATACAGGGGACTCACGACGCTGGATGCGAAAGCTGGTGCGAGTGGCAGCGGAGCGACAGCTAACAGCGCTACGGCAACGACCAACGTGGCTAACGAACTGGTCTTTGGCGCAGACACGATTTCGACAACAACTGGCGGAGCAGGAACTGGGTTCACATCCCGAATTGTCACGTCGCCGGACAGCGATCTTGCAGAAGACAAGATCGTTGCGACAACCGGGTCGTACGGCGCAACCGCCGCGGTGACGTCGTCCGGAAATTGGGTCATGCAGTTGGCGACTTTCTACGCCGCAGGCGGCGGCATTTTAGCCGATATTACTCCGCCAAGTGCGCCATCGAATCTAATCGGTCCTGCTCCGATCGTTCAGACCGTGCAGAGCTACATCAATTCGACAGCGCTGACGTCGCATACGACAGCGGCGTTTGACAGTAGCGGCGGCGATGCCATTTTGGTCTTCGCCTCATCGCATGCAGGCGTGACGATGACTCCATCGGACAGCTTCCATAACACGTGGATTTCGATTGCGGGGCCGACAAACACCAGTACCGGATTTGATCTGCGTTCACAAATTTGGTATGCGAAGAATCCAACTGTAGGCCCGAACCAGACATTTACTTTGAAACTTTCGGCGGCTCAGTCGCTAGTGATTTCAATTTTTGTTCTGAAGGGATCGAATGTATCAAGTCCGATCGATGTGCGTTCGGCAATTGGGGACGATGGTGGTTCGCAATCGTTGGACGTGAGTAGTCCTGCGATTGTTACGACAAATGCATACGACACTCTGCTTGGTTTTGTGAAGAGCTCAGTTGGCGAGACTTTCACGGCGGGTAGTGGCTACACATTTGAGTCGGCCGCCTCCTCAAATTTCCTCGCCGCGGAGAACGAGTCGGTTGCAACTCCTGGCCCCTACAAGGCGACTTTTTCCCTGAACACAGCTGCAACATGGCAATCGGCTGTGGTAGCCGTCGCGCCATTGCCCAATTCTCTAACGTCAAATCAGATCAGCATCTCCTGGTCTCCATCGACCGATAATGTAGGCGTCACCAGATATTTGGTTGAACGTTGTCAGGGAACTGGCTGCAGCGACTTCGCTCAGATCGGGACCACGAGCACAACTTCATATACTGATACGGGGCTCATTCCCTCGACGCTATACACCTATCGAGTTCGTGCCACCGACGCTGCCTCAAATTTAAGTACGTATTCGAATATACTTTCCATCAGCACACAATAGTTGGACCATCACTAAGGACCTAACCTTGGAGCGGGTTGAAACATCATTGCCTGGCGTTTGGGAGCTGAGCCCGAAAATCATTTCCGATGCTCGTGGCTTCTTCATGGAAACGTACAATCGGCGCAAGCTTGCCGAGTTTGGCATCACCGACACATTCGTCCAAGACAATCACTCGCGATCCACGAAAGGCACTTTGCGGGGTTTCCATTACCAAGTGCGGCATGCTCAGGCAAAGTTGTGCCGAGTCGCCGAAGGTGAAGCGTTCGATGTGGCGCTAGACATTCGTGCCGGCTCGCCGCATTTTGGCAAGTGGACAGGCGTGGTGCTTTCTGCAAGCAAGCAGAACCAGCTATATATTCCAGTCGGCTTCGCACACGCCTTTCTCGCCTTAAGTGAATCGGTGCAATTTCTTTACAAATGCAGCGACTTTTATGACCCGGACGATGAACATGGCGTCTTTTGGGGCGATCAGGACCTCCACATTCCGTGGCAATCTGCCAAACCGCTGGTATCTGAAAGAGACGCGACATTTCAGAGGCTCGCCGATATTCCGAAGGAACATCTTCCAGGTTATTCCTTATAGTCGGTGCGCCCGCGATTTAGTTCCTCGTAATGTCCTCGTACTGCACGCCCTGAAAAACTCACCTTTTTTGTCGATTAAAAGTCCAACTACTATTGAGAACGTTAGGGTTAGGTCGAGTTCTAATCGGCAGATTGTCGATTAGAATTCGACTTCTAGCGGCCTTGTGGGGCGAGAGCGTGTGTGTTGTCTGGGAGTTAATGTCTGTTAGCGCGGTTGCCATCACGTAAAATCCAGCGCCCTGCGCTTGACGTGGATGAAGGGTGCATTTGCGTCAAAATGGCGCCTTATAATGCGATAAAGAGCCAAATTCTGGCGCGAAGTTGCGCTATTGGCGACGTAAAAAACGGGCAAAACCAGCGTGGCTACGAACAGCCGCTTTCGGCGGCCGAGCTATTCGTATCTTAGCGCGGACCAATTTACTCGTAGCGCATGGCGCTGACGGGGTCGACGCTCATGGCGCGGCGGGCGGGGACATAGAGTGCCGCGAGGGCGGCGAGGAGCAAGACGAGCGCCACGGCACCATAGGTCACGACGTCGGAAGGCGAAAGCCCGAACAGCATGTGGGCCATTACGCGGGTGATCGCGAGCGCCCCGACCATGCCAACCGCGAGGCCGCCGATGAGGATGCTTATTCCGCGCAGGAAGATCAGCGAGAGAATATTGCGCTGGTGCGCGCCAAGGGCCATGCGGATGCCGATCTCATTTGTGCGGCGGGCGACCTGGAACGACAGCACGCCATAGATTCCGATGCAGGTGAGCGCAAGGGCCAAAGCGGCAAATACGCCACAAAGGGCGCCGATCAGACGATCTTCGTGAAGAGAATCGTTTAATGTATGGCGCATGGTCTCGATGGACTCGATCTTGATGGAACGGTCCAGTGAGTGGATCAGATCCGTCACCGCGCTTGCCAGCATTGCGGGATTCCCGTTCGCGCGCAGGATTAGGCTGGTGTGGAGAGTCGTTCTCCCATACGGCGTATAAAGGACGTCTGTGGTCTTCTCGCGGACGCCGAAGTAAACCGAGTCCGCAACCACACCGATGATCCGCAGAGGCGGCCGCCCGCTTCCTCCGATTCTGATTTCCTGCCCAACCGCATTCTCTCCCGCGAAATAGTGCTGCGCCATGTTGCGGCTAATGATCACGGCGACAGGCATCTGAGGGGCTCCATCCTGCGGCGTGAAATCACGTCCCGCGAGCAGAGGAATCCGCAT
>JBOGMU010000234.1:0-2082 GCA_050746865.1 Candidatus Acidiferrales bacterium
CCCTTTCAGCACCAATAGTTTGAAACCAAACGGGTTCACGATAACATAACCTGCGCGCTGTAGCAATATGGCGCCTTAAAATCGCGTTAAAAGGCCAATTTTGGTCAAAAATCGCCCAGTTACGACACATAAAAAGGCCGTTATTTCCTTATTTGAAGGAAAGCCGGAGCAGGTCTACGTGAACTCCCAAATGTTGGGGCGTGAAGAGAGTGTGGAATTTTTGACACGGGACGGCGAACACAAGACCGCCGAGTTGCGGGATGTGAAGGCGGTCTACTTTGTTAAGGAGTTCACGGATTCCTTCGAGCCGGACCGCAAGACGTTCCTCAGTCGCCCGAAACTCGAGGGGCTCTGGGTCAGGTTCCGGTTCCGCGATGGCGACGAGATGGAGGGGCTCGTCTCGAACGATCTGCTGGAGTTGCTCGATAAGGGCATCCGGCTGACGCCGCCTGACCTTCACGGGAATACGCTCTGGGTGTTCATTCCGCAGACCGCGCTGGCTGAAATGAAAGTGCTGGGAGTCGTCGGGATCGCCCGGCGCACACCTCGCGATAAGGCGGCGGCAGCGAAGGCGGGCGAGACGCAGCCAAAGCTGTTCGGCGAATAGCGCCGGCCGCTGGTATATTCACTTTCTCGTGCCTACCCTGGATAAGAGCAACAGCATACGCGTCGGGCTGATCGGATTCGGCCTCTCCGGGCAGACGTTTCATGCGCCGATGGTCGTCGCTGTGCCAGGGCTGGAGCTAGCATGCGTTGTCGAGCGCTCCGGCGATCTGGCGACGCGGAAATATCCGCAGACGCGCGTGGTGCGAACCGTCGAGGAGTTGCTGGCTGACGAGGGCATCAAGCTTTGCGTGGTCGCCACGCCGAATGAATCTCATTTTCATATTGCGCGGCAGTGCTTGAACGCGGGCCGGGCTGTGCTGATCGACAAGCCGTTCACGGTGACATCGGAAGAAGCGCGGCTGCTGATTCATCTGGCGGAAAAGCGCGGCGTGTTGCTCACGGTCTACCAGAGCCGGCGGCTGGATGGCGATTTCAAGACGGTAAAGAAGATTCTCGATGCGGGGTCGCTCGGGCGCATTGTGCTCTTTGAATCGCATTTCGACCGCTACCGGCCAACTCTAAAGAATGCGTGGCGCGAAAAGCAGGGACCGGGCGCCGGGATGCTCTACGATCTCGGGCCGCATCTGATCGACCAAGCCATGCAGCTTTTCGGCAAACCTGAATCAATCACGGCGGACATTCGCTGCGAACGCGAAGGCGGGCTCGTCGATGACGCGTTCGATCTGCGCCTGGATTATCCCGGCATGCGCGCGATTCTGCGTTCAACGATGATCGCTTGCGCGCATGCTACGCGATTCGTGATTCACGGAGCGGCTGGATCGTTTTTGAAGACCGCGCTTGATCCGCAGGAAGAGCCACTGCGTCGCGGAATCGCACCGGGCGGCCCCGGCTGGGGCGAGGACCCGGAAGCGCATTGGGGCACGCTTTACCTTGCAAGCGATTCCGCACCGGGCGGAAGGAAAATCAAAACGGAGCCGGGCGACTATCGTGAATTCTATGCGAATGTTCGCGATGCGATGCTCGGCAAAGCGGAGTTGACCGTGAAGCCGGAGCAGGCGCTCGACGTGATTCGCGCGATTGAGCTGGCGTTTGAGAGCAGCGCAAAGCATTGCACGGTGGAGTGGCGGGATTGAGTGGCTTACTTGTGGGTTAGTATCGCGCGCTAGAAAAGCAAGAGAGGTCCTTCGCTTCGCTCAGGATGACGGATTTTTTTTTGAGAGCGAGGTCTGTTGTTCCACTGCCGTTTTTCGAGAGTTCGACATTCCATCGTGAATCTGTAACGGGAGAAGGTCTATGAAGCTGGGTGATATTGCGGAGAAGCTGGGTTGCCGGCTGGAAGGCGATCGCGATGTCGAAATTACGGGTGTTGCAGGTATTGAGGAAGCGCAGCCTGGGCAACTGACTTTTCTCGACAACCGAAAATATTATCCGCTGGTAAAGACGACGCAGGCTTCGGCGATTCTGATCGCGCCGGATGGACCTGCCGTAACAATTGCCGTGCTGCGAACGGCGAAT
>JBOGMU010000235.1:0-2696 GCA_050746865.1 Candidatus Acidiferrales bacterium
CAATATGTGCCCCCAGTGCATGTAAGCCTTCTGCATTGAAAGAGTTACAGGCCGAAACAAAAATAGCGAGAATGTTGCGCTGATTTCCGTTGCCCCTCGCAACACGGTTGTCTAAGCTTCTCACCACAACAAAAATGGAGTGCCTGTGAGTGATAGCTAGTGGGCTGTCCCTGAGCTATCGCTACCAGGCAGGAATTCGCTTGCGGACATCCGAGTATTTCCACCGAAAGGGTTTGGCGGTTTTCTGATACAGACGGATGTAGCGCAGGATCTTTCGTTTCAGGTCGGCGACCGAGGTGAAGATGCCGCGATCGATGACGTCCCGCTGCAGCTTGCTGAACCAGCTTTCGACTTGATTTAGCCAAGACGAGTAGGTTGGGGTGAAGTGCAGATTCACATTGGGGTGCTGCTGCAGGAAGCCTCTCACCAGGTCCGTTTTGTGGGTGGCAAAGTTGTCCAGGATAACGTGCACCTGGCGCTCTACGGGTTGGGTCGCCACAACTTCTTCTAAGAACGTGACAAACTCCTGGCTGGTATGTCGCGTCGTGGTCTGACCGATGACCTCGCCGGTCTGCGGATTCAGAGCCGCGTAAAGCGAGAGCGTCCCGTGCCGGAAATACTCGAAGCCGTGCTTCTCGGCTCGCCCCGGCGATAGCGGCAAGCGGCGGTCCAGCCGATCCAGCGCTTGGATGGCGCTTTTCTCATCGACGCAGAATACCGCTGCATTTTGCGGTGGATTCAGATACAAACCGATAATCGCGGCAGCTTTCTCTTCAAACTGCGGATCGTTGGAAGCCATGTAACGCTCCAGCCGATGGGGCTTCAGATCCGCTTCCTTCCAGATGCGTGCGATCAGGTTTTTGTTGACCTTCATCACCGCCGCCATCTTGCGTAGCGACCAGTGCGTCGAGCCGTCCGGGGGCGCCTGCCGCGTCTTCTCCAGCACCTTGGCGCGCAACTGGGGAGTCAACTTCTGCGGCGGCTGGCCAGGATGGATCGTGGCTAAACCCAGGATGCCGTCGTCCCGATATCGCTGCTTCCACCGGGAGATGGTAGAGGGTGGCGTTCCCAATTTCTCTTCGATGTCCCGATAAGAGACGCCCTCGTCCAGCAGCAATACGATTCGCATGCGCTGAGCCACGCTGGCCGGAAGGTTCCGTTTGCGCAGATACGACTGCAACTCGCCGCGCTCGGTCGGGGTCAGGTGCAAGACTTCCATCTTCGCCATAAATAGAAGGCGAAGATACAGCGCTATCTGTTACTCAGGGACAGCCCACTAGAACCACGAATCATCTCATTCTACCGGCCTTCTATCCATTTTTCCGATTTGACCTCACCTCCAGCAGGGGCCGGCACGTTTCTCGTTTCATCAACTTAGTAGGCAGCAGCACTTCCGGAATCGATTTTTCGTGCGAAGTAATTTTCGCGATTGCCATTCTGGCCAATTGTCGCCCTATTTCCACTGTTTCCACCCGAACGCTGGTAAGCGAAGGCACGCGCGGTGACGCCTGCTGATCGTCAAACCCAATCAAGCTGACATCGCGTGGAACCTCTAGTCCCGCACGGCGGAGCGCCTCCCACGCTCCGAAAGCCATGTCGTCGGTGCCCGCAAAAATCGCGGTCAACGGGACTTTTTGATAGAGCAGCGCCTGCACGCTCTTCAGTCCGTTAATGAAACGGTCGTCGGACAGCGCCAACGTCTGGGCCCGCGGTTTCAGGTTCGCCTTCTCCATCTCGCGGACATAGGCTGCATATCGCGTGCGGTACCAGGGCAGCGAGGTGTCCCCGATATACCAGATGTGTTTATGGCCGAGCTGGATCAGATAGCGGGTCGCTTCCGCCGCTCCACCGGCCTCATCGAATTTCACCCGGTTGAAAGGCGTGCCCGGCTTGTTACTCACGAAATTATTGGCGAGAAGCACGAAGGGAATGTCGCTCGCTTCCAAGGCATGAATGAAGTTCTCGTAATTTGTGCCCGCGAGGACGACGCAATCCGTCATCCCGTGGATTTGCAGGACTGGCGGTAAAGTCATATCGGCCGACTTCAAGTCCGGCGAATATTGAAATCGCGTGAACATGACGAAATAGCCGGCCTCTTCGCAATATTCTTGCACTCCTTGAAGAACACGCGAGTGAAAAGGGTGTAGAAAATCGCGATTGCTGACAATGAAGGAGAGCAGTGTGGACGAATTGCGGACAAGGCTGCGGGCGCGGGCGTTCGGACGGTAATTTAACTCGGCGGCTGTCTGAAGCACAAGCGCTCGAAGTTCCTCGTTGACGCCTGGCCGATTATTGACTACCCGGGAAACCGTGCCGACGGCCACACCGGCCTTCTGGGCGACGTCTTTGATCGTTACCGTCCGGTATACGGAGCGATCGCGGCCTCCCTTCGTGAATCGTTTCACCAAAACACCATGTTGCGATACCGGAACGCCGCACGTCAATGGAGAAGGTGAACTGCGGATTTCTCTAACGCCTCTTTGGCGCTGTCAGTCGGGGCGGACGATGCCCTTCCGATTGTCAATGGCCCGCAATTTCGTAAAGAGGCGCAGCTCGCGCTCAGCGGCCTCGAGATCGCTCTGCTGTTTGTAAATTCTGGCCAAGGCATAGTGAGGTTGAGGATAGGTTGGATCGAGCTCGGCCGACCGCCGAAGCTCGTGGACGGCGCGCTCCAGTTGCTTTTTTCTCTCGAAGAC
>JBOGMU010000236.1:0-32041 GCA_050746865.1 Candidatus Acidiferrales bacterium
GCTGTATTCCGAATTCTCACTGCGGTGTTTCGACCTGCTTGGCTGGCCAATAAAGCGAGGCGGCGGCAATGAGGGCAAAAATTCCACCAATAATCGCAAGCGACCAAGTATCCGGTATTGAGATGTAGGTACTCGCCACCATTTTAATCCCCGTAAAGATCAGCACGGCTGCCAGCCCCTGGTGCAGAAAACGCACACGCCGAAGAATTCCGGATAGCACAAAATAGATGGCACGAAGTCCGAGCACTGCGAATACGTTCGAGGAATACGCAATAAACGCGTCGCGCGTGACGGAGAGCACTGCCGGAATCGAGTCTGTCGCGAAGATTACGTCGACAGCTTCGATCGTGAGAAGCGCCAGAAAAAGTGGGGTTGCTCTCCACTTGCCATCTTCGCGAATGAAAAAATGGCGTCCATCGCTATTTTCGGTCACGGGTAGAAACCGACCGGCCATTCGAACGACCCAGGACGGAGCAGTTTCCTCCCGGCGCGGAAAAAGCATGCGAAATGCGGTTATAAACAAGATCGCGCCAAAAACGTAGACGATTGGTTGAAAATGATCAAGCAGAGTCACGCCGGCAAATACGAAAGCGATCCGCATCACCAGCGCGCCCGCAACACCGTAGTATAAAATGCGGTGCTGCGCGCGCGAAGGAAGCCGAAACGAGCGAAAAATGATGAGGAAGAGGAAAATATTGTCGATGCTGAGGCTTTGTTCAATTAAGTACCCGGAAAGAAACTGAATCGACGCCTGCCTGCCCCGGGCATAAAAAATCCAAAGATCGAAAAGTAGGGCAAGAGCGACCCAACCCGCTGTCTCCAGCAGCGCGGTTTTTGTCGAAACCGAAAATTCGCCGCGCCTGTGAATCACGATATCTATGACGATTGCCGCAGCGGCGACAACGAATAAGCCAAACCAGAGCAGGGAAGTCGGTTCGTTCATGAGGTATGCTCGCGTTTTATAGGCTAGCCGCAAGCAAGAGCATTCAGTCTACACTGGAACTATGGGTTCCCGAATTGGGTCGCTCCTAACATTTTGGTGAACCTATACTATGCCGAAAAAGCATGTCGAGGGCGTCGCGGGTGAACAGTTGGGCCGGGTTCGGCGTATTTGTATGTCGATGCCAGGCGCGACGGAAAAGCTTTCGCACGGCGAGCCGACCTTCTTCGTGAAGAAGCGCGTTTTCACTATGTTTGCCAACAACCACCACAATGATGGTCACATAGCGGTTTGGATTCCGGCGCTACCCGGTCTCCAGGCTGCGCTCATAAAAAGCTTCCCGAAGACTTACTTCAGGCCGCCCGACGTCGGTGGTGCCGGATGGATTGGCATTGATCTTGATCAAATAAGCGATCAGGACTTAGCGGAGCATATCTTCGAAGCGTGGCACTTGATCGAATCTAAGAAAGCAAAATCACGCACCGCAAAGAAGCGCCGCTAATGCGGTTCGGCGTCAGAAGGTTAGAGTTGCCTGCCGAAGACGATGGATCAATCCATCACCGCGCGCAAAACGCGGCGTGCCATCTCCGCGCTGAGCCCGTAAACGATGTGCGACGCCAATCCATAAAAATGCGACGACAGCGGATATTCGTTTGGCTTGCCTGACAATCCCAGTGCCGGAACGGCCAGTTCGTCGGCGACAAGGTACAGTGCCGCCCCAAAAATGAGCCCGGACAAGAGGCCTTTCGATTCTCCGGCCATTTCTGTCACGGCCCCATAGGCGGCGCCTTGCAGCGTGCCGAATGAATAGTGCACCACTGGACCCAGCTTCTTCTTCTGCTCATGTGACAGATGATGGCCGCCCAACTCCGCGATTTTCCCGGCCGCTTTCATCGTGGCATCTTCTTTCTCCTGCTCGCCCTGGTGTTGCGAGCCGTCCTTGCGTGTGTTATTGCTCCCGTTTTTCAACGCGCTCGACGCCTTATTCCATCCGCTCTGGAATTCCGTCATCACAATCGTGCCGATCAAACCGCCGACCAGGCCGGCGATCATTCCTTTGCCCACATTGCGCTCATGCCACATCGTAATCCCCTGTCGCCGAACATACCCCGGCGCAAGCATCCGTCACGATCAGGCTATTGCGCTCCGCCGTGCGTGAGAATCAGGGGTTCGCCCTAGCTTCTTTCCTGCTTAATGTGTGACGATGAACTGCGGCGCGTATCGGCCCGGCTGCTGCGCTGCCGAAGTTCTCGTCGCCACGTGCCCTCCTTTCCAATGAAACACAAACTGCGCATCACTCTCGCTGGTGCCATCGGCAATCTGCTCGAATGGTATGACTTCGGACTTTACGGTCTCCTCGCACCTGTTTTGGCTTCGCAATTTTTCCCAGGTCACGACCGCTTGGCCTCGCTCCTAGGCGTATACGGCGGGTTTGCTGCGGGATTTGCCATGCGGCCGCTTGGAGCCATCGTGCTCGGTCATTTGGCTGATCGCGTCGGCCGTCGCTTCGTGTTGGCGTTATCCGTTCTCCTTATGGGCGTCTCGACGGTCGCCGTCGGTCTGTTGCCTACCTATCGCACTCTCGGCGTATGGGCGCCAGTTCTGTTAATTGCTGTGCGGCTTTTCCAGGGATTCTCGGTCGGTGGGGAATTCGTCGATTCCGTCACTTATCTCGTTGAAGCCGCGCCGCAAAACCACCGCGGTCTTTCGGGGAGCGTAGCGAATTTCGGTTCGACAGCCGGAATGTTGCTGGCCGCTGGCGTCGCCGCGGCCGTAACCACATTCGCTGACTCTGCCACGCTCACGGGTTGGGCCTGGCGAACGCCTTTTCTTTTGGGCGGCGTCATCGCGTCGGCTGCTTACATCCTGCGGCGCCATC
This sequence comes from Candidatus Acidiferrales bacterium, assembly GCA_050746865.1. Lineage (GTDB taxonomy): Bacteria > Acidobacteriota > Terriglobia > Acidiferrales > UBA7541 > Palsa-295. The sequence continues at coordinate 2,820 of JBOGMU010000236.1, forward strand.
TTCCCGAACCGGAGTACGGCCCAAGCGAAAAAGCTGTCGCGAAACCTGAAGCGCCGCTCCGGCGAGCGATTCGCGAGCAGCCCCGCATCATGATTGCAGCCCTCTTGTTCACTTCCGGCTACGGAATTGTGGATTACCTCACGATGGTTCTGCTGCCGACATACGCACATGAGTTCGGTGGTGTCGCCGAACACTTGGCTTTGAGTATCAGCGCAGTCGGCCAGGCGCTCGCACTTCTCGTCGTGCCGCTTTCAGGCTGGTTCTCCGATCGTGTCTGGACTCGGCGCGCCGCACTGATTGTGGCATTCGCCGCCGAAGCCGTCCTATCGTGGGAAGCATTCCGGTTAGCTGGAAGCCAGGGTGCAGGGGGATTGTGGTTATCGCAATTATCGTTCGCGTTCCTCTTGGCGGTCGTGATGGGCGTAGGACCCGCAATGCTGGCGGAGCAGTTTCCTGCCGGCTATCGCGTCAGTGCACACGCAGTGTCATTCAATATCGGAATCGGCATTGCAGGAGGAACGGCTCCGATGATCGCGACTGCTTTAATCAAAGTCACGGGAAACTCGATGGCGCCCGCTGCGTATCTCGTTTTTGCAGCAATCCTCGCGCTCATTGGAGTTCTCATGCTGCGAGACCGCAGCCGCGAGGAAATGAAAGCAATTGAGTAGTTACCGGATTCTTATGCGGTAAAGGGCTTGGGCTACGCCGCTACTAGCAAACTCTCCGCAAATGGCCACTCCGCGTCGACCCACTGAGCAAGGCATCGATAGCCGGCACGTTCGCCGAGTTCGCGCGCCTGTTTCCGCGTGTACTTGTGCGAACTCTCGGTCCATATCGTTTCGCCGCTTTGCAGCGTAAACGAAAAGCTCGCCTTGCGAATCGTCACTTGCTGCCGCATCTTCGAACGAAGGTGCATTTCTATTCGCTCTTCCGCCGTATCGTATCGCACCACGTGCTCGAAATGCGCAAGATCGAAATTCGCATCGAGCTCGCGATTTATTCTCGCAAGTAAATTTTTGTTGAAGGCGGCGGTTACCCAGGCACGATCGTCGTAAGCCTCAATTAGGGCTTCTGTAGGCTTCTGCAGATCTGTGGCGAGTAGTAGGGCATCGCCCTTCTGGAGGATTGCTCTTACGGCGCACAAGAACGCTCCGTCAGCGCCTCTATCGAAATTCCCGATCGTGCTCCCGAGAAATAGCACGAGTAACCGCTCGCCCTTTCGCCGGCGCACCGCTACTTCTCGCAACCCATCAAGATACGCGCTCTCAAAACCGACCAAGCTCACCATGTCCAGATTTCCCAGTTCCTGGCTGCAACGATAGAGCGCGCTGCCCGAGACGTCGATCGGGTAATAGTTTACCCTCTGCCGCCGCGCCAGCGACTCGAGCAAGAGCCGCGTTTTCTGGCCACTGCCGCTTCCAAGTTCCGCAACGATTGCTGGACCTGTGGTTAGCGCAATGATCTCGTCGGCATGGCGCTCCAAAATCCTAAGCTCGGCGCGCGTGAGCCCGTATTCAGGTAGAAGGCAGATAGCGTCAAATAGCGCAGAGCCGATCGCATCATAAAGATACTTCGATGGAATCTCTTTTTGTCCTGGATGTCGCAGCCCGATCAGCACGTCCGAACAAAATTCTGGAGTGGCGCTGGAAATGCCGGTTTCAATTCGCGAAGTGGCGCTCATGAATATCCGTCACTCCGCGACGCACCGAAATGCCGCATAAATATATGGGTAATGCGGCTGGAACCAGTTGCGATAGGAGCGCCTCAACATACAGGCGTCCGTGCGGTGCGATCCGCCCTTCATGACGAAGTGTTTGCCGTCGAAAAAGTTTGCTGAGTAGCCTCGATAAAAAGGAAATGGTTCAAATCCACGGAACGGGTGGAACTGCGTCGAAGTCCACTCCCATCCATTTCCGAGTAAATCGAGAACGCCGAATGCGCTAGCGCCGTCTGGATGTGCGTCCACCGCACAAGCTTCCCATGACTGATGGTGGAAATTGCCGCGGATTAGCGAGGGCGGCTCATCGCCCCAGGGATACGCGCGCTCGCTTTCATTATGTTCGCCATATGCCGCACGATGCCATTGCGCCTCGCTTGGCAATTTCTTGCCAGCCCAACGCGCAAACGCAGCAGCTTCCGCATGGCTCACGAACACAGGCCAGGAGAGTGGCAGGGGAATCGTTCCGAACATCCCGCGATAGTCCCATCCCGTGTCGGCCGGGTTTGTTGTTGAACCGAGAGGCCGCCGCCAGAAATGCGGATGCTCTATGCTCTCCCGTTTCCGCCATTTCCAGTCTTCAGGGGTCCAATAGCTTTGATTCTGATACCCACCCGCACGCACGAACTTCAGATACTCTTGATTGGTGATGGGAAACGCGTCGATTGCGAAACTTGGAACATCGACTTTTTCAACTTCGAATTCGTTATCCCATCCGAATCCACCACTATCGTGGGATTGGCCGAGCGTAGCCATTCCGGCGGGGATATCGACTTGACGGGGTTGTGGCGCGGTGCGCGAGTCCGCGGCAAGAGCAGCGTGGGCAACTTTCTTGTCCACGGCCAACGCATGAAGCAAATAGAAGAGTGTTTCGGCATGCATCAGCCGGTGTTCAATGGCGACGTTCAAAAGTTTCCCGGAAGTTAGATGTGTATCGCTGTGAACTGCCGCCGCATGCCTTATTGCATCGTCCAGATGCGTCCGCACGCGCCGGTTATACCGCTGGACATGACCAATCGTTGGCCAGTCGCTCGGTACATCCGCCGGAAAGCCTCCGTCCACGGGATCGATGCCAAATGCAAAGAGCTTATCTAGGTCCTGGCTATCCGATTCAAGTCCCAGAGCAGGAGCAAGAAGGTTCCAGTCGAAGGCTTCCAAATGGCCCAGGTAGAAAATCAGCCGGTGGCGTTCCGGGATCGGCCTCTCATACAAGGACGTCGGTGGCAGCAGATCGAAAATCCGCTCCGTCCGCTCGCGGGCTTCGTCCAAGCGAACCAGCAGCGAACTGGGCAAATACGGAGCCATCTGGCTTATCGCCATTTTGAACCTCGCAAACGGATTGGGTAGAAAGCCGGAGGTGACAGTCTACGGGGGCCTCTCGCGGTAACCCATACCGCTATCGCTGTACGCCGGAACGAGGCGAACTCAGCGTCTTTGGATGCGGTGAAACCCGTTCGGGCACTATGTAATTTCCCGTTCGGCTTTTCTCTTTTGACCATCTGGTTGGAACGGAGAGCCTTACTTTGGAGAAAGGCGGTTGTGGTACTTGCCCCGTTTTTGCGGCCGCATTGCTCAAAAACAGGCGGCCTCGGATGGAGGCCGCCGCGAAGGATGGAGTTGGAGCAGCGACGTTATCGTTCTGTGGGTGCATCGTTGGCTGGAAGATCGCCGAGCGCATACTGCGTGCCGGCGAGGATGTGTTCGAGCATCACCGGCATTTCGTAGATGTGTTCGTCATGGCCGAGCACTTCGATGAACACGCGGCCCTTGCCTTCGCGACGTATCCAGCTTAGGCCGTAGTCGCCGTCGGTACGCCGTGAACCGGCCGGCTCCTTCTGCTTATCCGCATCGCTCATCTTCGGATAATCGATGCTGGTGAGTTCGTGGACATTCTTCAATGAGTAGGAGTCTTGAGCCATCGTGTATGTCTCGTCGTGGATCACGAATTCCTGCCCATGGAACATTTGCGTGAGCGGGCTCTTTGCGTCGTCAATTTTCACGGTGATCACCTGCGGGTACGGCCAGTGCCACTTGAAGTATCCGCCCAGCATTTTGTTGTAATCAGGCCAGGTTCCCGTGGGAACAAATGACTCGGCGGCCTGCCGTGCGGCTTGCATCTCCGCCGGAGTAGGCGGCGTGCCCGCGGCTCCGCGCGCACGTCCGGAAGAGGGACTGGTGTGGTACGAATCGATGGCGGCATGCACACCCGCCAATCCCTTGCCACTACGGACGAAGTTCAAGAGCGCCTGGCGGCGTTCGGTAGTTAACTCCTCATTGTTAGGATCGTCGAGGAATTGGCCCGTGGTGCTGTCCAGGAAGATAAGATCGTATTGCTGAAGGTTGTTCGCGTTGATGTCGGCAGGATCATAGGTGATCGTGGTTGACCAGGCGCCGGTCTTATCCCCAATTTCCTTGATCGTGGCTGCGGCGAGAGGGATGGAAGCATGCACGAACCCGGCAGCCTTGCAAAGCACGAGGATTTTGCGCGCCTGTTTCGGAGTAGCGTAGGCCTTTGTTGGAACCGCGTCTTCCATGGCGATCACATCCCAGTTCCAGGGCGTCTCGCTCTGCGCAATGTTAAATCCTGCCGCTGGACGACCGGTGGTGCCCCGCCCTCCGCGCCCACGGCCTTGGGCGCCAGGAACACCCGCAGTGGCCGCCGCTTGGGGCGGAGCAGCGGGCGCAGCCTCCTGTGCATGTGCCGCATACCCTGCAATACCAAGCAAAAATGCCGCCGACAGGGCGGCCGTCAACTGAGCAATCTGCTTCTTGGATCGCATCGACTTCCTCCTCGCGGCCAATATCCTTAGTCTTTTGGATACGTTTTGTCCAGCGAAAAGATCGCCTGGAAATCCCGGTCGTGATCGTACACGGCCTTTTCATTAAGGCGTGGCGGACGCAGCGCTCAGCGTTGCGGCGGACCCAGACGGCTTCTCAGCCAGTCCAAAACGAGCACGCGCATTTCGGGTGTCTCGTCATGGCCGCAAGCGAAAAGTTCGACGCGGCAATCGCGTTCTTTGTGTTGCGCGCCATAGAGTGTGTAGAGATGATCGCGAATCTTCTCCACGCCTTCCGGCGGGGTCAGCGGGTCGAAGCGTCCATTCAGACTCAGACGAGGTCGCGGAACAATCAATTCGTTTATTTGCGCGGCATCGAACTGCTTGAGCAGAGATGGAACAAAATAATAGAGGCCGTGTCGGTGCAGTCCCCCGGACGCAATCAATGACTCGTAATCTGTGAGGCAGCAAAGATCGATCGTGAGAGCAACGCGCGGATCCAGCGCTGCAAGCCACCATGCTTTCGTCGCTCCCATAGACATGCCAAACGCGCCGATCCGGCTCGCATCGACTTCGGGACGGCTCGTGAGATAATTAAGCGCCTGAAATTCATCGAACATCATCATTCCCCAGAGCGTTTGGCCCCGCCACAGCATCAGCTTGAATGCATCGTGCTCGCCTTTTGGTCCGTTCGCATCGTGTTTGCGCTCGCCGAAGCACCAGCTATCGATAGCCAGAGTGACCAGCCCTAGGTCTGCGCATACAGGCGCATACGCCGGCTGCACTGATGTGCCCCGTAGAAGCTGTTCTTTGCCGAGGTCGTACATGTCACCGTGCCAATGCATGAAGAGAAGCCCGGGCGCGGGACGCTGAAGCCCCGCGGGGATCAGGAGAATTGCAGGGACTGTTTCGGTGTCATTCAGGTTAAGCACCAGACGCTCAAGCATATATCCGTCGTGTTTTTCGACGCTGAGGACCTTCGCTGGAGCGGCTGAGTGGTTGCGCGGAAGATCGCCAAGAATGTTCCAAAGAGCCGCTCGCCTCAAAGCTTGCATGTCAGCGAATGTCGTCAATGGATTGGCTGCCTGGCATGCGGCAGTATAACAGCGTCGACTAGGGTACGACCCGTGAAGGCCGTTAGTAAAAGGCCCGATTGGTTGGCTCCTTTTTGATCCGTACTGTTGTTTCATGAAGTCCACACGCCACGTCGTGATGGGCATGTTCGTGGCCTTAATTTTGGCCATATTACAGACGGGCACAGCCTTAGCAGACCAGGTTGTTGTCCACTATCCTGAGGGAGCAGCGCACGGTCTTTTCGTCGTCAGATCGTTGAACGGGAAGGAAATTGGAAAGGGTGAACTAACCGAAACGATTAACGGCGGCCGCGTCAGCGCCAAGCTGACTTTGAGTTTCAATAACGGCTCTCTCTACGAGGAGACGACGCGGTTTACCCAAGGCGGAGTTTTTCGCGTTCTGGATTATCACCTCGTACAGAGCGGCCCTTCGTTTAAACAGGCGATCGAGATGACGATCGACGCCGGAAAAGGCGTCGTGGCCGTCCGGTGCAACGGCGGCCAAGCAGCTTCTTGCAAAGACCATGTCTGGACGAAGCATTTGCAAATCCCACCGGATCTGGCAAATGGCATCGTCCCGTTTCTCGTGAGGAATGTTTCGCCGAAAACGGACAGAGTTCAGGTTTCGATGATCGTCGCGACGCCCAAGCCGAGGCTCGTACATGTTTCCATTTCGCCCACTGCGCTCCAGACTTTTCCATTTCAGGGCTCAAAACTTGAGGCGACACGCTACGCCTTGACCGTCGATCCCGGTGGAATGCTTGGGCCTCTCGTTAAGATGACCGGCCGCCAGCCTCCGCCGAGTTTCGTTTGGATGCTCCACGACAAAGTGCCATCGTTTCTAATGGCTCAGCAGTCTTTTATCGATGGCCCTGTTTGCAGAATCGAGCTTGCTTCCTCGAATGCCTCTTCCGATGACAGCGCGCAGGGTTCGGGCTCCTAGGGTTCCACAAGACGAACTCCCGGTTAAATCCGCGAGCAAATGTGCTTCTTTTGAAGCCGCCACGCAAAGAATGCGATTGCGACCCATACCGCTAATGCAATAAAGAGCGTTGCAGCAAAATTCAGCAAAGGCGCCAGTTTCCAGACTGCAATCGCGAAGCAAACTAACGCGAGGCTCCCAAGCTTAGTGCCGCGCGCGCAGAGGGCTGCCGCAAAGCGACCGCGCTCCTTGCCGGACAATCCCTTGTGCGCTTTCCGCTGTTTTTCATGCGTCTCGATGAGAGAGGCCGTTGCCGGAAAAATAGCGGGGAACGCCAGAAATAATCCGCCAAAAACTGGGCCGTAGTACTTTGCGAGGAGGCCGGCGATCACTGTGATCGCGCCGCCAAAGATGAAGCGGGCCAGCACTTCGTACCATTTCGTCTTTACACCGGCCCGAATATCAAAACGGATGTGCATCCTATTTCTTCGCGCTAACTCTATCGCAAAACGCCCAGCCAAATTCCTAGGGCGCATCCAAACCAGGCGGCAAGAGCAGCGACGGCTGCGGTTATGCCATGCCAGCGGTATCGCATGATGAGTTGCATCGCCACCCACGCATACAGCCCAAGCGCAATGGCCCCGGCAATCATCGAAGAGGCTTCCCGCGCCGCATAGAGCTTTCCATCGCTTACGACGGCAACCGCCAGCGTGGCGAGAGCGACGGACGGCGCCGCCCCGAACAACCCTGCGAAGCTTTTTGGTTTAAGCGCATCGCCGAACATCGCGAAGAAGGAAACGACTAAGCCGCCAATGACGAACCGGACGAGGAATTGCATCAAGGACTTCTTGCTCGATCTTCTGGCAACCCTCCGGGCTGTCTGCCGTCATGGTACAACCTCGGCAGAACCTTTGTCTGAGGCGTCAAATACTGAGATTGGCGTCGCAGAACCGTTTAGGCGCCCGTCCCCAAGTTTTGTGTGCGGGCGAACAGTTACATTGACACCTACTCATGCCTCGGCTACTCTAATTGCGATGATGCACCGGAGGCCGAACGCCGCATGTTGTCTCTGTTGTAAGAGCTACATGTGTGTGCCGAGGCTCCGGGTTACGCCTACATAAGATTGCATTAAAACGCGACTTGTACGCTGCCCGCCCTCGGAATTAAACCGGGAGGCGGGTTTTTTTATGGAATTCCGGATGACGGTGACGACCAGCGAATTCGAGACGTTAGTTAGCCAGACCGAGCACCTGAAGGCGCTCGAAGCCGAAAGCATATTCATTCTGCGCGAGGCCGCCGCGGAGTTCGCGCATCCGGTAATGCTCTATTCCATCGGCAAAGACTCTTCAGTGATGCTGCGCCTAGCACAGAAAGCCTTCTATCCCGGCAAGATCCCGTTTCCACTGCTGCATATCGATACCAGTTACAAGTTTCCCGAGATGATCACGTTCCGCGACTGGTACGCGAAAGAGGTTGGCGCGGAGTTGATCGTCCACAAAAACCAGAAGGCGCTCGATGCGGGCGCGAACCCGTACGATCTCGGAACGCAGAAGTGTTGCGGATTCCTGAAAACGCGTTCGCTGCTTGACGGACTGGCCGAAGGCGGCTTCGACGCCGCATTCGGGGGCGCTCGGCGCGACGAAGAGAAATCGCGCGCCAAGGAGCGCGTTTATTCCTTCCGCGACGCGCAAGGACAATGGGATCCCAAGAATCAGCGCCCGGAGCTCTGGACTCTTTTTAATGGACGCCATCATCAGGGCGAGAGCATTCGAGTCTTCCCACTTTCGAATTGGACTGAGATGGATGTGTGGCTGTATATCTACACGGAAAATATTCCCATTGTGCCGCTCTATTTCGCAAAAGAACGCGACGCAGTGGTGCGCGGTAATGCAATCTTGCTGCCACAAAATGGCGTGCGCCTCTTGCCCGGGGAGAAAACGCAAAAAGTAATGTGCCGCATGCGTTCGCTCGGATGCGTGCCGTGCACCGGCGCGATTCTGTCGCATGCGGATACGGTGCCGAAAATTATAGAGGAGATGGTCTCTTTCCGCCGGTCGGAGCGCGAAAATCGCGTAATCGATCATGACGAGGAAGGCTCGATGGAGATAAAAAAGCGCGAGGGGTATTTCTGATGTCGAGTTTTTCCACGGAGCCTCGAATTAAGGCTGCCTCGGCTGCGAATAGCCGCTTGGATGATCGCTCTTCCCTCATGCCCAACGAAGGTCTGTTGCGCTTCAGCACGGCAGGCAGCGTGGACGACGGCAAATCTACGCTGATCGGACGCTTGCTTTTTGACAATCAGTCGGTGTTTGAAGACCAACTCGCATCTGTAAAGAAAAGCAAAGTCAATCGATCGAGCGGTCCCATCGATTTTTCGTTACTCACGGACGGCCTGCGCGCTGAGCGTGAGCAAGGAATTACGATCGACGTGGCCTACCGATACTTCTCCACGGCGCGTCGCAAATTCATCATCGCCGATACACCCGGCCATGAGCAGTACACGCGCAACATGGCAACCGGTGCCTCGACCGCCGATGCAGCCGTTGTACTGATCGACGCAACAAAGGGCGTGCTGCGCCAGTCACGCCGCCACGCATACATCGCGAGCTTGCTCGGCGTTCAGTACATCATCGCGGCCGTAAACAAAATGGACTTGGTCGATTATTCGCGTGAGGTATTCGAGCGGCTCTCCGCCGATTTTAACGATCTCGCCACTCACTTGAATATACATAACGTGTATCCGATTCCCGTTAGCGCTCTTGAAGGCGACAATGTGGTCCATCGGAGCAGCCGCATGCCTTGGTTCGAAGGCCCTCCTTTGCTCGAATACCTTGAGACGATTCCGGTAAACGACGCTGCTTCGTTCGGCCCGTTGCGCTTCCCGGTGCAATACGTCGTCCGTCCGGACGCGAGCTTTCGGGGATTCGCCGGACGCCTTGCGTCGGGCGTACTCCGGCCGGGCGCGAGCGTCGTCGCCATGCCTTCCGGGCTGAAGACCAAGGTGAAATCGATCGTCAGCTTCGACGGCGAAAAGGAGCAAGCCGGACCCGGCAGCTCGGTGAATCTCACGCTCGAGGACGAAATCGATATCAGTCGTGGCGACATGCTCGTCGCCGAAGAAGACTTGCCTGCGGTGGGGAATGAATTTCGCGCCAAGCTCGTCTGGATGCAGCCCGATAAGCTTGATGTGCACAGGCATTATTTGCTGAAGCACACCACGCGCTCCGTTCGCGCGCGTGTGATCCAGATACATTTTCGCGTGGACATGAACACGCTCGAAAAGGGCCCCGCTGAGCACCTCGAAATGAACGACGTCGCGGAAGTGGAAATCAAGTCGGCACTGCCGCTCTTTTTCGACCCATACAAGCAGAATCGCACGACGGGCAGCTTCATTTTAATCGATCCGGTAAGCAATGCCACAGTCGCCGCGGGTATTATCGAGCACGGCATCAACTGGGGTACGGCGCTGCGCCCAGCCGCCGGCGCGCAACGCCGCGGCCGCAGTACTAAGGAAGAGCGTCACACGCGATTTGGTCATCCTGCGGCTGCGGTATGGGTAAACGGCAGCGCGCACATCGCTGAGATCATCGAGCGCACGCTTTTCGACGAAGGCTGGCACGTACAACTCGTCGGCCCGGACGATTTCGAGTCTTCGGAATTGGCCGTCGCCGCCAAGGCGTATCATCTTGCGGGCATGGTCGTCGTCTTCTCGGCGCCTACAAACCAGCGCGAAGCGGAAGACGGAGTTCGCAAAGTCTTCGGCCGCGATTCGTTCCTCGCCGCATGGTCGTATCCGCACGAAGAAGACGCGGACGCCGCGTCGCGCACCATCAGCAAACTGCGCCAATGGCGCGACACGCAAGAGCAACATCAGCGCCGGAGCGAAAAAGGTGATTGACGCATCCAATCGGAAACGAGAAGGGAAGCGGAGAATCCAAAATGACGGACGTCGCGCTCGTGGAACAACTCGAACGGCTTTCGGCCGATGCGCTGATCGAGCGGGTTCTTGCCGATAACGCCGGCCCGGCCTGCATCACGTGCAGCTTTCAAGCCGAGGACATGATTGTTCTCGATCTCCTGCGCCGGCGGAAGCCGGAAATTCCCGTGCTTTTCCTCGATACCGGCTATCACTTCAAAGAGACCTACGCGTATCGCGACAAAATGCAGCAAGCGTGGCATTTGAACGTTACGAACCTCGCAGCGAAGGAAACCGTTACACAGCAGGAAGCGGAATTCGGCATTCTCAATCAGACCGACCCCGGCAAGTGCTGCCATCTGCGGAAAGTCGAGCCTTTGATGGAAGGCTTGCAGAATTATGACGTTTGGTTCACAGGTTTGCGCCGCGAACAATCGCCCACGCGCAAGAATCTGAAAGTAGTCGAGCATCACGAGCTGCCGAGCGGCAAGGTGCTGCTCAAGGTAAGCGCGCTCGCTGCTTGGACGTGGGGCCAGGTCTGGAAATACACGGCCGAAAACAAGATCGATTTCCTCCCGCTCTATGATCTCGGCTATCGCAGCATCGGTTGCGAGCCCTGCACGGCCATTCCCGCCAAAGGTTCTGACGCCCGCACCGGCCGCTGGGGCGGAAAAAAGCTTGAGTGCGGCATCCACACATTCTCGAAGAAAGCTGAAGGATGAATTTCGCTATCGGAGCCGTCATTGCTCTGGCCGTTGGGCTCACCGGCATCGGCGGCGGCAGCTTCACCGTGCCCGCGCTGGTGCTGATCGTCGGCCTTTCCGCGGACGCCTCCGTTGGAACGGCATTCGTTTTCGCCGGAGTCCTGCGACTGATCGCCTCGCCTTTTTATCTGGCGGGAAGGCATGTCCACGCGCGCTATTTGTGGCTGCTCGTGCAAGGAGCGGTGCCGGGGCTGCTGATCGGAACGATCTTCTTGCGCATGATGAGCAAAAGCACGTGGAGCCCGGCAATCGTTGTGATCCTCGGTGTTCTGCTTACGGCGTCATCGACAATCACCTTCATCAAGAAGGCGCAGAATCAGAACTTTATACGAAAAAATTCGAAATGGCTGCCGTGGCTCGCGCTGCCAATTGGCGTCGAGGCTGGGTTTTCTTCGGCGGGCGCAGGAGCGCTGGGAACTGTCCTCCTGCTGAACTATTCCGAAATGTCGCCGCCGGAAGTCGTCGGCACGGATATTCTCTTTGGTCTCGTGCTTGCTGTGATTGGCAGCTTCATCCAGTGGAGATTCGGAGCGATAAACGGCACCGTGCTGATGCAGTTGCTTGCCGGAGGCGTGCCTGCGGTGCTCCTCGGCTGTCTCTTCGCAAAAAAAGTTCCCGCAGGAAAGCTGAAGCTCGTGATCGCTACAATCGCCATCTTTGCAGGCGTCCAACTCATCTGGAATGGCTCGCGCACTCTCGTCGCCAGGCTCAATTCATCGCAACCCGCGCCTGCCGCGGCGATCACGATTTCCAAGCCATCCAAACCGGCCAATTAGATTGAGCACCATCACGCGCATGACAAGCTAATTGAAGGTCACGCCTCTCGTTCGGTCGCCTCTGTCAGCGAATCTACTTTCCGCAACGAAGGAAATGCCCAGGCCCACAGCGCGGTTACGAGCAAAGTTCCTATCCCGCCCAGCACAACCGCCGGCACCGTGCCGAGAAGCTGCGCCGTAGCGCCCGATTCGAATCCGCCAAGCTCGTTCGAAGCGCCCACGAAAATCATGTCGACAGCGCTCACGCGCCCGCGCATTTCGTCCGGAGTGGCCACCTGCAACAGCGTGCTGCGAACAATCACGCTCACCATGTCCGATGCGCCCACCAGAACGAGCGAAATGAGAGAAATAGCGATTTTGTGCGACAACCCGAAAATGATCGTGCTCACTCCGAATCCCGCCACGCACCACAGCATTGTCGCCCCCGCTCGCCGCCGAATCGGCTGGTAGGCCACGAGGATCGCCATTGCCATAGCGCCAACCCCGGGAGCGCTGCGCAATATCCCCAAGCCCCACGGCCCCGTCTTCAGGAGCACGGCATATATGGGCAACAAAGCCGTCGCACCGCCGAGCAGTACAGCAAACAGGTCGAGTGAAATCGAACCAAGAATCAGCTTCTCGCGCCAGATGTAATGCAGGCCGGCGAGGATCCGTGCCAACCCGGGTTCTTCTGTTGAAGTGATTTTCGTCGACGCCTTGATCCGCAGGATCATGATGGTCGCAAACAGCGATGAAGCGAGCGACAATGCGTAAACGGCCGACGGCCCGGTGGACGCTGCGTATACCAACCCCCCGACAGTCGGGCCAAGTATCGTGGCGCTCATGAATACCGTGCTCGCCCACGCCACCGCATTCGGAAAATGCTCCGGGGAAACGAGCCGCGGTAGAATCGAACGACCCGCAGGCCCATAAAAGGATCGCACCACGCCAAGCAAAAGGGATACGCCATAAATTGCGTCAACAGACTTCGGATCGCTCAAGCTGATCGCGAGCAGCAGCGAAGAACAGACCGCAAACCCGATATAGCACCAGGCGATGAGTTTCTTTCGGTCGAAGTGGTCTGCGGCATGCCCAGTGATGAGAAACAGCAGCAGTCCGGGGAGAAATTGGAACAGACCGACAAGGCCTAGCGCGAGCGGCTGCGAGGTGATTGCATAGACCTGCCAGCCAATCGCCACGGTCTGCATTTCCAGGGCGCACACCACAAACCATCGCCCGGACTGGAAATGCACGAAATCGGGATACGTGAACGCAACTCTACCGGAGAGTTTTTCTTCGGTGGTCGCCATTTGGGATTAACTCGCTGCTGCGCTTTCCGCGCCGGCGCGGTGGCGCATCAACGAAAACTCCAATACCTGCCCCGTTAGAACTTCAAGCTGCCGTGCCAGAGTCGGCTCAGGGACATCTTCCTCAAAGACTTGAGTCGCCGTATTGAACGCTACACCCATCGGAGTTGGCCATCCGCGTAGCGCGTGAATCACCTGGCGCATCGTCGCTAAAGTCGAAACGGCGGCTTGCCATCCTTGTGCACACGCAATCAGTCCCACCGCGCGCCCTTCAAGATACGGAAAGGTGTTGTCGCGCAGCGCCTCGGCATAATCGAGCGCGTTTTTCACCATGCCTGAAAGCGAGCCATGATATCCCGGCGAGGATACAATCACGCCGTGCGCTCCGCTCAGCCCTTCCACGAGCTTCATCACCTTTTCTGTTTTTGCCGGCGCTTCCGCCACATATGCGGGAAGATCGAGTTCATCTCCTGTGATGATTTCCGTGAGTGCGCCCTGGGCGGCCGCGCGCCCGAGCGCGTACCTAAGGGCCTTTTCGGAGGATGATCCGGGCCGAAGCGTGCCGCCAATGCCGATAATTCGCGGCTGAAATTGAGTAGCCAAATGCTTTCACGCCCCCAAACGAAAAGTGTATCGCGGAAAGCTGTGCGCACGAAACGGCCATTCCCGCGCTTTTGGCGCTTTCGTGGCAATACTATGGCAGCGGTGCGGCTTCGCGTATCGCGGCTCGCAGGACCTTGCAGGTCAGCCCGCGGAAACGCGCTCAATCCGCGCACCGAGCTCCGCGAGCTTCAATTCAATCTGCTCGTATCCCCGGTCAATGTGGTAGACACGATCGATCATGGTCGTGTTCTCTGCCACCAGCGCCGCAAGCACTAATCCCGCGCTCGCGCGCAGGTCGGACGCGGTCACCGGTGCGCCCGTCAAAGGCGTCGGTCCCGTCACCGTTGCTGCATTTCCATCAATCGTGATGTGCGCGCCCATGCGCATCATTTCGGAAGCATGCAGCATCCGGTTTTCAAAAATCGTCTCGCGAATGTGAGACACGCCCTCGGCCTGCGTCGCCAGCGCCATGAATTGGGCCTGCATGTCGGTCGCAAATCCCGGATACTCCTCAGTTGTCACGTCCGCAGCAACGAGCTTTCGCGTCCCCCGCACACGTACGCGTCGGTTTTTCTCGCACGTGATCTCCGCGCCGCACTCGCGCAGTTTATCGATCACGGCTTTCAGGTGCCCTGGTTCGCAATTCTCCAGCAGGATATCGCCGCCGGTGATGGCGCCGGCGACGAGAAATGTTCCAGCCTCGATTCGATCGGGGATAATCGTGTGCGTCGTGCCGTGCAAGTTCTCGACGCCTTGTATGCGAATCGTGGGAGTCCCATATCCCTCGATCTTTGCACCCATCTTGATCAACAGCTCGGCCAAATCGGGAATTTCGGGCTCGAGCGCGCAGTTTTCCAGGATCGTTTCGCCCTCAGCCAGCACTGCCGCGGTCAAAATATTCTCCGTTCCCGTCACGGTAATCTTCGGGAACCGAAACGTCCCGCCACGTAACCGCTTCGCCCTCGCCTCCACGTAACCATGATCCACAGTAATATCCGCACCCAACGTTTCCAGCGCCTGAATATGCAGATCGACGGGCCTTGCGCCGATGGCACATCCCCCCGGCAGGGAAACGCGTGCATAGCCGAATCGCGCCACAAGCGGCCCCAACGTCAAAATTGAGGCGCGCATCGTCTTCACCAGTTCATACGGTGCTTCCGCGTGCGACACCGATTCCGCCTGAATGATGAACTCGCTTGGGGGAATATCCGGGGCCTCGACTCGGCAGCGCATGTGCGCCAGTAGCTTCGCCATCGTAATGATGTCGCGCACGTGCGGAATATTTTTCAGATGAACGGGTTCGGCCGTCAGCAGCGTCGCCGCCATCGCAGGTAATGCGGCATTTTTCGCGCCGCTGATCTCCACAGTGCCTTCGAGCCTGCGCCCGCCCTTAATCTTGAACTGATCCATTGCTTTGTCCCTTGGCCTGAACCGAGAATCTCGTCTTCCTGGGCGAAGCGACGGATCTGTCTTCGCGTGCCCACGCTAGGATTACCTGACTATAGCTGCGGCCCTCGCTTCCATCACGCCCACCGCATTTCCAGCGCCTTCCGCAAGTTGCCATGCGCCGCCGCAAGTCGTTTCCGTGCGTCACTTACATCCACGCCCGCCTTCAGCATTACGAGTGCCGTCGGCATATCGTGTCCCGCACGCCGCAGAGCGTGTGCCGCGGCAGACGCCGAAACGCCCGCTGCTTCCTCCAGAATCCGCGCACCACGTTGCTGTAACTTGTTATTGGTCAACGCAACGCCAACCATCCAGTTCTCGTAAACTCGCCCGATACGGATCATTGCAGCGGTAGAAAGCATATTGAGCACCATCTTCTGCGCCGTACCGGCCTTCAGCCTCGTCGAGCCGCTCACAACTTCCGGACCCGTGTCTACTGCGATAGCGATACCCGCCTGTTTTGCGAGTGCCGATCTTGGACTAGATGTAACGCCAACCGTTATCGCCCCACGCTGTCGCGCAAGCTGCAATGCCCCCAAAACGTAAGGCGTCGTTCCACTCGCCGCGATTCCGACTACCACGTCATTCCTCTTCACGCCGGCCCGCTGCAAATCTCGCGCGCCATTCGCCGCGGAATCCTCCGCGCCTTCTACGGCATGTCGTAGCGCACGCTCGCCGCCCGCAATCAATGCGTGAACCATTCGCGGCGGCGTGCCGAAAGTCGGCGGACACTCCGAAGCATCGAGCACCGCAAGGCGTCCGCTCGTCCCCGCGCCCACATAAATCGCTCGCCCGCCCGATTCGAACGCCTTCACAATCGCATCCACCGCGCGCGCAATCTGCGGCAGGACTCGCCGCACCGCCAATGCCACCCACGCGTCCTCGCGATTCATCGCGCGGACAATCTCAATTGTCGATTTCCGGTCGAGGCCTCGCGTGTGCGGGTTGCGCTGTTCGGTCTTGGACGGTTTCACCCAGCCTGTGCCCCTCTCGATTATAAATGCACCGCACGCCGGAGTCCGGTGCCTTCTATACCCTGTACGGGTCCTGTGCTGAGGAAGTTATAGGGCAGGGCTAAGGGAGGCACTAAATGGGCGACAACAGGTTAACACCACGAGTCGGCAAGAAAAATCTGTTCTACCGGCCCGGTACTATGCCTTTTTGCTCTTCCGGAATGATCCCCAGCGCATGAAAAATCGCGTCATGTACCGCCGGACGCGCTTGCCGGATCTTCTCATTGGCGCGCGTAGGATTCACGCGATTCGTCAGCAAAATCACAAAAAGCTTCCGCTCCGGGTCGATCCAAATCGAAGTCCCAGTAAATCCCGTGTGGCCAAAACTTGTCGCCGAAAAGTAGTGCCCTGAAGTATATGGCGAAGTCGGCGCGTCCCATCCAATGGCTCGAACCGAATTGCCTATCTGATGCCGCGTCGTAAACATATCGACCGTCGTCCGCTTCGCGATACGGTAGTAGCCGTATATTCCGCCGTTCAGGATCGTCTGCGCAAAAATTGCCACGTTGCCCGCCGTGGTGAAGAGCCCGGCATGCCCCGCCACGCCTCCCATCGCCCACGCGTTCTCGTCATGCACTTCGCCCCACATCAACTTCTTGCGATATGTCGCATCGTACTCTGTCGGCGCGATTCGCGACCGCATCGTCGCGGGCGGATTAAAGAGCGAGTTCTTCATTCCGAGCGGTTTGAAAATTTCTTCCTCCGCCAGCTTGTCGAGCGTCTTTCCAAACAGCCTATGCACGATCTCGCCTTCAATGATCATCCCAAGATCCGAATATACTACCTGCGTTCCCGGTTCATGCACGAGCGGCTCGGCCATCACGAGTTTCAGGACAGCATCATAGCCATTTGCTTGCAGGAAGAAGTCGCGATGTGCCGGCAAGCCCGAATCGTGCAGCATCAGCATGCGTACCGTGATACGCGAGCGCCAATCCGGATTGGGATCGGATTTCGCAGCCGCGGCAAATTCCGGCAGATAACGCTCCACGGGCGCGTCAAGATCGAGCTTGTTTTGCTCCACCAGCATCATCGTCAGCGTCGTCGTCACGATAACCTTCGTCATCGATGCTACGTCGTACAGCGTGTCGGCCTTCACGCGCTCCGCGTTCTTATCCCGCGTGAATTTTCCAAACGGATGCACCGCCAGCGCGCCTTTATAGCCCACCGCGAGTACGCCGCCCGGAAACGCATCGTTCGCAAGCTGCTCATCGAGCACTTTGTAAACTGGTTTAAGCCTCTTCGAAAGCGCCGCCGAATGGATCAATTGCATGTGATTGGCAGGCATCTGTAAGCCAGCGCCACGTTTCATCGTGCCCGGCACGCTCACAGGAATTCGCCCGCTGATCGCGGCCTTTCCAAGCAGCGCATTCGCCATGGCCCGCTGAGCCACGCTGTTCGTCGAAAATTCCGAAACCCACGTCTTCGCATTCGGAAACGCGCCAATTAAATAGGGATTTCCAAACGCCGCCATGACCGTCGGTTTCCCGTTCGCAATCAGTTGATCGACGAACCTGCGCTGATCTTCGGGAATTCCCACATTACCCTTGCCGTCCATCACGCGCACAAAAAGCGCCGCGACAGCCACGTCATAGCTCGATGCCGGCGGCAACTTCAAATTGCCTACGGGCGAAAAGACCGCATCCGCGCGCAATGTAGTCAACGAATCCACTTGCTTCCGTAATTCCGGCTCAAGCGTATCGCCGGGGTACGCATCGCGATCCGCGGCAATCGAGACAAGCAGCACACGCTGCGGCTTTGCCGGATCGATCGGCAACACATGATCCGAATCGCGCAGCAGCGTCACGCCGCGATCCGCGACCAATTGCGCCTCGGCAGCCGTACTGGGCATCGCAAATGTCTGCTTTAGCCCATCAAGCTCAACCGTGCGCTCGCGATGCAGCCGAAGCTGAGCTTTCGCATTCAAAATTCGCGTCACGGACTCATCAATTCGCTTTTCGGTGATTCGCCCGCACTCGATTGCTTCTTCGATTGCAGCAATCGCCGCCTCGGGCACAGGCGGCATCAGCAACACATCCTCGCCGGCTTCAATCGCTCGCACTGCCGCTTCGCCCGGCGCGTAAAGATTCGCGACGCCGCCCATATTCATCGCGTCCGTGATAATCAGCCCCGCGAAGTTCATTTCCCCGCGCAGCAAGCCGATCAGAATCTTCCGCGAAAGCGTCGCAGGCATGTTCGGTGTATCGTCGAACGCGTTCACCTGCAAATGCCCCGGCATCACCGAAGCAACTCCCGCCGCAAGCGCCGCGCGAAAGGGAACTAGTTCCATCGCCTTGAGCTCCTTGCGCGTTCCCGGCACCGCCGCCAGCGCCAAATGCGAATCGACGCTCACATTTCCATGCCCCGGAAAATGCTTCGCCGTCGCCAGCGCTCCATTTTCCTGAATGCCGCGCACATACGCGCTCACGTATCGCGCCACTTCATGCGGGTCCTCGCCAAACGAACGAATATTGATGATGGGATTTTGCGGATTGTTATTCACGTCCGCATCCGGCGCAAAAATCCAGTGCACGCCCGCCGCGAGCGATTCGATCGCCGTCGCTTTGCCAACGGCGTAAGCAGCCGTCGGATCGCCCGTTGCCGCAATTGCCATCTGCCGCGGGAACGCTGTGCCTTCCCCAAGCCGCATCGCCGTGCCGCCTTCAAAATCGGCGCCAACGACCAGCGGAATCTTCGACCGCCGTTGCAGTTCGTTCGTCAACGCAACCGTCGGGAAAACTTGGCTCAGCCGCAGCCCGCGCACGCCCGGCGCCGTGTGAACCATCACGCCGCCGACGTGGTTCTCATCGACTTGGCGCATCATGTCCTGATAAGCAGGATTCTCGGCTGACGTAAATTCGCCGAAAATCGGTACCATCAGCATTTGCCCAATTTTTTCGCGTAACGTCATTGAACGCAGCGCCTGTCTCGCCCACGAGCTCACGCTGCTACGATTCGCGCTTTTGGAAGTCTGGGCTTTCGGTGACCGGCGTGAGGAAGGTGTCATCATCAGCAGAAAAGCCAAAATAACGCAGTAAAATCTTGCGGCAGGCGCGTTTGTTACTGCATCCGTTTCCGGGCGCCGCATTCTCTTGCGCCAAATGTTCGTCGCGGGCATTCTAATGTGCATGCGCCCCGCACCTGTATATAGCATCGAATCCAACTGCCATAAAGAAACCTCTTTACGCGTGTTTCGTTCTTGTGCAAAGTCGTGGCGTACTGCGACGCTAGCGAGCATCGCGTTCGCGATTCTGCTTGCCGCATCGGATGCCTCCGCGCGCCAGTCGCCCGCGGTCCCGGCCCCGGCTACTCCGCACACATTGACAGGCATCGACGTTCTCGAGCTCGAACATTTTGCGCCATTGCGCGGCAAGCGCGTCGGCCTGATCACCAATCAGACCGGCGTCGATTCCCAGGGCCGCCGCACGATTGACGTCCTGAAATCCGCGCCCGGAGTAAAACTCGTCGCACTCTTCAGTCCCGAACACGGCATCGCCGGCCGAGCCGATTCCTCTGTCTCGAACGACACGGACGCAAAAACCGGGCTTACCATTTACAGCCTCTACGGCACTGCCCGTCGCCCGACGCCTGAGATGCTCACGAATCTCGACGCGCTCGTGTTCGACATTCAAGACGCAGGCGTCCGTTTCTACACGTTTACGACTACGATGGCCTATTGCATGGAGGAAGCCGCCAAAGCACATATCGCTTATTACGTGCTCGACCGTCCCAATCCCCTCGGCGGCGAAATCATCGAAGGCCCGACGCTCGATCCGGACAAGCTTTCGTTCGTCGGCTATTTCCCGATGCCAATCCGTTACGCGATGACGATAGGCGAGCTCGCGCAAATGTTCAACGCGGAAAATAAGATGGGCGCCGATCTGCACGTCATCGCAATGAAGAATTGGCATCGCAGCGAGCCTTACAATCAGGCTGGCCTGCCGTGGATTGCGCCGTCACCAAATCTTCGCAGCCTCACCGAAGCGTATCTGTATCCCGGCATTGAAATTCTGCAAGCCGGAGGTGTCTCCGTCGGACGCGGCACGGATACACCGTTCGAAATACTTGGAGCGCCTTGGATCGACAGCAAAAAATTCGCCACGGCGCTCGAACACCGGAAAATCTCAGGCGTGGAATTTTCCGCAACGCAATTCACTCCGACTCAAGATCTCTACGCCGGCCAGCTTTGCCAAGGCGTCAAGATCCGCATTTCTCCGAAAGGCGAATTGCGCTCCATGCGCATGGGCATGGAAATCGAGGACGTCCTGCATCGCATGTACCCGCAGAATTTTCATGTCGATAAGACGATCACGCTGATCGGTAATCAAGCCACCGTCGACGCCATCGCCAGCGGCGAATCACCCGCAAAAATCGTGAAATCCTGGACACCCGCGCTAGAAAATTTCCGCGCCACTCGCGCGAAATACCTCCTGTATCAGTAGCGCTGGGTGTTGGCCCGTCCTTTTGGGTTCGAGTGGATTGTCTCTTAGATTAGAGGCTGTTCGTTTGCGGTTCAGTAGCGGTAAACAGTGC
The DNA here is from genome assembly GCA_050746865.1 of Candidatus Acidiferrales bacterium. Taxonomy (GTDB): domain Bacteria; phylum Acidobacteriota; class Terriglobia; order Acidiferrales; family UBA7541; genus Palsa-295. The sequence goes on from JBOGMU010000236.1 coordinate 23,643, forward strand.
GCACCGCAGCACATCCGCGCCGTTCGTAGCGGCGCACGCTAGCTGCGCCCTCTTTGCCCCGCGAGCGTCGCCTTCGCGCGTGCTCTCGCCTTTGGGTTGGTAGCCGCCGACTCGCCTTTCAGTCTGGCGAGATTGACTCTGATTTTGGTTGCTGAAAACTTCGCTACGCCGGCAGCTCTGGCCGCCGTTGCCAGATAAATTTCGCCGCTACCAAAACGAGCGCCACGCAGCACAAAACGATGATTCCCGCCCAGAAATACATCGGGAACGTCCATAAGCTATACAGCGCCTGATGTGGCGGCGGGGTCTGATCGTACGCGAGGTCGTTCAAAAATGCCCCGACCGTCAGGAGCGAAATGGGATCGCCGCCCCGTAGATATGCGCGAAACATCTCTGCATATGGCCGGTAACTCAGATAGAGCGTCGCAGTCGAGACCAGCAAGCCAATCACACTGCAACGCGCAAGCACTCTCGTAAAGACTCCGCTGCGAAGCTTACTCAGCTTGATCGATCCGCTCCTGGCAATCGTAACAATCGCGCAAAGCGGCAGAATCGCGAAGCACAGAAACATAACGATACCCGCGAGCCCCAGAATTTTGGCATTCCTCTTGTCAGCGGGCCTGCTCTCAAAATATAGCTGCGCTCGCGCGAGATCGTCGCGCCGCACGCGTTCGCCATCAACGAGAAGATCGGGAAAATGCCTCGCCTGAGAGTCGTCACCCTGTCTCTTATACAAGGCACCGAGTTGCCGGTATGGACCTTGCAGAAGCATTGCAGCCAAAGCCGAATACCGATAGGGCGTCGGGCTTGCCGATCGCGAAGCCTCCACCATCTCACCGAAATGAGCGGCTAGCCGATATTGCTTCTCCGCTCCTGCATAGTCGCCACGAGCGGTAAGGGCCTCGCCGGAATTGACCAAGAGCCTCACATAGTCATTCGAATTTCCCAGTCCAGGGAATGCGCCTGCGATCAAAAAATACTCACTCTGGGCCGCATGGGCATCGTACATGTCATATCGGAGCGCCACTTTTCGATCTAGCTCTTTTACCCGATCACCGTACGTATCGAGTTTCGGCGAGGCGAATGCTGCGGCCATTGCGTTCAGCCAAGCTGGGTCAGTCAAATATTTTCGATAGGTGAATTTGCGGATGAAGGTATCGTTCGTCTCGATTACCTCAGCTTGAATCAGATGTGGAGCGGCGTTTTGTGGATCGAATGTTTCGAGCTTGGAAATCCAACTATCGATCTCGGGCTCCGGGCGGTGCCAATTGGCCAAAACGGCGTAAATCCATGTGAGTTGAGGATCCATGCGCACGGCTTCATCAGCTTGTTGTGTCGTACTACGGTCAGATCTGCCGTGCAAAGCGGCGAAGGCAAGTCCCTCAGCGTCATGATTTTCCCGCGCCCGTTGAGCGATTTCGTCATGATCGAGTCCTCGGTCGAATGAGACATATCCGGTGTGAAATGCCGCGTGCATCAGACCGCGCCACTGAACCACGGAAAGCTGAAACGCCTCGCGGAACGTTGGTGCCGCGAAGAAAAGCAGGGAAGCGGCGATACAAACTGCCGCCGCGATGGCTGTGCTTTTGCGCATGGGTTTCTCCTTACGGAAAAAATTGCCCGCGGTTTGAGCGCTGCGAGGAACGAACAAAGCTAAGAAGGCGTGTTTGGCAAGAACACCCGCGCCGCCGATAGACCACGCCAAAGCCGACCACTCGCCCTCAATGTGATGAAGTTCGGCAAGCATCGCATGGCCCCACTCAGCAGAATGGGATGGAGTGACCTTCAAAACGCCGCGAAGCAACGCCGTCGCAACTTGTCGAGTGGGAATCCTAGGCGTCATGCGCCGCCCTCGCTCAGCGCGGGTGCGCGGCCGCGAACCCGCAGCTTGTATTTCGCTGGCAATTCGCGCAGCACTTCCACGCCCTTCGGTGTTAGTCGATACGTGTGCCGTGGCGGAACGCCCTCTTCGGTCGTCAGCCACTTAGTTTCGAGCAGCCCATACTTGGCCAGCCGCATAAGAATTGGGTAGAGCGTTCCGGATTTCAGCGCTGTCTCGCGGCTAAGTTCATACCCGTATTGCCACGCCGAAGGACGCGAAGCGAATCGCTCGAGCACGCGCATGGTTTGCGGTGAAAGTCGCGGTGTCTTCTTCACGCGATAAGTCTACATATGTCGATACACTTGGTCAACACCAGCCTGCCGCTTGCGTTTCCTGGTACGCAACATCGGTAATCGCCGGCGCCAGAGGGAGGCATTCATCTCCGCCTAAAGCTGCTCAACGCCAGGTGCCGGCGGTGCTGGACGCCATTCTCGCCGGGTCGCATAATCACCGGCAGCTCAAAAATAGGAAGGGCCGAAACATGAATGCAACGCAGCCGCGATTTGAACGCGTCATCTGGATTGTTCTCGACAGCGTCGGTATCGGCGAGTTGCCGGATGCTGCGCAATATGGCGACGATGGACGCGACACAATCGGCCACATCGCACGCTCTCGGCCTTTGCGGTTGCCAAACCTTGTGGCCATGGGGCTTGCGAACATCAAACCGATGGCTCACCTCACGCCCGCGCGCAATCCAACCGGTGCATATGGCAAAGGCGCGACGGTCTCGCCAGGCAAAGACACGACCACCGGACATTGGGAGATGGCGGGCATTTGGCTCGATCAGGCGTTTCCGGTTTATCCCAGCGGATTTCCAAAAGAGCTCATCGCCGAATTCGAGCGCCGCATCGGCCGCCGCACCTTAGGCAATAAACCCGCCTCAGGCACGGAGATTCTCAAGGAGCTTGGCGAGGAACATGTGAGAACCGGTTTCCCGATCGTCTATACGTCGGGCGACAGCGTTTTCCAAATCGCCGCCCACGAAGGCGTGATTCCGATCGCGGAGCTATACCGCGACTGCGAAATTGCGCGCGAGCTCTGCGACGGGCCAAATCGAGTGGGCCGCGTAATCGCCCGGCCGTTTGTCGGCACAGCAGCGGGAAATTTCCGGCGCACCGAACGCCGCCACGATTATGCTGTCGAGCCGCCAAGACCCATGCTGCTCGATGTGCTCGGCGACTTGGGCGTACCGGTCTTCGGTATCGGAAAAATTCACGACATTTACAACGGCCGTGGCGTTGGGAAATACGTCACGACAAAAGATAATGCGGACGGCATAGCAAAGCTCACAGCTTCGCTCGCGCGCGAAAAACGCGGGCTGATTTTTGCCAATCTCGTCGATTTCGACATGCTTTACGGACATCGCAAAGACGTTGAAGGCTTCGCACGATCACTTGAAGAATTTGACCAGATGCTCGGCCCTTTCTCGCGGCAGATGAAGCCGTCGGATCTGCTGCTTCTCACCGCAGATCACGGATGCGATCCCGATCCAGTGAATCCCACCACGGATCATTCGCGCGAATATGTCCCAATTCTCGCTTTCAGCCCAGGCATTGAGGTCGGCCGAAATCTTGGAATACGTTCGACGCTGGCGGACATGGGGCAGACGATAGCGCAGAATTTTGGTGGCTCGATCGCACGCGGATCGAGCTTTCTTCAGGAGCTCGGCGTAAATGCTGAGAAAGCCGCCAGCTAATCCATGTCCCGAGCAGCAATCGCTGAGCGAAGGCAGAGAAAGGTGAGAGAGAAGTGCCATAAATCGCGTACGTTAACGTAAACGATGCTTGATTTTCTCCTCAATTGAGACTAAATTCTGGCCGGAATGATTGTGAGGTGAAGATGAGACTCAAGGAACTGACTGGCATCGGCATGCTGACGTTTGTATTAGCACTGATGACGGTGGCTGCTGTTCGCACGTGGGCACAGGCCGCGCCGCAAGCTCCGCGACCGCGCGTTCCCGCGACACAGAGTCCCGCTTCGCAGGCCCCGCCGCCCACGGCGACTCCGCAAGCGTATCCGCAAGCGCAGGTCGATGCCGGACAAGCTGTGTTTCAGCAGAATTGTGCGTTTTGTCATGGCCGCGATGCAGGCGGCGGAGAGACAGGTCCCGACCTTACTCGCTCACCGGTGGTTGCGGCGGATGTGCGTGGCGATCAGATTGGACCGGTGGTGCACGGTGGGCGTGTCGACAAGGGAATGCCCTCATTCAATCTGTCCGATCAAGATTTGGCTGCTGTGGTCGCCTTTATTCACGATCAAAAGACCAAGGCGGACTCGGAACAGGGCGGCCGTCAACACGTTAGCGCCGAGGACCTCGCGACGGGAAATGCTGAGGCAGGCAAAGCGTTCTTTGACGGGGGAGGGAAATGCACCACGTGCCACTCGGCAACGGGCGATTTGGCTGGCGTTGCAACGAGGCTCCAAGGATTGACGCTGTTGCAGCGAATGCTCTATCCGGCTGGAGGCCGAAGTGCCGCGCCGGTCGCGACCGTTACGGTGACGCAGCCCGACGGAAAAACGATAACCGGCAATCTTGCCTATCGTGATGAGTTCACGATTGCTCTGCGGGACGTAGCGGGACGCTACCGCTCATGGCCGACAAGCGAGGTGAAGTACACCGTAAACGACCCTCTGCAGGCGCACGTCGAGCTGCTTGGAAAATACACCGATGACGAGATGCACAACGTTCTCGCCTATCTGCAAACTCTGAAGTAAAGGGGCCCCCCGATGAAGCTGATTCGCAACGGAGTTTATCTAGCCCTGGCGCTTGCGGCCGCTTTAACGCTCCCGCGAACAGCGAGAACGCAAGGCGTCGATCCGACATCGATTGCAAATCGGCCCACCGATAGCTGGCCAACGGCAAATGGCGACTATACAGGCGACCGCCACAGTACGCTGACGCAAATCACGCCCGCGAACGTCGCGGATCTGGGGCTCGCATGGGCGTTCGAACCGGGGATGGAAGTCTCGCTTAAATCCACTCCGATTCTCGTGGGCGGTGTTTTGTATATTTCCGCACCGGATCACTTGTGGGCCGTGGACGCGCGCTCGGGGAGGATGGTGTGGCAATATGCGTATCCGCCCAATAAGGCCTTCCACATAGGGCACCGTGGTGTCGCTGTGTATAAAGATTGGCTGTACCTGACGACGCCGGACGCGCATCTTGTTTCGCTCGACTCGAAAACGGGGCAGGTGCGATGGAACGTGGTGATTGGGGATGCGCAAAAGGGCTACTGGTCGACGGAGGCTCCGCTCGTTGTTCACGATCATGTGCTCGTGGGGCTTTCGGGGGATTTCGATAACTTACCGGGGATGCTGAAGTCCATCGATCCCGAAACCGGGAAGACGCAATGGACTTGGTACAGCACGCCTCCTGCGGGCACTCCGAACGCCACGACCGGCGGAAACACATGGATTACCGGAACGTACGATCCCGAGCTGAATCTGCTCTATTGGGGAACTGGAAATCCGACGCCCACGTTGAATGGCAGCGCGCGGCCGGGCAACAACGAGTGGACGTGCAGCATCGTGGCGCTGAATCCGGACACGGGGAAATTGGTTTGGGGTTTTCAAGCGTCACCGCATGATACGCACGATTGGGACGCCGTCGAGGTGCCAATACTTGCCGACGGTAGTTTTAAGGGGCAGCCGCGGAAGATGCTGATGCAGGCGTCGCGCAACGGATACTTTTTCGTTCTCGATCGCACGAACGGCAAAAGCCTTTTGACTGAACCATTTGCGGCGGCGAATTGGGCAAAGGGGATTGATGAGAAGGGGCAGCCCATACCGAATCCGGAGAAAGAGCCGGCGCGCGACGGGAGGCTTGTTTCGCCTGACGAGGGCGGCGCAACGAATTATCGTTCGCCGAGTTTCGATCCGAAGACCGGCCTTTTCATTGTGAGCGCCGATGACAGCTACGGCATTTACTTTTATAAGCCTGAGGACGGCGCATACGGTTGGGCGGGCGCGGATTATGGGCTGTTGGATATAGGCAAAGTTGAGGCGATTGACTATCAGACGGGGAAGATCAAGTGGACGCATCCTATCGGTGAAGGCAGTGGATCCGGCATTTTGACCACAGATACGGGACTGGCGTTCACGGGGGATGCTGCGCGGAATTTCATGGCGCTGCGAACGACTGACGGAACTACGCTGTGGCATTCGAGCGTGGGACATGTCGAAAACTCGCCGGTTACTTACCTGTTGGACGGTCGGCAATATCTGCTGGCTGCGGCCGGCGGCGTGCTTTTCGCGTGGGCGCTGCCTGCGAAGCCGCATTGATACAGGTTCACGGGAAACTCGGGCGCAGGAAGCATGCGCCCCTACCATCAGTTCGTGTGCGTGTTCCCATAATGGGAAATAAGTGGCAGCTTGAGCGTCAATGGTATTGACGCTGTTTGCACCATAAAATCGCTTATAGTGCCGCAAATGGCTGACTTGGCGTCTTAAAACTACCTACCCATTTTGCAGACGAGGCACCTTCCGGTTGCCGTGCTATCCTGCCGCGCAATAGGAAGGCAAGTCGCCATGGATGATGTGTGGGTGTTTGAACACACCATTGAATGTGGTGTTTCGGCCGAATTCGCATGGGGCTTTTGGACGAATGTCGAAAACTGGAAACTCGATTCCGATGTTGTCTCGGTGGAGATTCAGGGGCCATTCGCGACGGGTGCCAGGGGAGCTACGCAAACGAAGAGTTTCGGACGGCTCGATTGGCACGTCGCGGAGCTAGGGCTGCGGAGAGCGGTATTAGAGTTTCCGGCGCAGGGCGCTCTAGCTCGATTTTCCTATAGCTTTCAAGATGTGGACGACGGGCGGCGGACGCGAATCACGCAGCGGGTGAGCCTGTCCGGCGAAAAAGCAACCGCCTTCATAGATACGATTGGCCGAGCGCTGGAAATGGGAATTCCAGAAGGCATGCGTAAATTTTGCGGAGCCATGGAAGCGGCTGCCCGGGCGACCGAAAAGTGAGGCAGAGGCGCCTGAGATAATATCCGGCCGCAGAACGCCTTTTCGCCGCTTTTGAGATTGTGCCGTGCCGACGTTGCACTTCTCGCGGAATGGGCGACTGGCGGCTGCGGAGACATTGTCCGCGAGCAGCGACTGAAGCTACGGCACGTCTAGAATTTCAGAGTTATGTCACCATCGCACGGCCTGCGTGGTCGGGTATGCGATTTATCTCAATCCGCCCGCTTCATAACTCTCTCATTTCTCCTGAAGCATCAGCGGCGCTCTAATAGACAGGGGGTTATATCCGTGAACCATTTGGCCGATCACTTAAAGAAATCAAGAAGAGCGATTGGGAGAGGCGGGGGCAGCCTCTCCGAGGCAGAGGCTCTGCGCCTGGCGCAAGAAGGAGTCCCTGCTGGCTTCGAGGGCCTTTACCAGCTGCACTCGAAGCGCATGTATCGCGTGTGCCAACGTGTGACGAAAAGCCCGACCGAAGCAGAAGAACTAACCCAGAAAGCATTCCTAGCTCTATTCCGCAACATACACATAATTCGGCAAACCTCGCAGCTCTTTAAGTGGCTGTATCGGACGACTGCGGACGTGGCGCTCCTCGAACTTCGCAAGAGCAGGCGGGTTTTGCGAACCCTGGACGATGTTCCGAAATGTGTGTAACCGCAGCGCATGGCAAAAGCGGCCAGAGAACACTAGTCCAACTCCTCCCCACAAATTCAGTCATTCGTGCCTTCACTCCGCTTTGAACTGGATTCGCTCAGCGAAGTGCACGTTTGCCGAAAACTACGAAAGAGAATGGCCATCGCGTCGAATGGACCACGCCTCAAGGATTGCTCAAACAATCTGCTAAAGATGCGTTAGCAGCGCTGGCGCTCCAAGGCCGTGGCGGGTGAAGATGCAGGGCACCTGCCGTAACCAATTCACGCCCCTGCCATTGGCTATGGTTTTAAGCCCGAGTATTAGCCCGGTATATGTCTGGTAAGAAGACTATCAGGAGTTGTCGCTGGATTCCTGCAGTTCCAAGCTCGTTCCTCCGCAACTGCCACCACTGGCCTCTTGGTGCTTGAATAGAAGTGAATTGCGTTTCGCAGTGCGCCCAAGCCTAATCAACTGGTCGCTCGCTTCATACGCGCGACCAGGCTCAACCTCCCCCGCGTCGATGTGTAGTACGTACGTGCCGTTCGGAATTCCATCGAAGGCGAAAGCGCCGTTGGCATCCGATCTAGTGTAATACACAGCTCTTGTGGTTGCATCCTGCAATGTGAGGCTTGCGGCGACAATCGGCACGTCAACGCGGTGCAAGAGATTCCAAAAAGCAGTGCCACCCTTACCCGGCTGCGAATCGAACAGCTTGCCTGCGATGCGGCGAGTGCTAGGAGCTAGGTCGCCCCAATCGTATGCCAGATTGCGTTTTGCTTTTCGCGACGGCCTTTCATTGACGTGGAAGCAATGGTAGGCGGCGCTGATGCCGAGGTACTCGGCATCTAACCAATAGTCGCCCGGCGCAAGGTTGGCGATGCGAGCGATGCCATCCTTGTTTGTGCTCACAGTAAGC
>JBOGMU010000237.1:0-1505 GCA_050746865.1 Candidatus Acidiferrales bacterium
CTCCAGCAACCCGGCATTCAGCCGGTGCCACGAATAGGCCAGAGTTAACATAGTGCGTGAAACGGTGTCAATAGACTTTTGTGCCTGCTTCGTATACTAAGCACGGTGGCCGTGCCAGGCGGCGAAAATGCGGCACTTGGCGGCTTGAAGTCCGACTGACACTGCCGCCTTTACGGCAGGGCTCGCAGAGTCTGTGTGGCGACCAGCAAACCGTGACTTCGGCGGTTGAAGCCGCACTCATCCTGAGCGATTTGCGGCACGGCTAAATCGGTACCCGTCCACAAAGCCAACTTGTCACGCTGGCCACACAGACTCTCGAAGCCCCACCCGAGCAGTCCTCGCGATTTTCTGTCGCCTGCCAGAACGCGATATTAAGCGTGCGAGGCGCGACGCGCAAAATGCACGATGATCGAGATTATGGCCAAGACCAAGAGAATGTGGATCAAGCCGCCCGTAATATGAAAGACAAGGAAGCTGAAGATCCACGCTAAGAACAACAGAACGAAAAGACCCAAAAACAGGAATCCCATAAATCCTCCGTATCGCCAAGCTGACGTTAGGTTATGAAATAGGAGCGGGGCGGCACATCGGGCGAAGAACTGACGGTCTGCGCGCGCGAATTTGTAAAGATACCCACGGGCAAGACGTAGCGGATGCTCCGGTGTTTGTACGCTTACGAAGCTATTGCGCGAAGGAACCACGAACGGCTAGCACCACGAAATACCCGTCAAAATCCATCGCATTCTGAATCGCGAGGTGTACGAAGCATCGGCGAACACAAGGCCTCGGGTCGCACGCAAAAGGCGCGTCCGACGCGAGCTACATTTCACGGGCCGCGGCGGCTTTGGGGAGTTTCCATTTGATGCTGCAACCGACGCTTGGCGTTTGGTCCTGGCTCACGGGGCGACCGCCGAGGACGGCTTCGAGCGCGGCGCGGAGATCGGCACCCGTCACAGGACGATTATTCTTCGGGCGGCTATCGTCGAACTGGCCGCGATAGACGAGGCGGCGGTCTTTGTCGAAGAGGAAAATGTCGGGCGTGCAGACGGCGTAGTAGGCGCGTGCGACATCCTGCGTTTCGTCGATGAGATAGGGGAACGTGTAACCGTAGTGTTGGGTCTCTTCGACCATTTTCTCGGGGCCGTCTTCAGGATACGTTTCGGCGTCGTTTGAATTGATTGCGATGATGGCGACGCCGCGCGCCTGATATTCGCTCGCGAGATTCGCAAAGGCGCCAGCAATGTGCTTTACGTAAGGACAATGATTGCAGATAAACGCTACGAGAAATGCGGGCGCGTTCTTAAAGTCGTCGGATGAGACCAGTTTACCGTGCGGATCATGCAGGCGGAATGCCGGGGCGACGGTGCCCAGCGGGAGCATATTAGAAGTTTCAGACATAGCTAACCTCCAGGAATAGATTACACCGTCCTCGAATACCTAGCCATGACCCCTCAAAAAGAGCATTTGGAAGTGTTCGAGTGGCTTTGCGACGGGCATATTTCCGA
>JBOGMU010000238.1:0-4764 GCA_050746865.1 Candidatus Acidiferrales bacterium
GGTCTTGCGCGAGTCTGGCATTTCATCGACGTGCACGGCTTTATCGCAACGGGCATCGTTTTTATAGTGATGCTCTTCACCACGGAACAGTGGAAACGCATTGTTCCTGCTTCTCCGATGGTTCTCGTGCAAGCATGGAATACTTTCGTGCACTACGCGACGTTTCATTTGCCGCAGGAGGCAAATGGATTCTACGGCTACAACGCGTTGCAACAGATCGCCTATTTCACGGTGGTGTTTGTATTCGGACTGCTCGCGATAGCGACCGGCATCGCGATGTCTCCGGCCGTGGTCAACAGGTTTCCGTGGTATGCGCGGATATTCGGGGGCCGGCAATCGGCCCGTTCTATTCATTTTCTGTCGATGTTCGGCTTCCTTGCATTTTTGGTCGTGCACGTGACCCTGATCGTGATGACGGGATTTGCGCGCAATATGAACCACATTGTTATCGGCACCGACGATCGGAACCCTGCCGGAATGTACCTGGGTTTTGTCGGAATCGGAGTGGTGGTGCTCTCGTGGGTCGCGGCGCATTACATTTCCTGGCGCCATCCGCGCGGAGTGCAGCTTGCCCTGAAGTCAGTGACATATCCCATGCAGCTCTTGACGCTGAACCGGCTGTCGCCGCAGCAAAGGTATTCGGAGCAGGAAATCTCTTCGTATTTCTGGCCCAATGGCAAGATGCCGATCCGGGATGACTGGAAGCGCATGGCAGAGAGCGGATTTGACAATTTCCGGTTGAAAGTGGGGGGCCTCGTTAAAAATCCGGTGGAACTTTCACTCGCTGATCTGGAGCGCCTGGGTGAGGTTGAACACATCACAATGCATCAGTGCATCCAGGGTTGGAGCGGCATTGCCAAGTGGGGCGGAATTCCGATGCAGAAGCTGATCGAGCTTGTGCAGCCGAATCCGGAAGCTAAAGTTGTCGCTTTTTTCTCTTTTGGCGAAGCGCTTTATGGCGGACCTTATTACGACACCCAGAGCGTGGAGAACGTGCGAAAGCCGCAATGTTTGCTGGCATCAAGGATGAACGGGCAACCGCTTCCGCAGCTGTACGGCGCGCCGCTGCGGCTGCGCGTGGAAAACCAGCTTGGCTACAAGATGGTCAAGTGGATCGAACGCATCGAAGTCGTCGCATCGGGAAAATCGCTTGGTAAAGGGGAGGGCGGCAAAAACGAAGACGATGAGTATTTCGACTTGCTGCCGAATATTTAATGCCGGACCGCGATTCTTCCGCACAGCAACACGCCGCTTCTGATCATGTTTTTTCGTTCTTCCGAAAGCTCCGGCTCAATTGGCTCCTGCTCCACTTTCCACCGCGAGTTGTGCGCTCCGCCTACGTCTTTGTGAATGGCTTCATCACCATCGAAAGCCAGTAGCAGCGCGAGGCATGTCTGTATGGCGGCTACGCAGCGCATTCGTTATTGAGTGTACATGAGTAGGCGAGCTGGTAATAGGCGGTCTTGATCTCGGCGAGCACACTGAGCGAGACCGAATCCGCGCGGCTGTTGGCGATGCCCCGCAGACGCCGAGCGTCTTGCCGCTACCATTTTGTAGCTATCAGGCTCTCGCTGTTCGGGTCATTTGTCGGCGGGCGCCATGATCCTCAAGACAGGATGACCGTTCAGATTCTCAAGCGGGAAGTAAACGAGATGGGTTTGCGGATCGACTGAGACGGTGTGCGCATGTGGCATCTTCAGTTGGCCCTTGGAGACGAGGCCTTTTCCGTTCTCCTGGAAGACAGACACCTCTCCGGATTCCGCCGCGACGTATATCATCTTAAGTCCCGGATCGAAGGCCAGTACGTCTGGATCACGGCCAACGGCGTAGGTTCCTAAAACGCGCATCGTCGAGAGATCGAACACAGCAAGTTTATGATTGTCCTCCCCGGCAACAAAGGCCAGTCTTGCGCTCACGTCAAGGACAACGCCGTGGGCTCCGTCAATGCCGGGCAACGGGTAACGGCCGGTGATGGTTTCGGATGCGGGGTCGATTATTGCCAGTTCGTTCTTCCCGCTCACCGCAACCAGGATTTTTTCAGAGCCAGGATCGTACACGGTATTGCCTGCATTGCCGCCGAGCGGAATTGTCTTCACGAGCGCGTTCGTTGTGGCGTCAATGACGGCATCAGCATCTCCGTGCTCATCAGAGACAAAAACCCGCTTGACGGCGGGCGCATAGGCCAATCCATCCGGATAATGGATCGGCCCTGCCTTGGCAATAATCTTCAACGTCTGCGCATCGACAACGGCCACCTTGTGCTCCCCGGTCACCGAAGCATATACCCTGTTCAGCTCCGGCACGGCTATGACCCCGTGAACATCCGGAAACCCGGCAAGAGTCGCGATGACGGAGCGCTTCTTCGTGTCGAAGACAACCAGTTGGTCGGCATTCATATGCGCGAGGTACAGCCAGTTGTTCGTCACGTCGAGGCTTTGATAATCAAAGCGGACCGCTGAACCGGACAACGGGACATCGGTGACCAATGCGAGCGGCGCTGGCTCAGACGCAGCCGCGCCTACGATACAGGCCACGAATATTCCGAAGAGCGTGAACAACAGTGTCTGCAGTCTCATGTTTCCTCTTCCATTTTCGAACAGCCGCTCGTAAGCAGGTTGATAACGTCCATGCGCATATCGCGGCTTGAGGTAATCATAGACGGCTCGTAGGGCGTGTTCCATAGAGACGCGAAGCTGGAAGATGGCATTAAGGAGCGTCTGCGAGGGGAATTTTGACGACAAAAGTGCTTCCCTTGCCAGGTTGGCTCTTAACCTCGATAAACCCTTTGTGTTGATCCACGATCCAGTGGGCAATAGAAAGCCCTAGTCCTGCACCCCAGAGGCCTCTGGAACGCGCCTTATCTGCACGCCAGAAGCGGTCGAAAATGTGGGGAAGTTCGGCTTCGGAGATTCCGATTCCGGAATCGGTAACGCTGATCGACACCTGTCCCTGCGACCTATTTATGAAAATGTGAACACGTCCGCCCTCGGGAGTGTACTTAATAGCGTTATCGATCAGGATAAATAAGAGCCGACGCAGGGCTTCTCCGTCGCCGTGCACGACAGCAGAACCTGAACCCAGATCTGCCGTGAGTTCAACTTGTTTATCGGATGCCAAGCTGCGCCCTTGGTCCGCCGCCTCGCGAACGCTCACCGAAACGTCTGTCATTTCGTGCTGCAATGCGCCTTCGCCGGCGTCGGCTCGGGCGAGCAGAAGAAGGCTGTCAATCAGCCGCGAAGTCCGCACGGCCTCCCCAAGGATTTGCGTCATGTCCTCGTGATACTCGGGGTTAGTCCGGCCACCGTGTACGGCAAGCTCCGCTGTGGTGCGTATCAAAGAGATCGGCGCTCGCAACTCGTGGGAAGCGTCCGCGGTTAACTGCGACATTCTTTGCACCGAAACGTCCAGCCGCATAAGCATGCGGTTCAGCGTTTCTGACAAACGGCGCAACTCGTCAGACGCCTTGGGGACGTCGAGGCGTTCGGAGAGATTACTGATACTGATCGATTCGGCCGCAGCGGTTATTTGATCGACTGGTCTCAGTGCGCGCCTGCTTAACCAATATCCGCCCAAACCCGCTCCGATTAGCAGCAGCGGCGCCGAAAGCCAGAGGATCACGCGAAAGCGTTCCAGAGCTTCGTTGAATTCCTTGAGGGGCGCTGCGACCTGAATGGTGTAAGGCTGGCTGTTTACGACAACTCGCCCTGTCGCAAAACGAACTGGCGTACCCTGGACAGTCAAGCTTTCATAGAGGGGTTGAGTGCCGAGCTGATCCGGGAGGCGAATTGGCACCTGGCTATTTTCGAGCACGGCTGAGCGATACAACCATTCGCCTTGTTCATTGCACACCTGAAACAGATCTCCGCCCGGCCCCAGGACCGAATGTTCCCGAAACTCGTCCCGGATCTCATTTGGTGACAGGGCGGCAATCTGAAGCTGCATAAATTTCTCGACGCCCCGGATTCGGTCTTCGAGTTCCTCATCGATGGTGTTAAATGCGCTGACGCGCATCGCAAACCAGCTCCCGACGCCGAATACGCCAAGGCCGAGCGCGAGCATCACCAGATACCAAGCCGTGAGACGAACACGGATCGACCCGAAAGTCATACGTCTTCGCTCTCCCTGACGGTGTAGCCGAAGCCGCGCACGGTTTGAATCAGGCGACCGGCTCCGCCCACCTCGATCTTGCTTCGCAGTTGGAAGATGAACACGTCGAGCGCATTACTTTCGACGTCTCGATCGATTCCCCAAACCGCTTCTGTGAGATCGTCTCTGGAAACCACACGCCCGGCGCGGCGCATCAGTCGTTCGAGCAGGACGAACTCCGTGCGGGTCAGGACGACCGCCTTCTTCCCGCGATGCACTTCGTGGGTCTCGATATTCAAAACGAGGTCAGCAACCTGCAAGAGAGCTTCCGGTTTACCCGACTTGCGCCGTGCGATCACGCGCAACCGCGCGGCCAGTACTTCGAATGAAAATGATTTCGTCAGATAGTCGTCAGCTCCGACGTCGAGGCCCCGGACAATGTCCGATGCGGAGTCACGCGCCGTCAACATCAAAATGGGCACGTTCGCGCCGCTGGCGCGAAGACGCTTCGCCATCTGAAGTCCATCGATGCCCGGAAGCATAATATCGAGAACAATCGCATCGAAGGACATCAGGCGGGACTTTTCCAGGCCCTTGATTCCATCGACGGCGATATCGACGGCGTGACCCTTGTCAAGGGCGGAGTAAAACTAGACCACTGTGGCGGAGAGATAGTAG
>JBOGMU010000239.1:0-11948 GCA_050746865.1 Candidatus Acidiferrales bacterium
TGTTCGTAAAGTCCGACCAGATCGAAAGCTGCGTCCCGTACGCGACCACAGAAACCAAATCCGCCTTCTGCATCTGCGTATTCACAAACTTCGTCGCCGCCTCGCGAGCCCGCAGCATGTCATCCGGTTCCATCGAACTCAAATCGAAATAGAGCATCATCATCCGCCGGTCGCGCGTTTCGGCGCTCACCGCGTCCGTATTCGTCCCTCGCGGCGTTTCTACGGACACCACGATGGGCCTCGAATCCTCCGAATTTTCTGCAGTCTGAATCCCCTCTATATCCTCAAATGAAAAGTTCGATATCTTCTGCGGCTTACCATCATCCGTGATCGTGAACTGATCGGGCTTCAGTCCTTTGACCGTCTTTCCATTCTTGTCTGTCACCTGAATATCAATCCGCACAACTTCGGAAGTCGATTGCAGCACATTTGCGGACATAGGTTCGCTAGGCGGAGGTGGAATCCGAACCTGCGTGCTTCCTTCCCCGATGGCGGTCGGCGCCTGCGCAGCCGGCTGCGCGGGAGCAGCTTGCGCCGAATTTTGGGCAGCAGCAGATTGCGCACGCAAAGACGGCGCCGCAGGCATCAAGCAAAGGCCAGTGGTCATCATCCAAACCAGCGCCGACTGCCCCATCCTTTGTAGCGGCCACCGTTGCCCGCGCATTTCGCGGGCGCTTCTCGGTGGGCGGTTTCGCCGCACGTAGCACGCAGATTCCAACTCGAAGAAACGCATCCTCGTATCACTTTCTCGCTGGCTCAACACCTAAAAATTAAACCGCAGCGTCAGGCTCATCGAACGCATCCCGCCCGCGCTCGTCACCTGGCCAAATTGCGCCGTGCCGAGCGCCGTCGAAATCCCACTGTAATTCACGTGGTTCAGCACGTTTGACACGTTCCACTGAATCTCCCCGCGCCGCTGGTTATCGGTATTTCCGATTCGAAATGCCTTGTTCATCGACGCATTCCAGGCAATCGAGCAAGGCCCCTCTACGCTTCCCTTTCGCGCATCGCCAAACGTTCCAGCCGCAGGCGCCGAGAACACAGCCGTATTGAAGAATCCGAGCACCGGCCCGCCGCAGAGGCCTACATTGGGATTCCCAACTTGATCCGGCAGCGCGAATCCGCTCGCGCCCGTTCCCGAAGGATCCGCGTTCTGCCCGCCCATCAGCACCGTCAGCGGATTTCCCGTGTGCCACGTCACTGTATTCTGCAGCCGCCAATCGCCGAAGAGCTTGTGTGTCCACCCGTGATTTGCAAACCGGTAGCGCTGCCCAAATGGAAGCTCGTATGTCGCCGTCCCACGGAAATTGTGCCGCTGATCGAACGACGAAAGCCCGCGCAGCCCCGCCAAATCACCGTCGATCTGCTCTTTCAGTCCACCGGCACCACCTACAGAACTGGCATCGTCGATAGCCTTGGAATACGTGTACTGCGCCTGGAACGAAATTCCGTGCGAGTAGCGGTGCACCACGCGCGCCTGCAAACCGTTGTAGAGCGAAGTCCCGCCGCTCTGTAGGTACGTAAACTGCGTCGCATAGGGCACGCCCAAGCTCTGCTGCAACAGACTTTGCTCCGTTCCAAGCGGCGCGCGATTCGGCGAACGTAAAATATCCAGATTCGCTCCCGCCGTGCCCGTGTACTGCAAACTCAGCAGCCAATTTCGCGAAAGGTCCGTTTCGAACCCGATATTCCACGATTGCGCCCGGTAGGGTTTGTAGCTCGGATCGACTGCCCACGTATTCGTCACACTGATCGATGAAGTGGAGGGTGCCGTCAGCCCGTTCTGAATGGTGAAGTAGTTCGAAGACGAATTCTGCAGCGAAAACGACGTGTCAAACGGCGGCTGGAACGAGAAATCGCGCACAAGTGACGTGAATACATTCGCGTTATAAAAGACCGAATATCCGCCGCGCACTACCGTCCTTCGCTTTTTCTCGGGCAAAATCCACGCGAAACCCGTTCGCGGCCCGAAATTCTTGTACGCTCCGTTCACTAGCGCCCGCGGATAACCGTTCGTCCCTGGCGTCACGACCTTCACGTCCGCCAGTGCGCCATTCGCGCCGAAAATCGGCTCCAGATTCGCAATGTGGTTGTATTTCTCGACGGTCGGCTTCGTCGCATCCCAGCGCAACCCGTATTGCAAGGTGAAGGTCTTCGTCACGCGCCAATCGTCCTGCGCATACGCCGCGAATCCCCAGCTTCGCAGGTAGATATTCTGTGGCGTGCCATATTGCGCAGAGACGCTGTACGGCAGCCCAATCAGAAAGTCTGCCATTTCGTACGCAACCGTCTGCTGCGGCGTCTGCTGTACCGGCGCGCTCGCCGTTCCAGTACATGGGGTGATTCCGCTGCCCGCGCCGCTCGTCCCGCTCGTAAACGCCGACCCGCACGTAAAATCCCCGTTGAACATAAACGCGCCGCGCGGATTCGGACTCGCATTGTTGTTCAAATCGACGTCACGTAGTTGTCCGCCGAGCGTAATCGTGTGCTTCGTCTTATAAAAACTGAGCGCATCTCCCAGCAGCAGCGTCTGATTCCGCGTCAGCGACGGAACCGGCTCACTCAACGTCCCCGCGCTCGAAAAACTGATCTGCGGCAAGCCAAAATTCACCGGCAGAGAGGAGCCTCCCGCAATCCCCAATTCGCTCTCAAGGTCCGCGCCGTATTGCGTCGGGCTCGAAAGTCGCGAACGCTGCCTGCTCCAACTCGCATTCGTCCGCTCCACCGTACGCGCCGACCAGTTGTGGTTCAGCGTCAGCGTAACGCTCTGCCCCAGGCTCGACGTATTCCCCAGCGTAAACGGAAAGCTCCCTATCGATTTCGACCGCCCGATGTTCGCCGAATAGGCGCCCGTCAAATTCCATTTCGAATTGAGTGTGTGCATGATCCGGGCGTTTATGGCGTCGCTATTCGAAGGCGTCCGCAATTGCAGCAGGTAGTTGTATCCCTGTGTCGTCTGCTGCGTGAAGTTCGGCAGCGGTATATAACTCGGATTCAGCAGCCCCACCGCCGCCGCATTCAGCACAAACGAGCCCGTCCCGGTCTGCGGATTCGGTCCCGTCGTCAAATTGCAAGGTAGCGTCGGCCCACTCGGATTGTAGGGATTAATGAATCCAGTGTTGCCGATCGCGCCGCAAAAATTCCCCGCGCGCTCATCCGCCGTCGGCACGATCGAATAATCATTAGCCGCGCCCTCGTTGATCCGGTGCTCGTAGTTCAAGAAGACATTCGTCCGGCCAGTGCCGTCGTACAAATGCGGAATCTTCAGCGGCCCCTGCAAATCGCCGCCAAAATTCGTGTTATACGTCGCTACCTTCGGAACCGTCGTCGTGTTGAACGAAAACGGCCGCGCGTTCAGCGCCGAACTGTTGTACGTATCATAAAAACCGTACCGATACCGATTCGCCCGCTGCCTGAACAATCGGCCCGCGCCGCCCGGACCACCTCGTCCGCCTCGTCCGCCACGGCCGCCTGCAAACAACCCTCCTCCGCCACCACCGCGTCCACCGCGCCCGCCCGCAAATCCGCCACCACCGCCGGGCCCGCCGCCGCGTCCAGCAAATCCTCCGCCTCCCGGACCGCCTCCCGCAAATCCCGCTCCCGCCTGAGCTCCGCCCGCGCCGGTAAACGCCGCCGCATCACCCGGCGCGCCAAAACCAATGTCGCCGCCGGGGCCTCCCGGACCGAATCCGCCCGGCCCGCCGGGGCCAAATCCTCCAGGTCCGCCAAAGCTCTCTCCCTGCGTGGTGCCTCCTTGCAACACCATCGCATCTGCGGAATTTCCGTTCGCATTCGCGCCAAGCGACGCATCCGCGCTGAACTGATCTCCGCTGCCGATCTGCTGCGCATCGCCCGCGTCTGTGACGCCGGTAAGATCCGTCTGCGCAAAGCTGCCGTTGTCCGCCTGACTTTGCCCGTTCTGCTCAGCCTGATTATTTGCGTTCGCGGCGCCGCCCTGCGCCTGCGCGCCGCGTCCCTGACCACGCCCGAAGCCGCCTCCAGATCCTCCAGCGTTGCCGCCATTTCCACCGCGTCCGAAACCTCCGCGGCCAAATCCGCCACCGCCAGAACCACTGCGGCCCCGCCCCGCACCACCATTCGCCGCGCCATTGCCCGCGTTCGCTGCACTCTCGCCGCCGCCGGAACCAGCACCGTTCGCAGGCGCATTCAACTGCGCAAACGTCGCAACGTTCAGCGTCAACAGTGCGGGCTTTTCGTTGTAACCCGACAAACTGAAATCGCTCGCGCTCTGCACGAATCCCAGTTGCGTCGCTTCAATGTGGTAGTGTCCAGGAGGCAGCGCGGGCAAGCTGAATTTTCCCGCGGCGTCAGTCCATGTCGCCCACGATTTATTTGTGTCCGTATTGGTGATGCGAACCGATGCGCCGGGAATTCCAACTCCGGCAGTAGTTCGCACGAATCCGCTAAAAGAGACCGTCTGTCCGGAAGCGTTCACGCCGCCGTCCGCATTCGCTTGCTGCGCGGATGAATCCGGCTGCTGCGCAAAACACGTGACGAGAATCGTAAAGCTCGCCACGAGAAGCCAAATCGCCCGGTTCCGAATCAACTTACGCAAAACGCTCTCCCAATCGTGCGCCAGACTTTTCCTTCACGCAAGGAGTTCGCCGCATGCGTAGCGGTTCGCTGGGCCGAGCAGCAAGCATGAACTCCGCCTCGCTGCTCCTCTTATTCCCGTTGGACGCGCTTCAAGTTCCCACGGTTCCACTTCTATCTGTTTTGTGCGGCATCCTGTATCATTCGTTATCTGACCAAGGGATTTAACGTCGTACGGGGCGCATGCCTGTCCCGCCGGTGGGCGAGCTCGCAGTGCGGTGTTTGCTGGCAGGGACGCGTGCCTGCTGCGCGGTGTTCGTACGTAGGGGCGCATGCTTGCTGCGCCCTGCCGCGGCACTCGGATTAAGGTTTAAACGTAGCGCTGCGACATTCAGCGCGGCACTCCGAACCACGGGAATTAGTCGTTCGCAGCAGTCGACCTGTCTTCCGGTCGGGCGCCTTCACACGTAGCGCGAAAGGAAAAATCGAATGGCAACTTCCGGCCAGATCCGACTCGCCGTTCTCGGCGCGGGCAAAATGGGCGGCATACTGATTGACGCTTTCCTCAAACATAAGCTCGTCCCGCCGAAAAATATCTCTGCCACGGTTCACCTGAGCGATCTGGAGCGCAAGAACGCCACAAAGCCGCTCTTCTCTGTCGGCATCGACAATCGTGCCGCTGTGCAAAAAGCGAACGTAGTCCTTCTCTGCGTCAAGCCGCAGACGGTCGGCAGCGTAGTCGACGAAATCGCGCTCGATCTCGATGAAAAGAAGCTGCTCATCTCCGTTGCCGCGTCCGTTCCAACGGAATTCATCGAATCGCATCTGAAGAACAAAGTTCCCGTGATCCGCGCTATGCCCAATACGCCCGCAATGGTCGGCGAAGGCGTCACCGCACTCACCAAAGGGAAATTTGCCACCGAGAAACACATCGAGGCTGCGCGCAAACTTTTCGGCGCGGTTGGCAAAACCGTCGTCGTGGACGAAAAACATATGGACGCGATCACGGGCCTCTCCGCCAGCGGCCCGGCCTTCATCTATATCATTCTCGAATCTCTCGCCGAAGGCGGCGTGAAGGCCGGACTTTCGCGCGATCTCGCCACAATGCTCGCCGCGCAGACGGCGCTCGGCGCGGCCAAAGTCGTGCTTGAAACGGGCGATCACCCCGCGCTGCTCAAAGACATGGTCACCACGCCCGCCGGCTGCACCATCGACGGCATCCTGGAACTCGAAGAGGGCGGTCTCCGCGTCACGCTCATCAAAGCCGTCGTCCGCGCCGCCCAACGCGCCAAAGAACTCCTCATAAAATCCGACGGCGTCTAGCGTGGCACAGTGCCTCTCGTCGCGGCCACCTTCATGTGGGCGCATTTGCACTTTGCTGTAAAAACGCATACTCGCTGCGCTGTGGTTGTGGTGTGGGCGTATGCGCGCCCCCGATAGGCCGCCTTGCGCTGTGTTTGTCGTAGGGGCGCATGCTTGCTGCGCCCCCACTGCAACACTCAACTCACCACAATAGCTTCAGTCCAAACTGAATCTGCCGCGATGTGCCTTCAGATGATCATTCGAAAATGCGGCCAAAGCTCGGAAAGCGGCGCAATTGGCTTGCGGCAGACGAAAACGCGAACCGACTGTTCGACAAGCATGGCATTGCGATTGGAAATCGTGTCGGCGAGATGCACATCGCGAAAATATTGCGTGTGCTGTTCGGCCCGCTCGCCAAAAATGATCACGCATGAACCCGTGTAGTTGCGCGGACCCCAATCGTAGTAGCTGTTGTGCCCGCTGATCGCCTTCGGCAGCCCCAGCGACGGCCCGTAATAGTCAATCGCCCCCGCCTCGCCGTAATTGCCGCCGAGAATCGCGCAATCGGTCTGCTCCGCGGCGGGCAGCCCGTGGTAAACAGCGGCAACGCGCCGCGAGATGGTCTGCCACGGCAGCATATCGCCATAAAGCTGCGAAAGCTGGCCCGTCGAATCGCGCTCGGTCTTCACGCGCGCAAACGGCAGCGCCTGCGAATAGCGAATCAGCGCAGGAATCGGCAGAATAGGCACGGCCAGCGGAAGCCCGGCAAGCCCACCGATCACAACCAGCGACGGCACGATCTTGCGAAGCACCCTCCCGCCAGACCCGCCGATGCGCTCGAAGGCCACGCCGCCCGCGGCAATCAGCATCGGATACGCAGGCAGCGGATAGTACGCCTTCTCCCGAAACGTCATCACGATCGCCGTCACGACAAGATATGCGAAAGCGAGAAAACGAAACCGTTTTCCTCCGGGAGCGAAGAGAAGCCAAATCAGGCCGCCGAGCGAGACCGGTAATGCGAGCGGATCGAGAAAAAGGGCCTGATCGATAAGAAAACTCCAAGGCGACGTGGGAATATTTTTAAACTCCTGCGCATTGCGAACCACTTCGATTTGCGGAAAACCGTGGCGAATCTCCCAAATCAAATTCGGCAAAAATATAACGAACGCGACGCCAAGCGCGAGCCACGCCCAGCGGCTCAGCAGCAGGCGCGCCTTGCCCGCAAGAATCAGCGCGACAACAACAGCAAAGCCAAACGCCAGCATCGTGTGCTTGTTCTCCAGCCCGATGCCCGCGACCACGCCGAATGCGAGCCACAAACGCGCCGATTCGCCTTTCACAATGCGCACCACGAGCCACATACACAGGAGCCATAGAAGCGGCTCGAATGCATTCATCGAAAGGAAACCGTCGAACGCCAAATAGCAGGGAGTAAAAAGAATCGTCACCGCAGCGAGGATTTGAGCAAACAGCCCACCCTCGAGTTCGCGCGCGAGAAGCGCTGTAAGAGCTACGATGGCGACTCCGGCCAGCGCTGGAAAGAGCCGGACGCCGACGATCGAATCGCCGAAGACGTGACGCACGAACCAAGCGATCGCCGCAATCAGCGGAGGCTGATCGATATAACCCCATGCGAGATGCTGCCCACATGCGAGGTAGTAAAGTTCGTCTCGAAAAAAGCCGTAGTTACGGATGCCGGCAAACTGAATGGCGAGTTTCGCGGCAGCAACTCCAGCCACGATCGCCACCGTATTGACGGCGCGGGGATAACTCTTTTTTGCCGCTACTTCAAACGATTCGGCAACGCTCATAGCTCAGGGCAATTGATTTGGAAAGCGCAGATTGGTGAATTAGCCGGATCGTTCCAGCGGCGTCGGAGCGCGTTACGCGTGAAGAGCATCAGCCTGCCCGATTGCAAGCAGGCCGATGCCGGGAATCGAAACGCGCTATTGCGTCGGCTTGTGGCCGGCCGGCGGCGCGTGATGCGTCGTAGTGCCGGTGGTGTGTGACGTATGGGGAGGCTCGGCCGTCGGTGACGTGATCTGCGCAGACTTGATCAGATCCAGTTTCGGATATGCCCTGAGAAAATAAGCGCTTCCATGCGAACCGATCTGTCCCTGGTCGGGCTGCTCACCATAGCCGGAGTAGATGCTCTGGACGACGTCCATGCCGGAAATGACCTTTCCAAATGGAGCGAAGCCCATCGAATCCAAGCGGCTATTGTCGCCGAGATTGATGAAAAGCTGTGTCGTTCGCGAATTCGGCGCCGAGCTCTGCGCAAAAGTCACCGTGCCAATTAGATTGCGCTCCTTTACCGGCTCGTCGTGAATGTTGGCATTTTGCCAAGCTTTATTCACGGACGGATTACCGGTAAGCCCGAACTGGATGACGAAACCCGGCAGAACGCGGAAGAACGGGGCGCCGTCAAAGAAACCGTGCTTGACGAGATTATAGAAGCGGTCCGCCCCCAACGGTGCCAGCGCCCGCGTCACCTGAATTACAAAATTACCCTTCGTGGTGTCGAAAGTGGCCTCATACGTTTCAGGAGCGTGCGCCTTCAATTCGGCCGGATGCAAAAGTGCTGGATCGATCGTCATGCGATGCGTCGTTGGATGATGAACTGTCGCGGAATGTGTCGTGGGCTTCGGGTGCGTCGCTGGTGCTTGCGAGCCGAGACCCGGCAACGCGCTGAATGCAAGACTCAGGCACAATACGAAAATCTTCATCCATCCTCTCCTAAGATATTGATCGTTGCTGAGAATTAATGCCCAACATGATGAGATTACCATCAAAAACATCCCACTTCGCGTCAGAATCGCAGGAAAGTAGGAGCCAACGGGAAGTGCAGCATCCGGGTTAGCTTTTGCGCATCAGCCTTGCTGCCCGGTGAATTCGCCGTGATGCCGCATGCTACGCTTGCTTGATCGGCTGACATCACATGCACGGCGAACACATCGGCGAATTGAAGAAATGGGCGGCGGAAATTGCCAAAAGCGGCACCGCCGGCGACGATGTCAGTTGGCGTCATGCGGCCGAACTGATCGGCAAACATTTCTCGGTGCATACCCATGAAGTGGCAATCCTCGGACTTACGCCGGATGAGCGCTTTTTACGGTTCTTGACCCCAGACAATCTGCGGCCCGTCGGGAAAATACCCCTTTCAAGCACCAATTCCCTCGCTGTACGCACAGTGCGGGATCAGCGCCCCGAGATCGTCAATCACTTCTCCGTGGTGCCGCACGCATCCGTCTTCGAGGGCGTCCCAATCAATGACTCCCAACGCAGCGAGGCGATCCAGAAAATAATGAGTGCGCCTGTGATGGTCGGCAAAAAAGCGCTCGGCGTCGCACAGGTTTCGCGAAAAGGAGCGTCGTCCGCCGAAGCGGGCCCGGATTTCACGTCCGCTCAGTTGCGCGACTTAAAAGCGATCGCGGACGTTCTGGCCCCATGTATCATACTCAGCTCCACCCCAACTCCCGCCTGAAACCATACGCATCTCCCCGACACCTTCAATTTTTGCGCTCCGCTCCGACTGGCGCGATCAGGCCGGGACATGTGAGCAACAATATTTCCGCCAGCTTCGTTGGAATACTAAACAGCAACACATCGCTGCCCTGGCAAATGAATAAGGTAAGGATAAATTTTGAAATCGCGAACCACGTTCCATCGTATTCGGCGCTCGCAAGATATCGACCTTCGTTTCGATCCGTCACAATTTGGTTGAGCGAAAGCTGTGTCCAACCGCCGGAAGCAGCAGAGCTGAAGCAATATTCACTCGCGGACGCAACCTCCGCCGTCAGACCAGTACTCGAACGAGCGACTTCCTCCGATTCCGCCGAGACGTAGATGCGCGCATCGCGATGAGGCGACGCGTTCGCATCGGCCGCCCGGACTGAGCGTGCATCCAGCGCAGCAATCAGCCGCGCGAACACCTGCGACGCAAACTCAGCCGAATGATAAAAGTGATCTTGCTCGCCCGGCCGCTTAGGCAGCGCCGCTAGAGCTTTCGCGCGAGCCAACTTTAGGTCGAGGCTTCCGCGACTAGCAAACGTATTCTCGAAGCTCATACCTGACCACAAACTCCCTGGCGAGATCAGTTTGTCCAACGCAAGGTTAGACAGGAGATCCGCCGCAAATCCATACGATATGCCATACGGCGAATAGCTATCCGGTTGAGGCGCAAGCGCGGAGGCATCCTCTTTGAGAGCACCGGCAAGTCGGCCGATCAAATCGCAATATTGACGAAGGTAATCAAGATGGACGCGGCCCAATGCGCTGAATTGGACGCCACCATCGTTCCCCTGCTCAATGAAAAGATGCTCGATCATTGTGGCGGGCATCAGCACGTCGAGACGCGTAAGAAATAGCTCGGTGTCCGACGATATTCCCTGCAGGATCGCGTCGGCGAGCTCCAGACGCATGTCCACATCCGGCGTTTCACTTGACGCGGCACACACTTTTTCATATTGCTTAAGTAGCCCGACCAAATCGCGCAATAGCAGCGCCGTATCCATCGAGTTCGAGTTGCGCGCGATCGCCAAATTTTCGGGGTCATCGATAGAACGCCCAGTCTCCGACGCTCTATACCGAACTTGCGAGCGCAAATGTCCTCCCGCCAGCTTCGCACCTGCCATCTGAAGGCCAAGGCGTTGCGAATCCTCAAACCAAGCAGAGATGTGCTCCGCGATCCGGAAGTAAGGTGCGAGGTCCTTGGTGAGCGCCCCCTGCGCGGTTTGCACCAGCCAGCGGACATCGCGAACGATCACTGGCCAAGTCCCGGATTTCGCATCCGTCTCGTTCAGCCGATCAAGCAGCGCTTGAAGCTGCCGGAACCGATCCCCTGCCTGCATATTGCCTTCGTCCCACAAGCGTAAAGTCAGGTTCTCGAGTTGGCGGATCATGAACGCCGAATAGACGACCTGCGCCCACATCAAACGGCCGCTTCGCCCCGGCCATCGATGCGCGCCCCAATACTCATAGGCGCGGACGATGAGGTCCAGCGGATCGAATTCGATCGAGAACCTGTCGAGCTGAATCGGTTCGAAACCATCCGCCAGGTGCATGGCAGCTAACTGCCCTTGGAGGCAAACCAAATCACGCGCCAAACCCGGCAACCCGAAAAAGCAATCATTCAACAAACGATCGAAATACGCTCGGTTGCGGATTCGCTCCGTTTCCTTCCCGCGAACGTTCAAAAGCCTGTCTTCAATTTTTTCGGCGATATCGGCACGACGCGTGAGGAATTGGTCCAACAATACAACATGCGCGGCAAAGGAAAACTGCGGAGAAGTGTTCGATGGACCGGGCATCAGTTCAGGCAATCAACCGGCCGCCATCCACCATCAGGACCGAGCCGGTGGTGAATTCGCTCTCCACAAAATATCGAACTGCTTTTGCGATTTCTTCCGGCGTGCCGAGCCGGTGAAGCGGAGTTTCGCGTCGCAATGCGGCAGCCTCGCCCACTGTCGTATTTTCGGGAGGAAGGACCGCGCCAGGACAAACACAATTAACTTGTACTTCGGGAGACAATTCCAGAGCCATTGCCTGCGTCATGTAAATCAGCCCCGCCTTGGAAACCAGATACGGCAGATACCCGCGATATGGACGGATTCCCGCCCAATCGCCGATGTTGACGATGTGCCCGCCGCCCGTCCCCTTCATTGCGAGGCCGAGTCGCTGAGAAAGAAGAAATGGCGCGCGCAGATTCGTGGCGAGCAGGGTGTCCCAAACTGCCGATGAGATCTCACCGAGAGGTGTCTCGTAATAAACCGAAGCGCTGTTGACCAGCACTCGCAACGACGAACCCGTTTGGGCGAGAATCTGATCCGCCACGTCGATCACCGACTTCGCATCCGCTAAATCAACCGCAAATGCGTGCGCTCGCACGCCCACGGCCCTAAATTCAGCAAGCGTCGTCTCCGCTGCTGCGGCCGCCGTGCGATAGGTAATTATGAGATTCATCCCCAGCCGAGCCAGCGCAATGGCAATCGCGTGGCCCACGCGTACGCGTCCTCCCGTAACAACAGCCCAATTTCCAGCGAGTGTGCGGTTCAATCCGGCCATTTGTGCGTCTTCCAGTTTACTTGCGGAGG
>JBOGMU010000240.1:0-15080 GCA_050746865.1 Candidatus Acidiferrales bacterium
CGTGCGCCGCGTGAATCTCACGGACCGCTCGAAAGAATCGCTGCTCGATTACATCGACCGCGAGAAGATTTTTATACTGCCCAATACCGCGGGTTGCTAGTCAGCGGATGAGGCCGTTCGGGCGGCGCGGCTCGGGCGCGAGGTTGGGCTGTCCGAGTGGGTGAAGCTGGAAGTGATTGGCGATGAGCAAACGCTCTTTCCGGACACCGAGCAATTGATCAGCGCCACGAAAACGCTTGTCAAAGAGGGATTTACGGTGCTGCCGTACACGAGCGATGACCTGATCGTCGCTCGCAAGCTCGTTGATGCAGGTGCGGCGGCCGTTATGCCGCTAGGCGCGCCCATCGGTTCGGGCATGGGCATTCAAAACCTTGCGAGCCTGCGCATTTTGCGGGAGCGCATTACGGAAGTGCCGTTGATCGTCGATGCGGGCGTCGGTACGGCGTCCGATGCGGCAATCGCGATGGAGTTAGGCGCGGACGGCGTTCTCATGAATACGGCTATCGCCGGAGCCCAAGATGCTGTGCTGATGGCCGAAGCGATGCGCGCCGCAGTCGAAGCCGGGCGCAAAGCATTTCTCGCCGGGCGCATCGAAAAGAAGCTCTACGCAACGGCTTCTAGTCCGCTTTCGGGAGTGGTTCGCTAGCGTAATCGGCTATTCGCACGCGGCGCAATGCTGCAAACGGCGTCTTCTCACCGAAATAACACGTGCCACAAAATGTCGACCGAGGCGTGCATCAGCACGCCTGGGACAAGCGATTTTGTCTTCATCCAGGCGCGCCCATAGAAAAATCCGGCGATCGAGGCGAGCAGCACATATTTCCAGTTTGGAAACGGTGAATGCAAAATATGCGAGAAACCAAAAATTATGGATGCGACGATCAAGCCGGTCCATTCATTCGAAAAGCTTCGCGAGAGAAGATTCTGCAAAATTCCGCGAAATAGAAACTCCTCAGGCCACGCGGTAAAGAAAAGAATTCCGATCATCACAAGCGGCTGAAGGCGATGGATCGAAGGCGCATACGTGATGAAATGAATTTTTATGCCGAGCGGGATCGCAATAGCGGCGAATACCAAAAAGTTAAAGCCGAAATTGAAGCCGAAACCGTGACGCCATTCGAGCGCATAACCGACGTCGTCCAAGCGCCTCACTAAAACGAACGCCGTTACGCCAATCGCCAACGCCAGGAGAATCGAAAGGACGTGCGTCAGCGGCGGCGGGTATGGAAAAACCCAGTACATCCATTGCGCCCACACTGGCAGCCACAAGCAGGCGACAGCCGCATAGTCCTGCCAGGCGCCTGCGGTTCTTCGGGAGCTGCTGCCAACCAGCAGTACCGGCGCGAGCACGTACGCAACGCCGCCAAGCGCCGTCTTCCAATTTCCGGCTACGAGCAAGCAATAGCCAAGCACCGCAGCCAGCGGATAGAGAACGGCGAGCGGAGCGGCGCTCCCGAGTGTGCTCTCGACACGAGCAAGCACGTCAGGCACGGCCAGGAAGAGTTCGAAGCCAAACAGAGCTGCTGCGACGACTAATGCGAGTGCATATCGCCGTCCGCCGTACCCCATGTAGCTGCCGGCGAAGCCCGCCGCCATCACGATCACGGCCCAAACCGCGAACGTCACCGCGATCCCGATCCTGCGCGAATTTGTGCTGGGCGCCATCGGTGACGATTCTACTGGACCTTTCGCGACTATCGCTAACAACTTGATTTGCGCGACTGGCTCGGCGATTCTGATCTCCAAGATGGCGTCATCAAAGTCGGCCGCAAACAGAATCGACTATCTCGATTGGCTTCGCGGATTTGCCGTAGCCGGCATGTTCGAGGTGCACTGCTACGACGCGTGGCTCGGTGGAGCGGCGCGCCACTCGTCCTTTTTCGGCTGGACTCAATTCAGCGGAACGCTTCCTGCGCCGCTATTTCTCTTCATTTCGGGAATCACGTTCGCGCTGATCACGAAAAGCATGCGCCGTAAAGGCGTCGAGCCAAACAGAGTTGCGGCGCGAACGATCCGCCGTGGCGCTGAAATTCTCGGTTTGGGCATGCTCTTTCGCGTGCAGGAATTCGTACTGGGTCAACCGGCAGCGCCGGTAAGCGACTTGGCGCGCGTAGACGTGCTCAACGTGATCGGCATCACGATTATGGGGATGGGGATCCTTTGCTGGCTCGTGCGCCGTCCCCTCTCGGCTGCTCTGGGAGCGGTTGGAGTCGCGACGGCCATCTCGATGCTGACACCGCCTCTGTGGAATAGCTGGCACCCACATTGGCTGCCGTGGTATCTGAAGTCTTACATCAACGGCGTTCATAATCTTGGCGCACCGCAGCCGTGGCTTTTCCCAATATTCCCGTGGACCGCGTTCGGATTCGCGGGCCTTGCTGTGGGATTTTTCGTTTTCAGTGAATGGGCCTCCAAGCACCGTTCGCAATCGCTGGCACTCATTGGAGCTGTGGGCGTGGCGGCTTTCTTTCTCTCAGAGTGGTTTGATTCGCTACCCGTGCATCTCTATGCTGTCTACGACTATTGGCACACGAGCCCTGCGTTTTTTCTCGCTCGCGTCGGAGTTGTGATGGCCATTGTCGCTGCCGCCTATGCCTGGTGCCGTTGGGGACTCGGAAGTATCGGTTTCAGTCCGTTTCAACAGCTTGGCCGAACGTCGCTGCTGGTTTATTGGGTGCACATTGAGTTTGTCTACGGACGTTTCACTATTCTCACGAAGCAGGCGCAATCGATTTGGACGGCTACGCTCGGCCTTCTCGCAATTTTCGCGGGCATGCTGCTGCTCTCCATTGCACGCACGAAAGCGAAGGGCCATGGCCGCGAGATTCTTGCGTGGGTAAGACGCTTGCCGCAGGTTGCAACAGGCGATTGATCGCCCGCCTGCGCTCTCATGAGACAATAGGCAGCGACGGTCCCGACGAATGTTGCGCAAATATCGAAAGTTTCTCCTCCTGCTGCTCGGCGTCGTCGCACTCGCCTTTTTTCTCTACAAATTCCGCAATTCCATTTCGCTTCAAGGCTTTCACTGGTCGGATATCGTCGCTTCGATTCGTCAAGCCAGTTTGCCTCTGCTGCTGCTTTCAATCGCGACAATCTTCGCGTGCTATGCGGTCCGTTCGCTTCGTTGGGTGCGTTTCTCGCGCTCGATGGGGAAATCGAATTTCTGGAGTGTTTACGCAGCTACGCTCATGGGCTTTTCTTGTGTCTTCCTGCTCGGACGCGCCGGTGAACCGGTGCGTCCTGTGCTGATTGCGCGCAAGGAGTCTCTGTCAATGCCCGGCATGTTCGGCGTCTATTTTCTGGAACGCATCTTCGATATTGCCGCCACTGTCGTTCTTGCCGGGCTCGCGCTCCTGCTTTTTCAAAAACAAGGCCCGATAAACGCGCAGGAGAGCCACCTCATCACAATCGCGCGCTCGACCGGAGTCGCGCTCTTCGTCGGTCTTATCGTCGTGATCATTTTCCTGGTCTATTTTCGTTTTCACGGTGGGGAATGGCTTTCGCGCCGGCTTAAGCATCCGGCATGGCGAAAAGGTTTCCGCGCTCGACTCGCTTCGCTTCTCGAAGGATTCAGCGACGGCCTGCAAGCGGTCCGCACCTGGGTCGACCTCGCCGTATTAGTCGGCTATTCCGCGGTGCACTGGTCGCTCGTCGTTGTCGTTTATATATGCGTTGAGCACGCCTTCGGCGGCAACTTGGCCGCGATTTCTCTTGGGGGCACGATTCTCGTCCTCGCGTTCACGTTGGTCGGCTCTGCGGTCCAGCTTCCTGGCGTGGGCGGTGGCGCTCAAGTCGCCACATTCTTGATTCTGACGGTGGTCTTCGATATTGCCAACGGTCCGGCCGCGACCGTTGCAATTTGTATATGGCTGATCAGTTTCGCGTCTTGCTGCTTTGTCGGGATTCCATTATTGTTTCGCGAAGGTCTATCCATGAGCGATTTGCGCCGCATTACTCGCAAAGAAGAAAGCCGAAGCGAAGCCGATCTTCTGGCCGAAGCGGAACGCGCCGCCCACATTGAGGACTCTGTTCGATGAAATGCCCGTTTTGCCAGCATCTCGAGGACAAAGTCGTCGATTCGCGCGAAGCCCGTACGGGCGATCTTGTCCGCCGCCGCCGCGAATGCCTGAAATGCGGTCGCCGCTTCACTACTTACGAGCGCATTGACGAAATTCCGTACATGGTGATCAAGAAAGACGGCCGCCGTGAAAAATTCGATCGCCAGAAAATCCTGCAGGGATTGCTTAAGGCGTGCGAGAAGCGGCCCGTACCGGTAGGCAAACTCGAATCCATCGTCGACGAAGCTGAAGCTTTCGTGAGCGAAACAACGGAGCGCGAACGCACGACCACGGAAATCGGTGAACTACTCATGAATCGCTTAAAGAAGCTCGACAAAGTCGCCTACGTGCGCTTCGCATCCGTCTATTTGGATTTCAAGGACGTGAAGGAATTTATGGATGAGCTAAAAGGCCTGCTGAAAGACCGCGCAAAGAAATAGCAGGCGGACCTACCCTACGCCTTCCACACGCCCGCCGCGAAAGTCTTAATTGTACGAAATCCCAGTCGCTCGTAGAGCTCCACAGCGCGTCGATTACTCGCCGTCACGGTGAGCGATAGCGATTCGTAGTTGCGTTGCCTCAGCACATCAATCGAACGCTCCATCAGTTGACGTCCGATGTGATGGCCCTGGTACCCGGGCATAACGCAAATTTGCGTCGTGTGCCCCACGCGATCGGCCACAGTAGAAGCCAAAATCATCCCGGCCAGACGGTTCTCCCCAGCAGGACGTACGACAAACGACGCCTCCGGCAAAAAAGTCCCGCAACCAGGAAGAAGCACGATATTCCGCAGGAACTTCATGCCGCCGGCTTCGCTTCTGTATTGGTCGTTGATCTCGGCGTCCACGTGATCTGCATACGCCAACTGAATCAGCCGCGCGGCGGGCTCAAACATGCGATCGCTCCACGCTTCCATCACCAAGCCCGCCGAGGGTGATTGCCGCTTCATCCGGGCTTCGCGCAGCGGCAGAAGCATGAATTGCCGCATGTGCAGCTTGAAATCCGGAGTGAGGAACGAGGGATCGATCTCCGTCCCAAAAGGCATTAGCTGCGCTTCAATTCGCTGCAAACGTGGTGTCCCGCGCAGCGCACTGAGAATCTCGCGGAGCAACCTCTGCGTTATGGGCGCCTGTTCGGCTTGGGAGGAGACGAAAAGGCCGCCGATCAGGCCTTTGTGATCTTCAAGGACGTAAAATCCGTACCCGGTTGCTTGGCCGTTTTCCGTCGCAACGGAACCGCCAAGAGCGCGCGAGTCCACGAAACGGCGGATCAAATCAACGGATGGCCGATAGTCCCAGCGAAGCTCCTCCCGCCAGCGGAGAACCTCTTCCTGGAACAGATTTTCCAAGCTGCGAGCACGAACCTGCCGCAGGTCTACTATCTGCATATCCGGAGATGAGCGCCCCTCGGCCCAGTATAGCGTGACGGATACGTGTGCATACTGAGAAATAGTCTGGCGCAATAGACGGGCGGGCGTATTGACCTGTGTTACCATTTTCTTCGCCGAGGCATGTGAAGCTCGCGTGCCCGTGCGTTCGGATGGCCGTCCTCTCAGAACTTAGATATCCGACAACACGCCTCGCCAAGGCCTTTTCGGCGATCTTGGCGCTATTCCTTTTTGCGTTCGTATCAATCGCCGCAATTTCAGGCTTCCTGCTATACCAGACCCTTCGGCCGGCGCGAAACAGCGCCAAACTGAACCTGGATAACATGATGGGCCATCCGCAAACCCTTTCGTTTCAGCTTGGGGACGGCTCCAACCGCGACGGTTGGTTCTTTCCGGGCCTGCGCGGGGCGCCGACGATTATCGTTTGCCACGGCTATCTTTCCCAGCGTTCGGATGTGCTTACCCTGGTGACGGCGCTGCAAGATCACGAATTCAACGTCTTTCTCTTCGATTTTCGCGGGCACGGCACGAGTCCGGCAGGCACCACCCTGGGATACAAAGAGACTGCGGAACTACGGTCAGCGATTCAGGCCCTTTCCGCGCGCGACGATGTGGACCCTCAGCATTTCGGACTCTGGGGCGTGGATATGGGTGGGTATGCGGTGCTCGAAGTCGCGTCGTCCAACCCCCGAGTTGCCGCCATTGCCGTTGACAACGCCTACGCCGATCCGCGGGACATGATGCAGATCCAGGTGAACCACAGCGGCCTTAATGCAATCCCGTTCGTCAGCCGCTTTACCGACTTCGGTTTCCGCATGGCCAATTACGATTTTCGCCATGAGCCGCCCGTAACGACTCGCCTCGGGCAGCTTAAATCCATGCCCAAGCTATTCATCGAATCCGGCGAGCAAGCCTATTTGGCGAACGCCGTACTAAGCCTCTTTGAGCGGGCGCCCGATCCGAAACAGTTGCAGAGGAATCAGGTGAGCTACGCCGATATGTCTGACGACGACCGCAAGACGTACGAGAATATGGTCGTCAGCTTCTTCCTGCAAAGCATCCCGCCGACGCAATAAAAGGCATCTGACAAATAGTCGTTCGGAAGGGCGGGGATTTATCCCCGCCGTGACTTGCCAAGGAGAAAGGCTTTAGCCCCTGAAGCCAAGATTCTAAGGCTCGCATGGTGTTGCGAGATAATTTCTATCAGGGTGCTGCGAATCCGTCTCTATCGCTACAGCGGTACGGTCAAATGTCAATCACACGACGCCGCGCTTCAATTCCTCTAGCGGATAGAACGTGCCGCGCCAGACGATCCCGCCTTGCCGGAGCGTTACAAATGTCGATCGTATGATCATCCACGCAAACATCAGTGCGCCGATCGGATACGTAACGGCATAGAACAATGGGGCGCCAAATTCCATAGCGACGCCGATCTCCGCAATCACCGGAAACACGATCGAAGCGAGCGCGAGATCCAGCGCCATTCCATGCGCAAACGGGAGAGCCACCACCGGGAACACACACATCAGAAGTAAGCCGAAAACTTGCAGCGACGACACCCAAAGCCGGTAACCTGAGCTGGCGAAAAAGTTTTTTGTCGTCCCGCGCACGATGTTCATCACGCCTGCGTGCCAATGGACGCTCACGGCTTTTCCGGCTTTCGCGACGCCCGAGCGGATGCCGGCCTCTTTTGCAATTTTGCCGAGCTTTACGTCGTCGATCACTTCCATCGCCAACCGCCGGTGCGTACCCATTTTTTCGTACGCGCTGCGGCGGATCAGTTGAAACGCGCCCACGCCCGCATACCAGGAGGAACGTGGATTGCTCGCGGCGTAGGGTCGCGTGCCGCCAACGAGTGCAAGCCCGAAGAACGTCATGGCGATCTTTTCGCCAGGCGTATACATCTTCGGTTCACCGAGCAATGTAAGATGATCCCAACTTTTCGCTTCGGCCAATGCAATGGTGCGCCGCAGCAAGTCGGGCGCGAAATGGACATCGGCGTCCGTGAAGACAAGCCATTCGCCCGTGGAATTTTCGTACGCTGTCTGCAAAGCGTGCGGCTTGCCCAGCCATCCCACGGGAAGGGAATCGATGCGTACCGCGTGGACACGCGAATCCTTGCGGGCTGCCGCTTCCAAAATCGTGCCTGTCGCGTCTTCGGAACGGTCGTCTACGGCGATTAATTCGTAGCGCGGATAATCGAGCGAAAGGAACGTCTCGAGTGCACCAGGCATCTTTTCGGCTTCATCGCGTGCGCCAAACAGAATGGAGACGCTCGGGCAGCGGTCGGCAGGCAGCGGCGCGAATTTCGCCAGCGATGGCATCGAAGGCACTCCAATCGCAAGATCAATGCCAAGCAAAACCCAGAGAAGCGTGACGAATCCGAGTGAGGCAATCCAGAATGAATGCGCGAATAGATGCACGCGGAATTTCCTCCACAGGTTGCAGGCGAACACGCTATGCTATCACGCAGAGGACTGCACGCAGTTCTGCACACGCGCGCAGCTTCCTCGATTGAAACATTCGGTTTGCAGGCCGCGATTTCTCGTCAGGCATGCCGCGCTGATGCGCTTGTCGTTCCGAAAGCGTTTTTTTAGCTGCGCGAATCTCCATTGTGGAGGAAGGTTTGAAACATTTCCAAATTCCGGTAGAGCACACCACGCTCGCCAACGGTCTGCGCGTCGTTGTCTCGCAGGACCGCACGGCGCCGGTCGTGACGGTGGGCGTCTATTATCAGATTGGTTTTCGCCTTGAGCCGCAGGGACGCAGCGGTTTCGCGCATCTCTTTGAACACATGATGTTTCAGGGCTCGGAAAACGCAGGAAAGATGGAGCACATTCGCCTCATCAATTCCTCTGGCGGACTGCTCAACGGCACCACGAATTATGACCTGACGAACTATTTTGAATCGGTGCCGTCGAACGCGCTCGAACGCGTCCTATGGCTCGAAGCGGACCGGATGCGCGCGCTGAAAGTCGACGACGAAAACCTGCGCAATCAGCGCGACGTGGTCAAAGAAGAGGTTCGCGTCAACGTGATGAATCAGCCGTACGGCGGCTTTCCGTGGCTTGATCTTCCGCCGGTCGCGTTTCGCAATTGGCAGAATGCTCACAATTTCTACGGCGATTTCGCAGATCTCGACGCCGCGAGCCTCGAAGACGTGCAACGATTCTTTCACACGTATTACGCGCCGAATAACGCCGTGCTGCTCATGGTGGGCGATTTCGAGCCCGCCGGCGCATTTGACCTTGCGCGCCGCTATTTTGAAAATATTCCGGCGAATCCCAAGACGCCGCGCGCCGACGTGACTGAAAAGGCGCAGACAGAAGAGCGTCGCGGCGAAGTGGAAGAAAAATTCGGCCCGCTGCCCGCGATTGCTGTCGGCTATACGCTTCCCGAGCGCGGCACGCACGAGCGCAATGTTGCGGGCATCGTAGATCGTGTTCTCCACGGAGGCCGCGCCGGCCGTGTCTACCGGCGCCTTGTTCTGGAGAAGCAGATCGCCGTTGAAGCGGACGGCCACGCTGAGATTTTCGACACCAATGGCCCGACCCAGATGGTGACTCGCATCTTCCATAAGCCGGAATTCAGCGCGGACCAGACCATGGCAGCATTCGACGAAGTCATCGCCGGGCTACACGAAAGCCCGATTTCAGAAGAGGAACTCGACGCGGTAAAAGTAAAGTTCCGTTCGGATTATTATTCGATGCTCGAAGGCGGCATGGGTTCTTATATGCCGCGCTTCGGTCTGATGCACTATCTCGCGTGTTTCACGCTGTTCGACGGCGATCCTGACCGCATCAATACGGCACTCGATGGCTTCCTCAAAGTCACGCCAGCCGAAGCGCAAGCCTTCGCGCGCAAATACCTTGTCGCGAAAAATCGCGCGATCGTCTTGCGCCAACCGACTGCGCTGAAAGGAGCGGCGTGATGACGACGACACGCACTGTGCCGCAAAAACCTTCATCGCCTGTCTCCACTGCTCCGAGCCTCGCATCTGAGCGCCCAGTGCAGTGGCCGCGCCGCCAAGCCCGGATATTGCCCAACGGTCTCCAGGTTGTGCTGGCCGAGGCGCACGCTTTCCCGAAAATCGCGGCGCAACTCTATTTCCGCTCGGGCAACGCGCTCGTCGCACATCAGTCTCCCGGCCTCGCGAGCATGACAGCCACGGTCGTCCGCACGGGCACCGCGTCGCGCAGCAGCAATCGTATCGAAGAAGATCTTCGCCGCATGGGCGCGGACTTGGGCACGAGCTCTGGCGCTGATTCCAGCAATATTTCCGTCGCGGGTCTTTCCGAGTTTTCGGCAGGCCTGCTTGAATTAGTCGGCGATCTCGCGCGCAATGCGTCCTTTCCTGAAGACGAATTCGAGCGCGAACGGCGCCAGCGGTTCGAGGAAGTGAAAATTGAACGCACCACGCCCGGATTCCTCGCGAACGAACGCCTTCGCCGCGTCCTTTTCGGTCAGCATCCCTATGCGATCGTTGCGCCGACCGAGGCGCAGATCGCCGATTACAAACGCGATGATTTGGTCGCTTACTACAAGCAGCACTATTCGCCGTCCGACGCTCTGCTGATCGTGGTCGGCGATTTCGCCACGTCGGAAATGTTTGCGCAGATCGAGCGCACGTTTGGCGATTGGCGCGCTCCTCAGCCGGAAGCGCCGCATCCGCCCGAGCCGCCGCATCTTATCGGGCGCCATGTGCACCTCGTCCATCTGCCCGGCAGCGTGCAGACGCAGGTACTCGTCGGCAACCTCGCCATCACGCGCCGCGCGCCGGATTGGCACGCCACCGTCCTTGCCAACGCGATTTATGGCGGCGCATTCCATTCGCGGCTCGTGATGAATATTCGCGAGCAAAAGGGCTATACCTACAGCCCCCGCAGCGGTGTGAATCCTTTGCGCCAGCACGGCTACTTTAGTGTTTCGGCTGCCGTGCGCAATGACGTTGCCGCGGCGACTCTGACCGAAATGTTCTACGAAATGGACCGCATCAGGGCGCTTCCGGTCACACCCGAAGAGCTCGAAAGCGCGCGAAATTATCTCACTGGCGTTTTCTCGCTCGGCGTCGCCACGCTCGACGGCTTGATCGGCCAGCTTTCGACGGTCTACCTCGAGCGGCTGCCCGAAGACTATCTGGAAAAGTATCGCGATCGCGTTCGCGCATTGACTGCGGAAAATGTTATTACTGCGGCGAGACGCCATTTCGATTCAGCAGACTCGCAAATCATCCTCGTCGGCGACCGTGCCCAAATCGGTGAACAAGCCGCGCTCTTCGGAGACGTCACTGCATATGACGCTCAAGGCGAAACGCTGAAGAACTAAGAAAAACAAAAATCATCATCCTGAGATTAATGGATGGCAGGCGAGCACGGAGTGTGTCTCCGTTTGGGCTCAGCCTTTTTCAATCCCTGCCTATCCAGAGCAGGGCACCGTGATAAGCAACGCCTCTTTTCGAGTTCCCGCGCTACCAAGATTTTCAGCAGACCTTACACAGACCACCTGATGGAGGTTCGCGACCATAGGGTCAAGCTATTCAGAGGTGGAACGAAGGAGGACGAAAATGCAAGGCGTAATCGCTCACTGTCCAATGTGTCATGGTCGTCTGCTCACGGCAGATGCGCCCATCGGCGACCTGCCAGCGCAACGCGTGCCCGGCCAGAACTATTATTGCCCTTCGTGCGAAATGTTTGTCGAGCCCGCCGAAACGCCGGCCGATGAAAATAAAACTCTCGAGGACATCAATCCGGATTTCACTCAGGACAATCCAGGCCGCACGCGCGTTTCCGGCTCAAACGCAGGCGGCAGCCAACGCGGCGATCTCTCCGACCAGGGCGCAACGCAATGGCGCCGCGATCCTCAAGAAACTGAGCGCAACACATGGAAGGACAAGGATTGATGGGGACGCAAAGAATTAAGGAATAGCGTTACCGATCCTTCCTGCGCTCCCGCCGTGAATCGTGCGTAGTTGCAGTGCGGCCGATTATCGGGCCGGCCGTTGTAATCGAAGTGCTGTCTCACTCTTTCCTTCGCGTAACGAACGCAAATGATGTATATTCCACGCGTCAGCAGGTAGCAAATCAAAACGCAGTACCAAGTGTCTATGAGCTTCTTACGAATGCAGTGTGGCACAACCACTCTTGGTTGTGTTCTTGAATCCCGGCGATATGCAGTTCTCCTCGCAGTCCTTTTAATCGCTGTATTCGCATTCCCGACGCGCTCCGCTTTTGCTAAGAAGAAAGCGCCCGATCATCCCATCGACTTAAACGCCGCGACGGAAAAAGAATTGGAAGAATTGCCCGGCGTAGGGCCAACGACCGCGAAAGCCATCGTCGAATTTCGCGAAAAAAGCGGGAAGTTCA
Source organism: Candidatus Acidiferrales bacterium (assembly GCA_050746865.1). Lineage (GTDB taxonomy): Bacteria > Acidobacteriota > Terriglobia > Acidiferrales > UBA7541 > Palsa-295. The sequence goes on from JBOGMU010000240.1 coordinate 11,808, forward strand.
AGCGTGTAGACGACCTGCTGGTAATCCGCGGAATTTCCGAAGCAAAACTAACGCGCATCCGGCCCTACGTTGTTATCGGCCCACCCCCGGCAGCAACAAAGCCAAGCGCGACGGAGTCTCGCCCCGCACCAAAACCACCGCCAAAAAAACCGTAGGGGCGCCGCTTGTTTACCCTGAGTTTACGAAGGGCTGCGCCTTCCCGCGGCAGGCAAAGCGCAAGGCACAGGCCGCTAGTCCTTCAACTCAGCAAAAATTAAGGAAGCCGTCATCCTGAGCGAAGCGACGCAGCCTTTGCGTCCACGACGGTCCTGCGGGAAGGACCTCTCTCGCTTTTCGGTTTGCGCCCTTCGCACTTGCAAATATTCCCAAACGCATGATCACAGCACTTGATGCGACTTTTGTCCGGCTCCAATCGCCAGCGGCACTTGCTCTGCAATCTCCAATCCGTACCCTTCGAGCGCCACCAAGCGCCGCGGATGATTCGTCAGCACGCGAATCCTGCACAACCCGAGATCGATCAAAATCTGCGCGCCGATTCCGCTTTGCCGCTGAACCGTCCGCTGCGCTGTAAGATCCTGCTCATGCCGTTCGCGCGTATGAAATTGAATCGCCGGCAACGCTTCTCCCTCTGACGGCTGTGAACCTATTCTGAATCCGCGCCCGGTCTGGTGCAGATAGACGAAAACGCCGCGATTTTCGTTCGCAATCGCAGCCAGCGAACGCTCGATCGTCGCGTGGCAATCGCACGCCGTGGACGCAAACACATCGCCCGTAAGGCAGTGCGCATGCACGCGCACCAGAGGCGGCGGTGCATCCGCGCCGGAACTAGCGTTCACATCCCCGCGCACCAACGCCACATGGATTTCCTGATCCACATCGCTCGCGTAAGCAATCATACGAAATTCGCCGTAAGGCGTCGGCAAAATCGACTCCGCGATGCGCCGCACATAGCGCTCATGCTGCATTCTGTAGCGGATCAAGTCCGCCACGGTGAGCATTTTCAGCCCGTGCTGCTTGCAGAATTCGACGAGCTGCGGAGTGCGCGCCATCGTGCCGTCGTCATTCATCACCTCGCAGATCACGCCCGAAGGATCGAGCCCCGCGATGCGCGCCAGATCGACCGAAGCCTCCGTTTGGCCCGCGCGCACCAGCACACCGCCCGGCCGCGCACGCAGCGTATAAACGTGCCCGGGCCGCGCCAAATCTTCGGGCCGCGTCTTCGGATCCGTCGCTGTAAGAATTGTGGTCGCGCGGTCCGACGCGCTCGTGCCCGTCGTGGTCCCGCGCAACGCGTCAATCGGCTCGCAAAATGGCGTGCCGAACATCGACGTATTCCGCGCCGAAATCGGCTTCAAATCGAGCACGTCGCAACGCTGTTCTGTCAGCGCCAGGCAAATCAGCCCGCGCCCGAATTTCGCCATGAAGTTGATGGCGTCCGGCGTGACCTTCTCGGCCGCCATCGTGAGGTCGCCTTCGTTCTCCCGATCCTCATCATCCACAAGGACGATCATCCGCCCCTGTCGAATCTCGGTCAGAGCCTCTTCCACACTCGCAAAACCGGCATCCCTGTTCGCCATGATCCTCATATGATAACGCAATCGGCAAGAGGTTACGGCCCGTGTGCCACAATGATGTGATGCACTGTGAGGCAACAAAACTGGTGTAAATCTATTCTTTTCAGCGGCTCTCCGCACTTCTGTAGCGAGCGGAGCGCTTAAACCTTAAAAAAATGCGGCCGGGGAAATGTGGAACCGCTTGCTGAGCTTTTCGATGTGCGTCTTGTTCAGATCACGTTTCCTGTGCAGGATTTCAGAGACGATGCTTTCGGAACCGAAGATCGGTACCATGTCCCTTTGGCGCAGGCCGTTTGCGTCCATCAACGTGCGAAGGACTTCGACGGGGGAAGCGTCTGGAATCGAATAGCGCTCCTCTTCGTAAGCCTCCACGAGAGTCAACAAGACTTCGGCGTACTTTTCTTCTTCAGCCGAAGGCCGCTCTTTGCTGGCGATCTTGTCCAGCACCGATAAATACTCCTCATGCTGGCGCTCCGATTTAATCGGCGTCGGCGATCCCACTTCCAGCGCGTATTTTTCGGCAACGGCAATCATTGTTTTTGCCACTCCCTGTCATCATATTCAGCGTGACTCAGAATCGCTCTGATGTAGACCATCTTCCACTTGTATTCGATAGTGGCGATCAGCCGACACCTGTTGTTGCTGATGTCGAAGACCACGAATTGCCCGACTACGTCTGAGTTCCTCCAACTGTTTCGTGCGTCCGCAAAATTCTTCCAATCCGCGTTCTTTGCGATCTTGTACCAAGCGTTCAGTGACGCTCCCCATTCGCTATGCCGTGCGGTCGCTTCTCTGATCATCTTGCGGCTCACGATCCGCATGTCGCTATCTTCGCATTATGCGAAGTCTAGGTCAAAGCCGCCTGGGCTCGGAACGCGACGCAAGATAGACCGCAGGAGAGACCTCATATGTGTTGCACCCTCAAGAAGCGTGGGTGTAAATTTGGGCGGCCTTTAAAATATCTTCGAAATAGAGAGGCATTCCGCGATGCCGAAATCTCCCTCGTCAAAAAAACTCTCCCGCCGCGCGTTACTGCAAAGCACCGCCATCGGCATCGGAAGCCTCGGAACGTTCGACCCACTCCTCGCGCCCGCCGCCCTCGCGCAACCCCAAGCGCCGCAAGCTGCACCGGAATCGCTCCAGCCCCTCAATCATTTCCCCCGCATGATGCAGGACTATTTCGTCGCGCGCCTCGCGGAAGTCGAAAATCTCGGCGACAAACGCCGCGCCGCCCTGCGCTCCAAAGCGGACGCCGAAGCCTACGTCCAGGAAGTTCGTCGCAAGATCCGCGAATGTTTCGGCCCGTGGCCGCAGAAAACGCCTCTCAATTCGCGTGTCACCGGCACGATCGACCGCGGCGCATACAAAATCGACAAAGTGATTTTCGATAGCCGCCCGAATTTTCCCGTCACTGCGAACGTGTATCTTCCAGCCAAACACAGCGGCCTCGCGCCCGGCGTCGTCTCTCCCTGCGGCCACACTCCGAGCGGCAAAGCGGACGCGGAATATCAGTCGTTTGCGCAGAGCCTCGCGCGCCTCGGCTACGTCGTGCTGATCTACGATCCCATCGGCCAGGGCGAACGCTACCAATACGTCGATGCGCAACTCAAGCCGACGCACGGCCGCGGCACTTCCGAGCATCTTTACGCCGGCAATCAACAGGTTCTCGTCGGCGAATTTTTCGGCGCATGGCGCGCGT
>JBOGMU010000241.1:0-6702 GCA_050746865.1 Candidatus Acidiferrales bacterium
GGCAGGATCGATTTCGGTTAGCGCCCTAATGGCTTCTCCTCTTTCGAAGGGCCTGATTGCGGGCGCGATTGGCGAAAGCGGCGCATTGATTGGCACCTTACCGCCGCATCCGCTCGCGGAGACGGAACAGAACGGCGGGAAATTTGCTGAAACCGCGGGCGTCACTTCAGTTGCGGCGCTGCGTGCGCTCCCCGCCGAGAAAATCATGGAACTGACCGCCCGTGCGAGCGGGCGCGGCGCGGGTGCGGCGGGCGGGCCTGCCACGATTTCCTTCAGTCCGAACCTCGACGGCTACTTCTTGCCGAAGACGCTCGTGGAGATCTTCGAAGCGGGCGAGCAGGCGAAGGTGCCGCTCCTCGCCGGAAGCAACTCGGCAGAACAGGGCGCTCGCTCTGTCCTAGGACAGAACGAAGACACGGTTGAGGGCTTTAATACGGCGATTCATAGGCTTTATGGCGACAATGCGGATCAGATTCTGAAGGTCTATGCCCCGACGACACCCGAAGAAGTGACGCAGGCCGCGACCGATCTGGCCAGCGCCCGTTTCATCGCGTTCGGCACATGGAAGTGGACCGAACTTCAGGCGGCGAACAGTAACGAGCCAGTCTATCGCTATTACTACACCCGACCCCGCCCAGGCACGATTCCAGGCCGCGGCCCCGCCGTTGTTGCGGCAAGTGCCGGCGGCGGTGGAGGCGGCAGGGCCGGTCGAGCGGGACGCGGTGAAGGTGCTGCGACAGCCCCGCACGGCGCGGCTCACTCTTCCGAGATTCAGTACGCGATGGGCAACCTCGATCTGGACGACCGCTACGCGTGGGACGCCGACGACCGCAAGGTTTCGGAAACCATGTCGAGCTACTTCGCCAATTTCATCAAGACGGGTAACCCGAACGGGCCTGGCCTGCCTGAATGGCCGACTTACAGCGCGAAATCGGGATATATCCGGATGCGCCTGGGAGTAGAGTCGAAGGCGGAGCCGGAACCGGATCGCGCGCGATATCTGGTCCTGGACTCAATAGTCTCGGCACAGAAATAAACGGCCGTGCAAATCGAACCCGTTTGCAATTTTGTGGGCGGCAGGTGAGGCTCCGTCACGGGAAGCAGCCGAGTATTCGCTATTTACATGTCCGGTGGGGGGGCTATGCAGGAGTTGGCCACGCGAATACTTTGTTTCAGCGGGAAGTTGTGACATTTTTGCATTGTCGAGTGGGAGTTGCGGGCTAAGGCAATGCATCCGGGCCACGAAACCCCGAGCGAAATCGTAAGTTCTCATTCAGCACGACACAGACTTCTGCAAGGGCGAGATATAATCCTGCTTCTGCTCAGCGCTGCCCGCAGAAGCGTATGGCGCAAGCTAAAAAACTGCATAAAATTCACACTACGCCGGGATTCCACCTTCGATGAGGCTGGTTTGTTCCTGCGGCAATATGTTCTTCATCTGACCAGAATTCGACCGATCCGGAAGATTACATGCAGGGGTCTCGGGGAGTGTGAAGGTGCCGGCTCGCAGGCGCTGATGCTGATGAATGCTATCAATTTCGCCCGTTTTTACGGTTTTGAGTACGTGCACACACCATTCAGTTCTATTGGGCATGCTGAACGACCAACGGAAGAGTGGGCGGCAGCTTGGGAATCGCTCTTCAATCTCGGCTCGGGCGAGACACCTTGCACTGAGAAACGACGCGAGGTGGTCGATTTTTCCCGTAACTTTACGGAGCTTGGTAGGTGTTTTGGTTGTAGGTGGCAGTGGGACGAAATGGCCGAACGATTTAGGGCCACGATACCGGAGTTTCGACGCAAGTACTATGTGAATAAGTCTCCCGGAAAGGCGAATCACATTACAGTTGCCGTGCATATCCGTCGCGGTGATGTATCTCAGGACAACGCGGGTTATTTCAGCAGCAATGAAACAATTCTACGAACGATCGCTACGGCGCAGTCGGTACTTAACGCCCGCGATGTTCACTACAAAATCGATGTTCACTCCCAAGGTGCTAGGGCGGACTTCGCCGACTTTTCGCGGCTTGGGGTTGAGCTATTTCTGAATATCGATGCGGTTTGGACAATGAAAGAGCTTATAAAGGCCGACGTTCTCATCACGGCCAGGGGTTGCTTCAGCTACTGCGCCGGGCTCATTTCCGATGGAATCAAGATTTTCGAGCCGCAACCCTTTCTAGACCATAACGCACTGCCAAGCTGGAAATGGCGAGCCCTTGCGCCTGCAGAAAGTTGGATAGCGTGCAATTCAGACGGTTCTTTTGATTCCGGAGCCTTCGAGCGCCAGCTCGTTCTTTTGACCGAGACTAAGGGACGAGAGGAATTCACCGATAAGCAGCATCGTTGATTTGGGATCGCTCTTCACATATGAGGTCGATACGGCGCTAGCTGAAAGTCGCGTTCTAGTACCGGGAATCACTCGGGGAACACGTCGCCTTTTTCGTAGCGCTGACAGGGCGCACAAACGACAGAGCATGAAATTGCAAATATCTCGCTTTGGCTGCCTGGAAAACACCGACCCGGATAGATTCACATTGATAACGCCATTTTCTTCTGAACGAAAGGAGTGGATGAAGTCGAAATGTATCAACGTCCACGATCCACAATCGCCCGTCTACGAACTCACAAGCGAGTACGACTGTCGGCGAGCGGCTGTCAAAGATTTCTCGATGCTCCTGAATTTGTACCAAAAGCATCCGGAAGCTAAAAGCCTCGGCCCGGATGGAACGCCCTGCGATTACAAAACCAGAGGTCTTTTGCAGCGAGCCCACGTTGGTGCAAACGGCATCATCCACATCGGGAAGGAATCCGACCGCCACTGGGAAGAAGCTGAGGATTTGAGTCTGCTTGAATTTAGAGCTATCGAGTACAAGGCAAAATGCAGTGCGATTGCGACTGACGAACAGCTTGCGCGTATTGCAATGCTTCCAACGCGAGAATTGAGGCGACGAGGAATCAGTCAGCACACGCTGGAGAAAATTTGTAAGCGGAAACCTGTGCGCGTCGCGTCGTTAATGAAGTGTTTGAAAGCACTCGAAGGGAGGAACAAAAGATGATAGGAAATAATCGTTTTCGCTGTCGCATGTGTGGCTACGGCTCGCTTGAAGTCGCCGAGCGATTCAATTAGGACAAATCAGCTTTCCGTCTTTGTCTACCGTTTCAATGTGCCCATCCGCGAATGGATCTATCGCAAGAATCGCCTTCAAATACGAGGCTGCACCTTCGCGGGTTTCAAATAGGCCCGAAATATTGCTGTAATTCGGCGGAGGAAACGGGGTGACAACGCGATAGTAAGACTCTTTCAGCATCTAACGATCCTCCCTAGGTAGCGTATCACAGGCTCCGGCCAACGGTTTGTTGACTTCCGAGAGGCCCGCTGTCAGAGTGAGCGCAGTCTCCGTTAAAAGGAAGGTCCCTATGCCCAGAAAACGAAGCGCGACAACGAAAAAGGCCATTCGGCGAAGGAAGCTAAAGTCGGCTGGCAGGAAAGCAGCAAAGAAGAAGGCGAGAGCCGTCGCTAGAGACATTGCAGCCACAAAGGCGGGGCCCGCCACGGGGAACGAATGATACTTGGCATTCTTCGGGCTGCCTCCTGCTCACCCACCAATGACACATCGGAGTAGGTTTCGCGAGAAAACGTTGCAAGTGCTGAGTAGCGCGCTTACCGGAAGAGTGGAGTACTGGCCGAACTCGTCCGGCTAAACAACAGGCTGTTTTTCCTCGGGGCGCACAAAAAGATAGCCAACGCCTTGGCACTGCGGGCAGCTTTTATTGCGGTAATATCCGGTGGCGTCGCAGTATGAACACTCTTCCCAATCACCACGGTTAACGGCGGTTACATTGGTGCCGTTGCACCGTTCTCCGGCGATAGTTTTACAACAACGACGGTCCGCCATTTTACTGTCGTAACCCGCGCCACCGCATTCGGTGCAATGCGTCACTGGGAGTTCTCTCTTCCACATGTGCATATTATACGTCCGCATTTAGTCCCGCACGATGCTGCCCCGGAAGGGCCCCATAACTTCCTGAGGCGGCGTAACCGGACAAGTGGCGTTCTAGTACGGCAAATCACGAGATGGTTGATCCTAAAATCGACCGCGCAACGAATCGTTTGAGGACGCTTGAAGATTGCCCACGGTAACGGCCAGAAAAATTAAACAGTCTCACCGCAACCGACATCGACCCTCAGCCATCGACCGCCTCCGGCACTGACCCACGGAACGCCCCGTTCTATGCGGCCTTTGCATGGTGTGGCAATTTCCCCTCCGTGCGTATAACCCCCTGCCTTCCTTGACACTCCGAAGCGGCAGCCAGTAGACTAAAAAAGAATTAATACAAATTGCGAGCGAGGCGGGATGCTTTTATCGCGGGACTATGTAGGCCATATGGCCAAGGAAGTAGTGAAACGCCTCTTGGCCGCGAAGATGATCGAGACAAAAAATGCTGAAAATCTGGTGCAACAGGTGCGGCAAGTGATGGCGGACGAGGTAACGATTGAAGACAGGCTGAATGAGGAAGTCCGCGAGATTCTGGGGCGGTATCAGGAAGAGATGCGGCAGACGGGAGCGTCCTATCAGGAAATGTACAAAAAAGTGAAGGGCCAGCTCGCCCGAGAAAGGAAGCTGATCCTACGCTAATATGCGACTGAGCCGCGAAAAAACCGTCCGATTGTCTCACCGCGTGATCGATTCGCTGGTCGCAAATCCCGCTGTGGATTTCATTGAGGACCGCGACACGATCCGGCTGGAGATCGTCAATATTTTTACATCTCTGCTGAAACAGGAAGAACAAGTCGACGCCGAAGTGCGGGCTAAGATTGCGTCGCAAAAGAAGGAAATCCTCGAAGGCAGCGAGGAATGGGACATCCTCTACCGCAAGTATTACGCCGAGGCGATGAAGCGGATGGGCATCGCTGAAGTCCACACACACTAGGCAACTTATCCAAACAAAACGCAAAAAAGAAGCGCCATTCCTTCGAATGGCGCTTTCCTTTAAGTTCGGAGCTAGTTGGTTGTTTGGCCGTCGTTTGGGCGGCGCTCCAGAGTTGGAGGGCCGTCATCAGGCGATTGCTGCTGCGAGTTCGGATCGTTCGCGCTGGGCGAGTTTGGATTGGTTGAGTTGGGGTTGGTTGAGCCGCCTTTGTTCTGATCGGTGCGCTTGCGAAGCGTCGGCTTATTCGGATTGCGCGAATCGTTGAGCTTGATATTGTCTTCGATCATCTGGAGGCGCGCCTTCACCGAATCGAATTCCGAGGTGTCAACTATATATTGGGTGCGCGGCGGCAGAATGGTCGCGATTTCCTTTTGAATGGCGGTGATGCGGTCCGGCGTGGGCGGATGATCCGCGAAGACCTTGGGGATCGTGCCGGGCTGCTTCTTTTCGTCCGACTCGATCTTTTCAAAGAACATCACGAACGAGTTCGGGTCGTAACCGGCCTTGTACATATATTGCAGCCCATAGTAGTCCGCTTGCCGCTCGTCGTCGCGGGAGAACTTGAGGAAAGCGAGCGGGATGCCGAAGTTCATGCCCTGATACATGGCGTACCCGGCCCAGGAATACGGGATGAAGATCATCGCCGGGATGGAAGCAAGCTGCACGATGTCTTGCTTAGTCATTTGCTTCGTCCCGTGGCGCAGGCAAACGTGGGCGATTTCGTGGGCCATCACGCCGGCGAGTTGGGACTCGGAGTCGGCGTGAAGAATTAGGCCGGTATCCACGTAGAAAAAACCGCCGGGGAGGGCGAACGCGTTGACCTCGTCCGAATCGATCACTTTGATCGTGAACGGGACGCGTGCGTCCGAGTTGCGGACCAGATTTTGGCCTACGCGGTTCACATACTCAACGACGACGGGGTCATTGATGAATTTGGCCGTCTTTTCAACTTCCTGAGAGAGTTGCTTGCCAAGCTCAATTTCGTGCTGGATCGAATAGAAATCGAGGCCTTTGCCGACGTCGCGGTTGCCGATCGCGTTGACGTCCGCGGTGCTGCCCTCTTTGACTTTCGTGGGAGCTTTCGGATCGGGCGCCGCTGGAGCGACATCAGTATTGTCGGGCGTTGAAGTCGATGTAGTTGTGTCCTGCGGCGGGGCCGGTGCGGCAGTGCTCTGGGTGGGCGCCTGTGTGCTTGAACCGTCTGGCGCTTGCGCGCTCGGTGCAGTAGTCTGGGGCGCGTTTTGGGATGCAGGAGCCTGCTGCTGCGGCGGCGTAGGCATCGCCTGTGGCGCAGCCATTCCCGGCAATGCAAGCATTGAAGTCGCCGCGAGGATAGAAACCCACTTTGTACCAAATGATCTCGTCATGACGACCTCCGAATCTTGACGTGATTATACACCTTAGGGCGCGCGTTTACGAAGGCGCTGGTTGAAGTGTGATGATCCCGGGCGTAAAAGAGTTATCTGGGAGGAAATCGCAGAAGTTGGACCTAATCGCCGCGCTTCGAGCCGGGGCCAAAGGGCAGACGCGAGACCTAGTCCTAGGACTATCTGTTGCAGGCTTAGGAACAACCAACCACAATCTGGCGGGTGGTGCTTTACTCGCATCTTTGCGCGCCGGATAATCACGTCGGGTCATCCAAGATGTGCGCCGCAAGACGGTGTTTCGTCCTCGCAGGATGCAGTAGTGCAGAGGGGCGGGCCATGGGGCCTGTCCAGATCGAGCATCTTGTACAGCGAAAGTCTCGCGAGGACGGTTTTTCATCGCTTCGGC
>JBOGMU010000242.1:0-10467 GCA_050746865.1 Candidatus Acidiferrales bacterium
GCGCAAACCATCGACGCGATCGCCGCTCGCATAGATACCGGTGTAATCACGGAAAGCGAAGTGCGGGAACTGACCGATTATCAGACGCTCGTTGACGGCACATCAAAGCCGCGCGACGAGGCGATCCGCGAGCTTACAGATCAATGGATCGTGCAGGGCGAGGCCGACGCGGCGCACTTCGCTCATCCTTCCGATCAGGACATCGACAAGGCTTATGCAGAGCTCGTCAAGCAATTCCCGTCGCAAGCAGCATTTGATCAGCGATGCACGCGGGCCGGGCTTTCGCAGGATGCTGTGCGCAGAGAGCTTGCACAACAGATCTATCTTGCGCGCTTTCTCGATTTCCGCTTCCGTCCGGCAGCGGAAGTGAGCGATGCGGATGTGCAGAAGTATTACGACGAGCAATTCGCGCCACAGCTCAAGGCAAAAGGCGAGGCAGTTCCCGCGCTGGCCGAAGTGCAGGACAAAATTCGCGAAGTGCTCGTGCAGCGCGATATCACCGACCGCGCGAACCAATGGCTTGACGATACACGTTCGCGCCTCGAAATTGACGTGCTTCCGGCGACGGGAGGAGGGGAATGAAGCTGCGTTGGCATCACTGGACGCTGGGCGGCCTGCTGCTCGCGGCGCTTTGCGTGGTTGCCGCGCTGTATGTGGTGCGCAAGGGGATGATCGATCCCTGGGTGCGGTATCAGATGGTGGAGCAGATCGAACAGCGGACCGGCACTCGCGTCGAATTGGGAGGATTCAGGCTGGAATTTTGGCGTTTGCACGTCGATCTCGATAACTTCACGCTTCACGGCCTAGAATCCGCGAGCGAGCCGCCTCTATTCCATGCGGACCATGTCGCCGTCGGACTGCACATTGTTTCCTTCTGGGGCCGCAAGATTTCGCTGGAAGAGCTGATTGTCACCAAGCCGAAAGTCTACGTGCGCTACAACGCAAGCGGCGAAAGCAACGTGCCAAAGCCGAGAGTGCACCAGGCCAGTTCGCAGCCCTGGCATGACACGCTTTTCAATCTGGCCATTGGCCGACTCGAGCTGGATCAAGGCAGCGCCATATTCAACGACCGGCGCGTGCCGTTGGACGTTCGCGGCCAGAATCTCGCGTTTCTGATGCAATTCGAGCATCCGGCGAACGGCGACGACTCTTATGTGGGCAGTCTCTCGTGGCAACAGGTGCAAATCGCAGCCAAGCGCGACGCGCCGTTTCCGATGGACCTGAGCACAAGATTTACGCTGCACCGAAATTCGTTCGATCTGGACGAGCTCGTCTGCAAGCTGCCGCACTCGGAGCTGGATGCGCGCGCCGAATTGGCAAGTTTTGCGGCGCCAGATTGGGACTTGCACTACCGCGGCAATCTTTCGCTGGCGGACATTCGCACGATTTTTCGCAAGCCAGAGACGCCGGAAGGAACGGCCGAATTTTCAGGTGAGGCGCGGTATGCGGGCGGCCAGTGGACGGCGAGCGGATATTACAATGGGCGAGACATCGCGATGCACGGCGTCTGGTTTCACGCGCGGGGCATGGCCTCTTCGGGAAACTACGTCGTTGCGGGGAAAAAACTCACGGTGGCGAATCTGCACGCGTCCGCCCTCGGCGGGACGGTCGATGGCCGACTGGAAATGAATCTAGACGGCTTCGCATTTAAGACGCAGACCCACATGCACGGCGCAAGCCTCGCGAAGGTTTTCGCGGCACTCGAAAACCAGAACTTCCCCGTCGTTCCGCTGGACTGGGATTCCTCGATGGACATCGATTCGGTGAATACATGGGATGCGGGCTTCAAGCACTTCCGCACGCAGGGTACGACGAACTGGAATCCCGCGAATACTGTGCCGGGCACAATTCCCGTCGCGGCGCAGATCACTTACGACTATTCCGCCGATCGGAAAGAAGTTCGCATCGGCCAAAGCGAAATTACGGACCCGCGCATGAAGCTCGATTTCGACGGCATGCTCGGCGCAAAAGATTCCGACCTCAACGTGCAATTCCATGCGGACGATCTGACGCAATGGGATCCCTTCATCAATGCCATCCGCGGGCCGGACGCTGAACACCAGGCCATTGCAGGCACAACAACATGGAACGGGAGGGTACTCGGTCCGATTGCCGGGCCGACGTTTGTGGGGCACGTGCAATCGCAGAAGCCGCATTACGGAAAGTACGCATGGGATGAGCTTGACGCCGACATGGAATACTCGCCCGACGACTTGCGGCTTACGAACATGCATGCAAGGTACGGCGGCGCCGTGATTGAGAACCTCAGCCTCGCGTTGCAACTCGACGGCAGTTGGGGCTTTCTACCCGAAAATACGTGGAGCCTGAGTGCGCAAGTGGCGAATGCGCCCAGCAAAGATGTGCAGCAGATGCTCGGCACAAACTACGCAGTGACGGGAGTCTTCAGCGGAAATTTAGCGGGCGGCGGGACGCATGAAGATCCGAGCCTTGATTCGGATTTCACGTTTTCTCAGATTTCCGCAAGAAGCTTTGCATTCGACCGGCTTGCGGGGCACGTCCACTGGAACAACGGCTCTTTAGAACTGACCAATGCCGATCTTACGGCTGGACCCGGGCGAATTACCGGCAGCATCTCGTATAACGAGGCGGATCAGCAGGCGCAATTCGACGTGGCTGGCTCCGGTATCGGGCTTGACCGCATTGCGGCGCTGCAAAGCAAATCGCTGCCTATCGGAGGGCAGTTCAGTTTCAATCTAAAAGGCAGTGGGCCTCTGAAAGCGCCGACAGCGCAGGGAGATTTGCAGTTGGCCGGATTGCAGTTCGGAAGCGAGATGGAGGGAGCCCTCGCGGGGCATCTTTCTTCCGACGGACGCAACGCAACTCTCACGGTCAACTCTACGCTGACGCGCGGCAAACTCGATGGGCAGTTAACTGGGGCGCTTGGCGATGACGTTCCAATTTCCGGCAAATTCGATCTGGCGCAATTCGACCTCGACCCGTTTATTATCGCCGGCCTGCATCTGGATAAGCTGACGGGACACAGCAGCGTCGATGGGACGGTGGCGCTGAAGGGTTCGCTGCTCCAGCCAGATAGCATCGAAGCAGATGCCGATCTTTCGAGCGTTTCGTTCTCTTACGAGCGCGTGCAACTGGCGAATAACGGCAACGTCCGGCTCAGCTACACGCGCAATCTGGTTCGCGTGGAGCAGGCGCGCCTGCATGGCACCGACACGGATATTCAAATTGGAGGCACCGCGCGATTCGATCAGGATCGTCCGATCGCTCTCACGGTGGCGGGCAACGTCGATCTCCGTTTGCTCGGCGGACTATTGCCTCAACTCGAAACGCAAGGCGAGGGCACGCTCAATGTCTCCGTTGCGGGCACGATGTCCAGTCCGCGCATCACGGGGCGCGCGAACGTGAAGGACGCGGCCGCTAACTACGCCGACTTCCCGGTGGGACTGAGCAATGTGAACGGCAACTTCGTTTTCGATCAGAGTCGCCTCACGTTCGATGGATTGACGGCGAATGCAGGCGGCGGTCAATTGAAGCTGGCAGGCAGCGTGACGTACGGGCAAGGCCCGATGCGTTTTGACGTGAACACGACGACGACATCGACCGTCCGCATTCGTTATCCCACCGGAATGAGCTGGCTCGCGGACGGCAATTTGCGCCTCTCGGGCAGTTCGAGTGCATCGCTGCTCACGGGCAGCGTGAACGTGCAACGGGTGCTTTTTGCTGAGGGCGTTGATGTGGCGTCATTCTTCGCAGCAGCATCCGAGACGTCGGTTGCGCCGGCATCGAATTCGCCATTTTTGCGAAATCTTTCGTTTGACGTGGCAACGCAGACAGCGCCCGGTTCGCGTATCGAGTGGAACGGCGCGCAAATCGATATGGATGGCGACGTGCGCTTGCGCGGAACGTGGGATCGGCCGGTGATTTTGGGCGACGTGCACCTGCTGGGCGGCGAAATGGTGTTCCGCGGCAACAATTATCAGCTCACCCGCGGCGACATCAATTTTGCGAATCCTTTTCGCCTCGATCCCGTGCTCAACATCGAAGCCAGCACGACGATCAGCCAGTATGAAGTGACGATCGACTTCACCGGGCCTGCGAGCCGGTTGCAGATGAACTACCGCTCCGATCCGCCGCTGCCGGATTCCGAAATTGTAGCGCTGCTGGCGCTCGGTAATACGGGCGAAAGTGCGGGGCTGATGTCCGGGACGTCGTCAGGAAACTACGGCGCGACCGCGCTGCTGTCAGAGGCGATCTCCAGCGGACTGGGCGGGCGCATCGAACATCTTTTCGGGATCAGCCACTTCAGCGTGGATCCGTTCGTCGCGGAAACATCGACCGAATCCAATGCCGCGGCGCGCGTGACGATCGAGCAGCAGGTAACGCGCGATCTGACGATCACGTATTCGACGAACGCAGCTACGTCAAACCAATACCAGATGATTCAGGTGGACTACGCGGTGAAGCGCGATCTTTCGATTGTCTTCCTGCGCGACATTAACGGCACCTACGGAATGGATATCAAGTGGGTGAAGCACCTGAAGTAATCTGCGCGTAAAACACTCCGCGCCTTCGCTGGAAAAGAATCGGGCACGCAAAAAAAAGGGCGCCGCAGCTTTTTGAGCCGCAGCGCCCGATCCGCTGATTAGTTCTGCTTAGTTGTGATCGTGCCCGCGCCCTCTGCCATTGTTGTGATCGTTACCGCGATCGTTACCGCGATCGTTGCCACGGTCAGCGCGCGGATTATCGTGCCCGCGATCATTGTGGTCCGCGTGTACATTAGCTGGATGATCTGGGTGGTCATTGTGCTGGGGCGGGTGGAACGCGTTTCCGGCTGGATGAGATTCGTGTCCGCCGTGAAATTCGCTGGGATGCTCCGTCACAATCACAGTAGGATGACCGTGATTTTCTGACGCGAGAAACGCACGGTCCGCGCGGGCGTCATGCTCATGCTGCATCTGAACGGCTATCGGCGCCTCGTGGTGCTCGTTCATATATATGCGCTCGTCGTGGTTGGGAAGGGCGTGGACACCGTGGTCGCCGCCATTGAAGCTCACACGCGCGACGTTGCGCTCGTTGACCACAACCGTTCGGTCAACGTAGGTGTTATGCACGACTCGAACATCAACGTGGCTTACGGCCGTGTTGTAGCGGAAAACGCCGCGATCCCAACGACCGCCGACGTAGCCGGCGCCGTCATAGCCAAACCCATAGCGAATGCCGCCGTAAAAGCCGACGTGCGGGCCCCAGTAACCGGCGTGCCAGAGATACGCGCCGCTTTCAAAACCCCAATATCCGGGAGTCCAGAGCATGCCGACCGGCGCCATAACCCAGGTTCCCGGCACCCAATAGTAGCCGCCAGGGCCGTATGCCCAGTAGCCGGGCGTCCAGATATAGCCAGGTCCCGGGCAAAGCGGCTGGACGTCAACGACAGGAAGGGCTGGCGGTCCCATGTGGACCGAGAGGCCAACGGAAATCTGCGCCGCCTGTGAGGAGGCGGGCAGTCCAAAAACCGTCAGTGCGGCAATTAGAAAGGCGAATAAATAGGCTTTGCGCATCTAGGTGTCCTTTCGCATTTAGGAGGCTGGGAGCCTAGGGAAACAGTACCCCGAAATGTGAAACCCGGGAGGGCGAAGGAAGTTGCGTTGGCGCGAAAGCGTTACGATGTATGTTTCGGATAACAATTGGCTTATTCGGCCATGAGGATCAGCGACTCTTCGGCGAGACGGATGCGCCACGGGAGCGGGCGGTCGCGGAACTTGCGCCACTTCTCCTTATAGACCTCGGCTTGGAGATGATGCGGAACCGAGTCGCCCTGCGGCTGATGCAGATGGAGATAAAGAGTCACGCGAAACGGAGTCTCGGAGACGCGCACCGGCCAACAGGGGAAGGTGTTGCCGCCATGGCCGACGCTTCCTTCTTCGTCGAAATCCACGCCGGCGAACTCGATGTGGTGTGCGCGAATACCGACAAAGGCTGGCGGACGCGCTGCGGATTGGCTTGGCGAAACGCGCAGGCGGCAGCCCCAGTCCAGAGCTTCAATTTCGTTGTCGGCGATGCGCTGCGCTTGAGAAAAATTCTTGCAGCCGGTGAGCTGCGCTGCCATTCGCGTGGGCGGATGACGAAAAATCTCTTCCTTCGGTCCGAAGGCGACCACGCGGCCGCGCGCGAGCAGCATCATCTTCT
This sequence comes from Candidatus Acidiferrales bacterium, assembly GCA_050746865.1. Taxonomy (GTDB): domain Bacteria; phylum Acidobacteriota; class Terriglobia; order Acidiferrales; family UBA7541; genus Palsa-295. The sequence continues at coordinate 6,163 of JBOGMU010000242.1, forward strand.
CGCCGAGACGATAGGCCTCTTCGATATTGTGGGTCACGAGCAGCACGGGCCTGCGGAACTCGGCAAAGGTCTCCTGCAATTGCGCTTCGAGTTGGCTGCGCAGATGCGTGTCGAGAGCCGTCAGCGGCTCGTCGAGCAAAAGGGTCTGCGGTTCGGTCGCCAGGGCTCGTGCTAGCGCTGCGCGCTGCTGCTCGCCACCTGAAAGCTCGCGCGGATGGCGATGCTCAAGGCCCTGAATGTGCGTCCGCGCCATCCAGGTTGCGATGCGCTTGCTCCGCTCCTCACGCGTTAGGTCCGCGAGGCCGAATGCGATGTTTTGTGCCACTGTGCGATGAGGGAACAGCGAATCGCTCTGAAATAACATTCCGATGTGCCGCGCCCGCGCCGGAACGTGCACGTGCTGCTCGGAATCGAAGAGCGTGCGCTCGCCGAGAGAAATTCGGCCGCGGTCTGGCCGCTCGATGCCGGCGATGCAGCGGAGCAGCATCGACTTCCCTGCTCCCGAAGGCCCGAGGATTGCCACCGGTTCGCTGCCTGCGGTCAATGAGACGTCCAACTCGAATTCCGGGAGCCGTTTCGCGATCTGGACAGTGAGCGCCATTACCGGCGCGCCAGCCGCACGCGCGTGGTCTTCTGTGCATGGCTCCAGTAATAGAGTGCTGCGAGCAGCGCGAGAGAAATCGCCGCGTCGACGGCGCACCAGAAGAGCGCGTTAGAAATGTCATTATCTTCGACGGCAAAGTAGATTGCGATCGGGATGGTTGTGGTTCGCCCGGGAATGTTTCCCGCGACCATGAGCGTGGCGCCGAATTCGCCTAGTGCGCGCGCAAAGGCAAGAATTGTGCCCGCAAGAATTCCGGGCCATGCCAAAGGGAGTGCCACCTCGCGGAACACGCGCCATTCGCTCGCGCCAAGCGTCCGCGCTGCTTGCAAGAGCCGCGGCTCGACCTGCTCCAGCGCCGCACGCGCCGTGAGATACATCAACGGGAACGCGACGACGGCTGCCGCAATCACCGTGGCAGGCCAGGAAAAAACAATCGTCGTGCCCATGCGCAAGAGAAGTTTACCGAGCGGCCCGTTGCGTCCGAAAAGCAGGAGCAGAAAAAATCCAACTACGGTGGGAGGCAAAACCAGAGGCAGCAGAAAAAGGCCGTCGATGACGGCCATTAATGGCCCTGTCCGCTTTTCGCGCCACGCCGCGGCCGCAAGTCCGATTACAAGCGTGATCAACGTTGCCGTGAAGCTTGTGGCGAGCGATATCCGGAGCGGAGACCAATCCATAAGCTCGTTACTTTAGCGAAGCACGCGATAAAAGCAAACCACGCGGTAATGTTTGTTGCGTACCACGAGGGCTACGAGCGCCGCTGATAATCGCAAGTTACGGGTGCGGCGTTTGGGCGCCTGGATTGGGCGGTGGCGCAGCACCACGCCCCGGAGCCGGCACGGCTGGCGCCTGCTGTTCGAGGAGTTGGTTTATTTCAGGATATTGGGCCGTCATCTGGTGGAGCGTGTCCATTGCCGCGGGCTGCACCATGTTTGCGCCCGCGTTTTGCGATTCCTGCACGATCATCGGCAGCGCCTTGATAATCCGCTGCCCTGCCGGCGTCTGATAAAAATTGAGCAGCGCTTGAATGTCCTCGAGCGACAGATGATTCGCGTAAATCGGAATCTGTGCGTCATTGATTTGCGAGGCTGTCAGGCGCGTCGCAAAATTTTTGCTGAAGGCGTCCATGAATTGTTGCAGGCGGTCGGGCTGCGGAATCACATTCGTCACAGCCTGCCGAACTCGCTGCGTGATCAGATCGACGTATTCCTCGCCGAGTTTGCCCGCGCCTGTGACCTGCGTCAATTGCTTAATTGCCGTTGCTTTCGCCGGATCAACAGGCGCCGAAGCCGGAGCGGCGGCAGCGGGAGGCGCTCCGGCCGCAGGAGTCTGCGCGGCCGGATTCGAGGCGGCATTGCGGCCTGCGGCGGGCGCTTGCGCCATCGCAGGGACGGCAACAAACACCGCAAACAGCGCCAGAGTGCTCTTTAGCTTCATATTCTTTCTCTCCTCGTCTTTACCGCAGGCCGGGCCTTCGTCAGGCCCGAACACACTAGGTTTGAGAAAGTTTAGCGCAAATCAGAGTAAAGCGAAGCCGTCAAACGTTCACTCGATCGTCAGCTTGTCAGAGAGGATCATGCTCGCCGTTCGGGCAGCCAACCCTGCGCCGGGTCCTGGCAGTCAGACAACCGGCTCGCCAGGAAAACGGCATTGAAAGCGTTCAAGCAATTCGGGAACACTCTCGGGCTTCATCTCAAGTGCGTAGCGACTGCATAAACGAGACAACATCGATGGCTCGACGTTAGTGACACCGCCCAAATCGGAGAGCTCACTGAAAAAGCGCTCGAATCCGGCGGGAGAAATAATCTCCAGAATACTGGCCGGTTCATCGCCGGCATTCCAAAACGTATGCCACTGGTTGCGAGGCTTGAACACTAGATCGCCCGGCTTCGCAAATACCACGTCATCGCCCAGGAGCGCGCCCAAACTGCCCTTAAGAACATAGCTGTATTCATCTTCGCGCGAGTGGCGGTGCAATGGGGCGGCCAGGGCATGGGCAGACATTGGGTGCTCTACCAAAGAAAAATGCTCCCCTGCCTCTGCGCCCCCAATCATGAACCGGACTCCTATGGTGCCCAGAAAGCCTAGTTTGCCGTCGCCGGGACCGATTACTCTTACGGCCATCACTACCCTCCTAAGACGAGTTTCGCACTTGAAGCCTGGCCACCCTACTAGTCGTGTGATTCGTACGACCTGAAACAACAGTTTACTTCCGCAGTAAACATGTCAATGGGGAATCCTGCTGGGCCCTGCCCTGATCCAGCTTCTTAAGGCGATTTGGGCCACTTTCGTTATACTCTTGTGGTGCTCGTATCGCCGTCAGCGAGCAACCCTTAGTGGCGCGAATACGTCCGTAGATAAGTGGCGTTAAACGTTACAAATCTGTTGGAGAGATCGTTGCTGCACGCTTCCGAAAATCTTAGCCGTTTCCGCGGGCGCCTAGCCGCGTCGCTGGTGCTTGCGGCAGCTCTTTTTGCTGCGCCGCTCCTTGCGCAAGGGCCCGGACCGATGCCGGCGGCCACTCCGCAATATGACGGCCCGGCCGGCATGCCGCAGCAGCAAGGGCCAGTACGGACTGCCCCTGCTGCGCCTGCTCCTCAGCAGGGGCCCGCGCGAATGGGAACCACCGGCCCTGCGAGGCAGGAGCCGATCGAGAACGCGCCGCCTGCCATTCCGACCGATCAAATTATTAAGACATTCGCGCAACACGAGGCCGAATTCAAAATCGAGCGCGATAATTTCACATATACGCAGGACTTTTCGATTCAGACGATCGACGACGACGGAAACGTTGATGGCGAATACCGCATGACGAGCGACATCACGTTTACGCCGCAAGGAAAGCGCTATGAAGTTGTTACATACGCGCCGCCGCCCACGCTGGAACGAATCATGCTCACGCAGCAGGACCTCGACGACGTGCGCAACATCCAGCCATTCGTCCTGACGAGTGAGGACCTACCGAAATATAACGTCACATATGTGGGCCGCCAGCACATCGATCAGCTCGGCACCTATGTGTTTGACGTTGCACCAAAGAAGATCGAAAAGGGCCAGCGCTATTTCCAGGGACGCATCTGGGTGGAAGACAAAGGCTTCGAAATCGTAAAAACGGACGGCAAGGCTGTTCCTAACATTGGGAAAGGGGCTAGTGAGAACGTCTTTCCGCGTTTCGAGACCTATCGCGAAAACATCGAGGGACACTACTGGTTCCCGACATATACGCACGCAGACGATTTTCTGAAATTTTCGACGGGCGAAGTACACATCCGCATGACGATCCGCTACACGGACTATAAGCGCTTCCGTGTTACTTCGCGCATCGTCCAGGGTGCGACGACAGCGCCGACGGACAAGCCGTAACTGCTGCGCGCCAGACACACCGCTTGCCCGTGGTATATTGTTTTGGGGCGAAAAAGCGTGAGTAGGCTGCGCATTTCCATTGTCGAATACCTGAATACGGCGCCGCTCGTCTGGGGCTTCACGGACGGCCCGCTCGCCGGAAAATACGACCTATCGTTTTCGCTTCCGTCCCAATGCGCGGAAGCGCTGCGCCGCGGCGACGTCGACGTCGCGATCATTCCCTCGATCGAATATCAGCGTATCGACGGCCTCGTGGCTCTGCCGGACATGGCTGTTGCCTCCACGCACGAAGCTCGCAGCCTGCTTGTGGTGGCGAAAAAGCCGGTGGAGATGGCGCG
>JBOGMU010000243.1:0-7176 GCA_050746865.1 Candidatus Acidiferrales bacterium
CTGCTGGACACCGCCGACGCAATTCCAGCGACGCACCCGGCCGGATCGAAGGTCTAAACGAAGCGCCGCGGGACTCAGCGCGGCCTGTGAAACGCCATCAGGCACTGGCTCTTGGGGGTTTCTGCTACGCCTTCGGCGCCTTGCTGAAAATTTCCACCAGCCGGTCCGCAATAATCTTGTCCTCGCCGTCCTTGATTTGCCAAACGGCGAATCCGAACGTATGCGGATCGCGATTGCCTCTACCGCGTCCACCACGTCCCCCGCGACCGCCATTCTCCGCGGGTTCTTGAGCAGCGCCTTCGAAACTCTTGTTTACTCCCTCGTCGACGTTGCTGCCCTCGGACATCCCCTGCGGCCACTGCCCGCGCATCCCGCTCGCACCGGCGCCTAGGCTGCCAATCCCCACCGGCTCGGTGTCGGCAAGTTGTTGCATCACGTCTTGCCCGGTAATATTCAACGTCGCAGGAATCTGCCAGCTGTAATGAGGCGTCACGTTGCCTAGAGCCTCGGGATTATACTGGCGGGGCAAGGCAGTCACACCGAACTTCGCGATTGCGTCGGTGACCACCTTTGCTCGCGAATCGTACTTCGCCAAGGTCTCGTCATAATCCTGATTGACGAACATCTCGAGCGCCTTCAGGAACGCAAAGATCGCTTCCTTGCCCACTTTGCACGGGCGCCCGATGCGATCTTCCTGCGGGCTCATGTTCAGCAACGCATACCGCATCAACTCTTCTTTGCCGATCAGGAGACCCGTCGCCTGCGGTCCCTTAATATCCTTGCCGCCGCTCCACGTGACCATGTCCCAACCCTGCGCCGGATATGTCCAAAGTCTTTCGACCGGCGGCACATCGGCGGCCGCATCGTTGTACGTGTAGAGCCCATGCGCCTTGGCGATTTCAATCGTCTCCAGCCCGGTCACTTGACCGCGGTCGGACTGAATATTCAGATAATGGATCGCAAGCGTCTTCGGATTGATCGCATTGATCATCTGCTCTTTCGTCTCCACCTCGACCAACACCGCGCCCGTCTGCCGGATTTGGTGGTCAAAGGGATAACGATGCGCCTTCTGAATAATCACCTCAGTCTTCGGAAAATCCCGCACGTAGGGAATCTGCCGAATGCGGAGTTCCGAATCTCCCGTCATCATGCCGGCGTATCCCACCACCAGCGCAGCTGCAGCGCCGCCCGTCACCAAGCCCGTGTAACCCGCCGGCGACTTGCACAATTTCGCGATGAATTTCCCGGCCGCCACCTCAAGATCGTCGATCATGCAAAAGTGCTGATTCCCGAGCCGCATCAACTCCATCACTTCAGGCGCCATCACGGAACCGCCGATTACCGTCACCGTCCCATTGATGTTGATGATCGGCTTCACGCCGAGTTCAGCGTAGATGTTGCCGGTAGAACCAAGCCCTTTTGTTATGGGAACGATAGGGTTACCGTCGACGTTCGATGCGGATTTTGACTTCTTCGCCTTCGCGCTCGCTTCGCTCGGCGCAAACAGGCTGCCGCCAAACGCGCTCATCGCAGAAAGTCCGGATAAAAACGAACGACGGCTCCAGGCAGATTTCAAATTCATAAGCTCGCTCCCTCTAACGCTCTTAAATTCTTCACTTACCGGAAGATGGTTGGCAGTGTAACGCCACGCTATCACTTTGGCTATCAAAAAGAGTGTTTTACGGTGTGAAAATGCGAACCGCGCCCAATGTGCTTTTAAGAAGCGGAATCTTAGTGCGAATTCCAGAGCCGTCCTTCGCGTCCGGCAAAATTTCAGCCGAGGAACGCAAAATTCGTCACGGCATGGCGGAGGAGTTGAGTTCCTGGGCGGGTTCGCCGGCGGCCATACCTTGGGCGAGGATGAGCTGGCGGGCTTCAACGCGAATCTTCGGGAGATGGCGCGCAAACGCGACGGCGCCGATGATAGCAACGACTCCGCCGAGCGCGACCGTCCACGGCGCCCCGATGCGGTCTGCAGCGCCGCCGGCGAGCAGCGCGCCGAGCGGAGCCATCCCCATGAACATCATCGAATAGACGGCCATCGTTCTCCCGCGGAGCGCATCGGGCACCATCGCCTGGATAAGCGTGTTGCAGGAGGCCATCTGGACCATCATGCAGAAGCCGACGGGCACAAGGAGCGCGACCGAAAGCAGGTACCAATGCGAAAACGAAAAGATAATCAGCGAACCGCCAAAACCAGCGCACGAAATGAACACAAATCGGCCAAGGCCCCTCAATTCGGTACGCGAGGCGAGCAGCAGAGCGCCGATGAGCGCGCCGACACCCGTTGCACCCATCAGGACGCCGAGCGTGCTTGCGTTGCCGTGCAGGATCTTCGTGGCGAATACCGGCATAAGCACGCTGTAAGGCATGCCGACGAGGCTGACGAGTCCGAGAAGAAGCAGGATCGCGCGAATCGGCGCCGTGTTGCGAACAAAACGAAAGCCTTCCTTGATGTGCTCTGTCGGCGACCCCTCGCTCTGGCCGATGTTAGCGCGTTCGATTTTCATCAGAAACAGCCCGGCAATTACAGCGATGTAACTGACCGCGTTGGCGAAGAAGCACCAGCCTTCGCCGATGCTGGCGACGAGGATGCCGGCAACGGCTGGGCCGACGATGCGGGCGCCGTTGAACATGGACGAGTTGAGGGCGATGGCATTCATAAGGTCGCCGCGGCCGACCATGTCCACAAGAAACGCCTGCCGCGCGGGAATGTCGAACGCGTTGACGCAGCCCATCAACGCCGCCAGCGTGATGACGTCAATTACTGTGACGCGGTTGGTCAGCGTCAGAAAAGAAAGCATTGCGGCGAGGACCATCGATGACGCTTGTGTGGCAATCACGACGCGATGGCGATTGAGCCGGTCCGCAACCACGCCGCCAATCGGCGCGAGGAGGAACACGGGAATCTGGCTGGCAAACCCCGCTATGCCGAGCAGCAGAGAAGAATGCGTGAGCCGGTACACGAGCCACGCTTCGGCTACCGTGTCCATCCATGTCCCAATCAGGGAGATGAGCTGTCCGCTGAAGAAAAGCTGGAAATTGGGATGGTGCAGCGAACGTACCATGTCCTGCATGCGCGAGCGGCGCTGTGCAGGCGGTGTCTGTTGCGGGGGAGATTTCTCCGAAGCCGCCATAAACGTTCATTGTACGATGTTCGGCGCCTCGCAGAATTAATAGTGAGGCGAAATTGATAGGCGCGCAGCGAACCCGCCTGCGGCCAGCAGGCAGCGTTCCTACGGACCATTTTGAAGCTTGGGACTTTCCGGAGTTTTTTCGGGCTCGGCGGGTGCTGGCGGCGCCAGCAGGCGCGCGCAGGCTCGTAGAATGCGGCGATAGGGCCAGTCCTTTTCACGAAAAAGGATTTCGCCCTGGCGAGGTTTGGAGTAAAACCAGCGACCGACAAGCGAAAGATGCTCGCTCAAGTCGGGAGGCGCGGAATGCAATCCATAGAGCTCGCACAGATTCGTGGTTTCGACGGCAGCTTCGTATTGCTGCGACGCGGACACAGCAGTCGCAGCTTGATCGTTTTCTGTCTCCGGCGATGCTGCGTCGCGTCTGGCCTTCTTCTTGGCGGACTGTTCGCCCGATGAATCCGGCTCTAGCGCCTCGCGCAAGACAGCTTCAACCGAGCGGGGCTCGGAAAGATCGGCGAAATTGAGGAGGATAGGATCGCTGAGAACGCCCGCGATGAGCGGGAATGCGATCACCGTCTTTTCCGCCGCGCCACGTTGCAAGATCACCGCGTCCAGTTTGTCCAAACGATGGGCAATGTCCGGCAGCGAACGCAGCGCCCCTTTTATTTTTTCGACGCGCTTGTGCAGAGCGGCGGCTCGCTCGAAATCAAGCGCCTCGCTGGCGCCTTCGCGTTCGCGTTCGAGCGGATCGAGCAGCGCTGCGCCGCGCGTATCGAGACCGGCCACGAGCGCGCGAACGTCGGCCTCGTATTCTGCATGCGTGCAGCCTGCAAAACATGGCGCCATGCACATCTTCATTTCGGAATAAACGCAGCCCGGAAATGTAGGATCGCGACGGATCTTGATTTGGCAGCGACGGATCTTGAACAGGTCGAGAATCCCTTCGTTGAATGCGTCGGCGGCACGGCGGGAGGGAAAGGGCCCGAGATAAAAACCTTCGTCGGCACGAATGCGACGTGTCACGTAGCAGCGCGGATAGCTATTGCGCAGGTTCACTTTCAGCAATGCAGGCGGACGCAGCTTCAGGCGATCGCGATATTTCTGCCCGAAAAGAGCGCGCACGTTCTGATAGTAGGCGACCGCACGCTCGAATTTTGATGACGTAGCGCGGTAGCGAATTCGCGCTGCCACATTTCGCAGGTTCAGACGCTTCGATTCGCTCTCGGGCGTGCGCAGAAGCCGTTCAACCGCGCGGCGAATATCCGCGGTCTGCGCAAGATAAGGTTGCGCACCGGCGTCTTTCATTTCGAGAAGGATGACGCCCGGAACAGGTGGCAAAGCGGCGAAGAAACCCATTTCGCCGGCAAGGTCGAATTCGAGAGTGGTGTCAATCGTGAGCACAAACGAAGAATACAACGGCACGAATCCTCCGGCCTATTGGCGTTCCGCTCCTCGACCGTTTTCATTCCGGAACTGATTGCGTGGTTCGCGAATCCCTCTTGACTTCCGGGCTGACAGCCGCCATCCTAACAAACTTTCCTCTCGGGCTCATTTTGCCCGCGAGGCTCAATAGACCCGGGGTGTACAGCTTGAAGGTTCGCGTCTGCTTTCATGACAGGTGTTTTGATGGGGCTTGCTCGGCGGCAATCTTTTCGCGCTTTTACCGCGAACGTATCCGCCCCGACGCGGAGTTTCTATACACCGGCATGACGCACAAGGCGTCGAAGCCCTTTGAAAATGGCACGTTCGATGGCGATGAAAACGTGATTGTCGATTTCAAGTATTCAAGCTCGCCTCTGCTCACGTGGTGGTTCGATCATCACCAAAGCGCGTTTCTGACACCGGAGGACGCGGAGCATTTCCGTCACGACCATTCGGGCACGAAATTCTACGATCCCGATTACAAGTCATGCACCAAATTCCTCGCAACGATCGCGTCGCAAAGGTTCGGTTTCGACGCCAGCCCTATCGCCGATTTGATCAAATGGGGCGACATCATAGACGGTGCGCAGTTTGCTTCCCCGGAAGAGGCCGTAGGCCTCGGACAACCGGCGATGAAACTGGCGCTCGTGATCGAGGCAGCGCCTGAAAACAACGTCGTGCAACAATTGATTCCACATCTCGCTTATCGATCGTTGGAGGAGATGATTGAATTGCCCGTCGTGCAGAAGCATCTCGGCTCGCTTCTTGAGCGGCACAAGCGGTCCATCGAGATCATGCGCGAGCGCGCCGACTATCGCGATGGAGTGGTCTACTTCGATGTCAGTGATCTTGATCTTGAAGGCTACAACAAATTTATCCCTTACTATCTCTACCGCGATGCGACGTATTCTGTCGGCGTAAGCGCGTCGCCGGCACGAGCCAAAGTTTCAGTAGGCACAAGCCCGTGGAAAGAAGCGTCAGCCAACATTAATCTGGCGACCCTTTGCGAAAAATACGGTGGCGGCGGCCATGCAAAAGTCGCGGCTATCTCGTTGGGCCCCGGCGACCTGGTCCGGGCGCGGCAGATCGCCCAGGAAATTACCGCCATTCTGCGAAAATCGTAAATACCGAGAAATTTGGCTGGTCGACCAGTAATAATATTTGGTGCTGAAAGACAGTCTCCAAAGGAGCGGCAACTTGCGCGCAGTCGTTACAGGCGGAGCGGGGTTCTTAGGATCGCACCTCTGCGACCTGCTGATCGAGCGCGGATGGGAAGTACTCTGCCTCGATAACCTGATCACTGGTTCAGACGCGAATATTTCGCATCTGCTTGCGCATCCGCGATTTCGATTTGGACGGCAGGATGTTTCGCGATATATCGAAGTGCCCGGACCGGTGGATGCCGTGTTGCACTTCGCCTCGCCTGCAAGTCCACCGGACTATTTGAGGTGGCCGATCCAAACAATGAAGGTTGGCTCGCTCGGCACGCACAATACGCTGGGCTTGGCGCTTGCGAAAAAGGCGAAATACTTGCTGGCATCGACATCTGAGTGCTACGGCGATCCAACTGTGAGCCCGCAGCCGGAAACATATTGGGGCTATGTCAATTCCGTGGGCCCGCGAAGTGTTTATGACGAGGCAAAACGGTTTTCAGAGGCGCTGACGATGGCGTATCACCGCCATCATGGCGTCGATACGCATATTGTTCGAATTTTTAATACGTACGGCCCCCGCATGCGCTTGAACGACGGGCGCGCACTGCCCAACTTTCTATATCAGGCGCTCACCGGGGAGCCGATCACCGTGTACGGCGATGGCAAGCAGACGCGGAGCTTCTGTTTCGTCTCGGACCTCGTCGAGGGTATCTATCGTCTCCTCGAATCCGACGAGCACATGCCGACCAATATCGGGAATCCGCACGAAATCACAATCCTCGAGTTTGCGGAACGGATTCGGAAGCTCGTGGGCCGAGACACGCCGATCGTATTCCGTGAACTGCCGCAGGATGATCCCAAGCAGCGCTGCCCGGATATCACCAAGGCAAAACGCATTCTAAAGTGGGAACCCAAAGTGAATCTGGAAGAGGGCCTCAAGCAGACCTTCGACTATTTCCGCGAGCGCGTGACAGCGGAAAATCCCACGCCCTGAACTCTTGCCCAATTGGATTACAGAAAACGGAAGGGCGCCCGGCTGGTCGAGCGCCCCCTCATTTGCGGAGATGGAAAAAGCCTAGTTGCCCGAACCGCCCGCACCAGCCGCCGGAGGTGCGCCCTTTGTCGCAGTCCAGTCTCTAGTGTTCTGCCCCATCGTGACGCTTCCCTTCATCGAATCGCCACTCACGGTGCCGGTATAGTCCGTTTTGAACTCGCCCCTTTGGGTTGTGCGCGTGACGGAAAAGGTGATGTTATTGCCGGAGATCGTGCCGGTCAGCGGTGCGTCGCCGCCTCGACCGCCGGCAAGCGTACCCGTGAGTTTCTGACCGTCCTGCTTCAACGTGAGGGTGCTGTTCTGCATATTACCGCCGCGGCCCTCCGAGCTGAGCGTCCATGTTCCAGCTACCTGTGCATCTTGCGCTGCGGCAACGCCCACAATGCCCGCAATCGCAAAACACAGTACT
>JBOGMU010000244.1:0-4332 GCA_050746865.1 Candidatus Acidiferrales bacterium
TGCCGTCCTCGTACCAGCGAAGCTCTTGCAAGATGTTCTCTGTAATCTGGCGCAGCGATTCGCGCAGTTCGTGTGCGAATGAACCGTCTTTGTACCAGCGAAATTCTTCGGCTACGCTTTTGCGAAGCTCTTGAACTTCCTCTTTGAGTTCGTGAACTTCCTTTTTGAGTTCGTGAACTTCCTCTTTGAGTTCGTATAAGCGATGGCTGATGCCACGAAGTTGCAGGATGAGGATGAGACTGACAAACGCAACGAGAGCAAGAAGCATTCCTGACCCACTTTCCTTGACCGGACGTGAGTATATATCCGCCGAGTCCCAGCGGCCAACAGCGTCAGTTCTGAATCGCGTTAAGCCTTCCGTCCACGAACATCAGCAGCACGTGTTTATCATCGTTGGGAAATCCGACGTAACGCCAGTACTGAACAGTTCCGTCAGCAGTCGTGTCCGTCGTTGTGGCGTGCTGTGTTCCGCCCATTTGCGTGCCAACAGCGTTTTCATCCATGCCGATACGCAAATAACCGCACTTGTAATCCGGCTTCGCGTCGTAGACCGTGATGCACACGTGCGTTGACGGGCTGAGTGCTGAGTCATCGTCTGCGGGCGCGGCGGCATATTGCAAAGTCATTTTCTTCCCAGCGTGCAGGCTTACGAGCAGCACCGCTGCGACGAACAGGCATACGAACAACAGAGCAATGTATTTCACTGGATTGTCTCCTTGGGTTGGATACGAAGGAGCATCCGCTTGAAGTTTAGGGCGCGCTCAAAAACTTCAAAACGCTTCCTGAGTGGCACCCCAATCTTCTCAACGGCTTACGCGTTGCCGTTCGATCGAAAATTAGCCCCCACTGTCTAACTACTGTCTATCTCCGAAGAAACCTCCGATGAAGTACTAGCCAGATATTCGTCCGGTTAGAGGACTACACCGGAGTTGGAGCTACTTCTTCTTAGTACGATTGCCCCGCTGCGCTCCGCCACAGTGAGGATTGGATAGCTAATTTGGCTTGCGGCATGGGAAAGTCGAAACGAGGATAGCACCGACGAATCCGGATGCGTCCAGCTTGCGGTCGTCGGGAAACACCATCAAATCCTCTCCCAGTTTCATTTTGACCGCTAGCTCTATAGCCGAGGCCGAAAGATTGTCGGGAACACAGGGACGCCCCCCTTGTGTTTTCCCATCGGCGATGCTCATCCCCATAGAAATCCCCTGCGTAATCCCCAAAAGGTAAAATCGACATCCGGCTTCGGACTCTGCACTAGGATCAATGCAAATCTGCTGGAGGTCTCCAGCCGTCATCGCTTTATCCTCAGCGGCAGCACGTTTCGATTGCGTCACACCAACATTTGTAAAACAGCAGAGTGCTAACAACAGCAAAGCTGAGCGCATTGGCAAACTCCTTCAAGAGATGTTTTTCAACAAGATGAACATCGAAGGGCGATATCGAAGATGTGGGGTTTCACTTAGCACGAGGCGAAAGAATAAAACTCCTAGTCCCAAGAACAACAGGCCACCCAGACCGAATAGCACACGTTGACCGAATCGCATTTTACGGCCCACTGCGCTCCTCCTCCATACTGTGCGCCCGCTCGGAATGATCCCTTCCCATGTGAGATAAAGCAGCCAAACTCCCACGGCGAGAGGTAAGTAGCGCGCAGTAGTGTGGACGTTACACCGTTCGAACATTTATTGCCATTCTTATGCGCCTGCAGGCGCTAACTCCTGATTTAACGCTGCCAGCTCAACTGGTCGATGCAACACCCCTTCAGTCATTTGCTCCGGCCATACGTTTCAGCGGGACCAACCTTCCGGGGTTGTAGTTCGATTTTCTCTGATCAGGAAGGGGTTCTCTTGCATCAGCATCGGCGTGCGATTTAATCTTTGGAAATTCCTGGACTTGCGGCTTCGTCCTGGTGTTGCGACGACCTATTGAGACCGCCGCGCTAACCGGACAAGTGGAGTACCAGCCGGGCAGTTGCCGAAGGTCTGACTCCGGCTACCGACTAAGTTGTGAGTCGATCTGCAATCGGCGCATAAGCCGCGCGGTCTATCACCGAGCGCCGTTCGTTGATGAACTCCTGCGAAAGGTGCGCGTAACGATCGATCGTCATCTTCGGGTTTGCGTGGCCGAGAATCTTCGCGAGCGCGTAGATGTTGCCGCCCTTCATCGCGAAGTGCGACGCAAACGTGTCATGTCATGAGACTGAAGACTGTGGAAGCCGCGCCCTATTCCCGGCAATTTCTCCGCATCGTGTAACGCCAGAAAGCCTTGAAATCGGATGCGTCGCTCTTATCGCACGAACAACGCGATTAATCTCATGGCGGACGCAGGATACAAAGAAGACCGTATGGCACGGCACCGGAGAACAGCTATCGGCTGGCTGTCCGGCCTCAACAATCCAATCCGTTCCTTCACTTCTTGCACTCTTGCCCCTTCAAAGAGATTTTTCATGTGACGCCTCGCATCTGTCGTCAGCTAAGAGTGCCATGCTGCCAAAGTATAGACCAACCAGACAGTACGGCCGCACTCGCAATGTTGAGGCCAGCTCGGACGAGAACCGAACAGTCTCCAGCTTCATGTGGGGCGACGATACCTCGACCTGCGTCACTCATCTCAAGGATAATTGGAGCGAACGCCCTTCAATGAGCAGTTCGTCACAACACGAGCGGCAGATGCGTCGCTGCGTCGAGATCGCGCGGCAAGCCATTGCGAGTGGCGACACTCCCGTGGGCTCACTGATTGTCGAAGGTGACGAGCTCGTGTCAGAAGGCGTCGAAGCGGTGCGTGCTCGCCATGATGCGACCGCTCACGCAGAAATGGAGGCGCTACGCACGGCGTTTGCCCGGCGACGTTCCCGCAATCTGACTGGCTGCACCCTCTACACCAGTGTCGAACCCTGCATCATGTGCGCGTACGCAATTAGATTGGCGCGCATCAGTGTCGTTGTGTGCGGCGCTCGCGGGGAAGACGAAGCACAAGTCATCAGCGGCCACATGGTGCTCACCGATGAGCGTGTTGCGCCGAACCACCCCGCACCGTTGATCGTCCGCGATGTCCTTATGCAGGAATGCCAGAGCGTGAGGGACCAGCGCCGCGCGGCTTCAAACAGCGCAACGGAGACATGAAGACGGTTACACTCGTGACCCAAGTGTTGGTCTCAACGCTGGCCGGCACCCATTAAAGCTAATGCAGAGCGTACGGTAAGTCTCTGACTTCTCCTTCAGGCCCTTCCCTTCAGCGATTACCCGTCTGGCGGCCATGAACATCGCGCGGTACGTTTATTGTGTGTGGGAACGCGGGACATATTATAAGAAGGAGGATTTGGCCATGGAAGATCTTGAACACTGCGAGGAGACGCTACGCGAGGTAGAAAGAAAGTTGCAGGGCGATATTTCATCGCTACCCTCTACCGACTCGGTTGAGCGAGCGCACATGTCGGAAGCTCTAGGCTTTATTGCCAAAGCGATTGTCGCAGTCTCAAGCGCGAGGAACGAAATCGCCGCGCTGCCACCATACGAAGTGCGCTATCGGACTCCGAACGAAGTGTAAGTTCTGACGGCCGTCTATGCTGCTATTGCGACAGCTTGGTTTCGCAAGCCAAGACATGGTTTTTGTAGTCGATGTTTACGCTCTGAAATTGCGACAGCACGTCTTCGCCAATAAGAACGCGGTTTGACGGGCCAATTCAGAAGTATTTTGAGACACGGATGGTAATTGGCTAAGCGCGGCTGACGAACGGGCTGTCCGCCTCGAAGAAGCGCAGGGGGCGGTCCATTTCGCGGGTAATGCCGATGCGCGGGCTTGCGAGAATGCGCGCGGGCTCGCGAACGGAGGCACCGAGCCAGAGCGGGCCATCGGCACAGAGATCGACTCCGTCTAGCCGCCGGTCGATTTGCAATGCGGCCGCGAGGCGCCCCGGGCCTCTCGCCAAATTGGCGACGCGGACGGCGCCGCGAAGACGTTTCATTATTTCTATTCCTTCAATGGGCTCAATGGCGCGCAACAGAACGCCTGCGCCAACGTCAGCCCCTTCCGCTGACACGTTGAGCATGTAGGACGTTCCATAGATGAAGTACACGTAAGCAAACCCGGTGCCGAGGAATAGGGATTGGTTCCTGGCCGTTCGTCCGCGATACGCATGCCCACTCGCATCGCCGGGCGGGTAGGCCTCTGTCTCGACAATGCGCCCGCTAAGCTTGTTTCGACCGATCTTGCGCACAAGAGTCTTCCAGATGATATATCGGGCGAGCTCAGCCGTACCGGTCGGCAAGCTGGCGCGCGATAGGCGCTGTATTCTCAACTGAAGAGCGAGAGATCGATACTGTTGGCCATGGC
>JBOGMU010000245.1:0-7000 GCA_050746865.1 Candidatus Acidiferrales bacterium
CACCGCGTACGCGCCGAGCGGCATAATCCACACTCCATCGCCACACTGCGAATCCGCCTTGCAAGATTCCTGCTCAAGCAGCTTGCCTGCTGCCCATTCTGTTGTTCGCCTCGTTTATAACACAGTAGTATTAGAAATCCAAAGGGGGATCCTTTCCCCGATTCGGACCAGGCTTCAAAAACCCAAACCTTCCTATAGATCGGGCGTAGCCTGACTACGTGCACGGGCTGCTCTGTAACAACTTTTAACGAATTGTCTTTCGGCCGCCTTCACCGTCCGTTCACTAAAAATTGCGCGGGCTTGGTTGTCGCAGTTACGTTCGGATCGTAGTACTCGTACACGCGAGAGGTGAATCCCTCCGCGCGGATCGGATACTTCGCCTGCAGGCGGAAATGAATTTTGAAGGAATCTTGCGGCGCGATCGAATCGAAATAAAGAATCGCCTGTGTCGCGGTCATGCTGAACTTCTCAAGCCGTCCGCTCTTCGCATTGGCGGTTTTCTGCACCATGTCTTGCAAGTCCTCGCTAAGCAGGTCGAAACCAGGCGGAATTCCCAGGTCTACCATCACCATATTTGCAGTCATTTCCATGTTGTTGCGGATCGTCGCGGTGCTCGTCACCACCTGGTCCTGGGCCAGCCGGGTTCGGTCGTATGTCACCGCGATCGCAAGCGGTTCAGTCGTATCCGCATGTTGCCAGGGTACGAAGTATCGGCCGGCAATTTGGTAGGCCATTCCACCTTCGCCCGAGAATCGTAGTGCCACCTCGTTATCCCGTTCGGCGCTCGGAGGTAGAAAAACGAACTGCTGCAACAGGTCATTGTTGTCCTTGTTGATTTCAAGGGTCTCGACCTTTGTCCCGTTCAGCACGACATCCACAACGCCGTGGGCATCGCTGCCGCTCTGCTCCGATGCGGCAAGGAGTGCGCGCAGCGCCATAATCGTTGCCTGCGTTGTGC
This sequence comes from Candidatus Acidiferrales bacterium, assembly GCA_050746865.1. Classification (GTDB taxonomy): domain Bacteria; phylum Acidobacteriota; class Terriglobia; order Acidiferrales; family UBA7541; genus Palsa-295. The sequence goes on from JBOGMU010000245.1 coordinate 959, forward strand.
CCCAATTGCCGTCTCCGTTCTTCTTCGAGGTAATCCATGCGAGCGCGTTGCGCGCCACGTCGGAATACCCACCGGCCTTTAAGAACGCCTGCACGGCGAGACCCGTCGTCTCGACGGCGGCGCTGTGTCCAGTGGCATAAACGCTGGTTTCCGGCGCCGTCCACCACACGGATTCGCCCTTCTCCGTCGCCCCATCGCGAAGCATCTTGACGGCACGGTGCGAAAGGTCCGAGTCTTTGGAGTTTTCTACAGCGAAATTTGCGACGACGGCCAATGTGTACGCATCGGTATCGCCGTCGAGGTGCTCCGCAACGAACTGTCTGGCCTTGTCGATTGCCGGTCCCTTGTATCCTGCGGACTCCAGCGCCCACGCAATGTAAGCGGTAATGCGCACAGCATCCGTATTGAAGCGATTCGTCGCGCCTTCATTGATGAATTGTGTGTCCGGCTGCCAGCTTCCATTCGGCAGTTGCTGACGAATAAGCCAGTCGCGAGTCCGCGCGATCACCTCCGGGTCCACATCGTAAACTCGCGACATATCGTGAAACTCCATTAGTCCGTAAGCCGTAAGGATCTTGTTGGCTGGCGCGTTTCCAAACCATGAGAAACCGCCTCCCGGAACCTCGAACGTGAGCAGCCGCTGGTAACCAGTGGCAATGAAGCCTTCCGCCTTCGCATGGATTTCGGGCGTCACTTTCTTAGTCCGCTTCATATAATCGAGCGCCAGCACATTCGGATAGGTGCTCGACGAAGTCTGCTCGAAGCATCCGAACGGCATGCGCAGAATGCTATCCATCCCTTCGATAATCTGGCTCAACGGTCCGGGGTAAAGCCGGACAAAGATTTTGCTTGCGTCAGGTATGGCGGATTCTGGGAAATGCACCGTTTGGCGCACTTCTTTTTCCAGCCGACCGTTGAACACGATCTCTTTCGCCTCTCCATTCGGTACGATTTCGATCTCCCGCACGACGGTGTCTTCTCGTTCCGAACCGCCGCGCATATGACCGGTTAGCGTAAGCTTGAACTTTCCAATCTTTTTCGCTTCGATGGTAAACTGCGCCGCAGCGATTTGACCCGCAGCGATGGAAACAGTCTGCTTGTCCGCGCCATCTAGTGAAAACCAATCCTCCGGCTCGAGCTTCAAGTCCACGGCTCCGCCGTGATCTAAGTAATTGTAAACAGCCACCGGGATTGAAACCTTGTCGCCTTGCGTGAGCGTCACTGGTAGATCAAGGTCGACAAAGAAATCCTGAAATACCCTGATATCGGAGGTCCCCGCTCCTAGCGCACCCAACCGTGTAGAGGCAAACATCGCCATGCGCCACGTTGTGATGGAGTCGGCGAGCGGGATTTCAATACTTGCTTTGCCGTTGCCGTCCGTGAGTATTTCCGGATTAATGTAGAGCGCTTCCGGGAAGTAGCTGCGGATACGCCCGTTCGGTGCGCTCGTACCCCCTGCCGCAACTGGCGCCGCCTTCTGCACGGCGACCCTTTCCTCGTTCATTATGTTCCGCGCGCTCATTGGAAGATCTCGTAGGACTCCGCCTGCACGAAACGCTGCAACCGCATCCGTTTCTACAACTGGCGCCTGCGTCGTAACCTCCACTGTTTCCGCAATGGCAGCCACATCAAGCACAGCAGAAAGAACTCCGCGATCACGCGCCGCTAGAGAAATCGTGCGAAGGCTTGCTTGAAAACCAGGAGACTCGACGCGCACCCTGTAATGACCCGGAGGCAATGCGGAGAATGAAAACTGGCCCTCCGCGTTGGCGGTACCCTCCCGACTCTTACTGCCCTCGGTGCGCACAATCTGAATACGAGCGCCGGGAATCACAGCACCCGTTTGATCGGTCACCGCGCCTACGATGTCGCACATACCGTTATCAGGACCACGATCGTGCTCCATCCGCACCGTGATCGTTCCCTCATGCTGCATCGAGGCGCCCCAAACTGAAGCGGTTCCGCTTTGCGGCTCCATCCAGACAGCAAGATCGTCCGCTGTATTGAACTTACGATCAGGTCCGGCGCTGCGCACGACATACCAATCATTGTTTCGGCCATACCATCCGGCCGGTTCGATACGCAACTCTGTGTTCCATGCGTCGCGCGGCGAGTGGCCACTTGCGTCTTTCAACGCCATAAATGCCGACGCGACATCCTGGTTTGGACGGAGATCCGTTATCTTCGCGGCAAGTTCTCTCACGTAATCTACGAGCGCATCGCGATATCGCTCCTGGTAACTCGCCATGTCTGTTTGCGGAAGCATACGCCCAGCCTCGCTATCTAACGTGTAGGGGGCGACGGTCTCGGCGGCCGCAAAAAGAACGCGCGCCGCGTTATCACGCGACGCAGGAACCCACGATTCCGACGGTTCGATGATCTGTGCCGGCGAGAGCGAGTGAGTCTCGTAGAGAGGCTTCATCAATTCCTGTTCGAGATAAAAGAAGACTTTAGCGAAGCCCGGCTGTTGCTCTGCTAGCGCAAACACAGCCTGATCTACCACCTCCACTCCCAGCGCGGCGCTCACACCCTCGCCCTTCTGATTGGTCACGTGAAAATGCACTCGCGCCTCGCCGCCCGGTAGATAACTCAATGCGTTTGCCACGGCGTCGACGTGCAACTCGTCGGCAGGCTGTATAAAAACCAACCTCCGGTCCGAAACCTCGCGGCCATTCCGGCCTATCACGTAAATGGTTATCGTCAGCGTCCCGCTCATCGCTGGCGTGGCAATCAGGTTTAGCTCCGCCTTACCGTTTTTGAGATCCACATCGCGTGTAAGAATCGTTTGTTCTTCATGTACGAGATCCATGTACGCCGCGCCGCTCTGTCGTGTCGAAAGCACGGAAATCTCCATTCGGTCGCCAGGACTGACCACCGCATGCGCCGTACGCACCAGGACTTCATCCTCTCCGGCGCGCGTTTCCAGCGTCACGGATTGCGAAGTGCGATTCCCCTTGTGATCGTCTGCCTCGATCCGTAACGCACTGTTCGTGTCATCGCCCGGGACCTGAATCGTTGCGATTCCCGCCTCATCTGTCTTCGTGGTTTGCCGCACACCGCCCATGCGCACTTGGATATCCGCTTTCGCGGGTGTTCCGTCCGGATACGATGCGAGGATATACACTTCGTTTTCCAATCCGCGGACGAGCTGGCCACCTTCGGGAATCGCCGTTATCAGAAGTGGAGTCTCGCTCACCGTGATCGACTCACCGCGTGTCTCGGCGTGCTCGGTGGTGTCCTTTACCGTGGCTTCCACCACGACTGGCGCAGCCCCATGACGGTTTCCACCGCCAGCAAAGAATCGCGGCAATACGAAATCGAAATGATAAGTTCCGTCTCCACTCGTACGGCCTTCCACCGTTGCAGCATTGAAAAGTTCGACATCCATCGCTGACGCCTTGATCGTAACTGTGGCGTTTGCCACCGGTTTACCGAAGAAGTAGTTTGCCTTCACCGCGCCGATCACATGCTCACCCGGTCTGTAATCGCGCTTCTGTCTTCCATCTTTCGTATCGAAATCGATCATGACGCGGAATTTCGGCAACACGTAACGTTCCACATTCACCGTAAGGTCGGCGGCAGTGTCATTTGCGCCGTCCATCTTGGCGCGCACGTGATACGCACCCAGGTTCACTTCGTCTGCCAGCGTAAATTCTGCGGACGCGAGGCCAAAACTGTCCGTTTTCGCGGCTCTGCGAAATACCCTGTTACCGCGCGAGTCTTCTACCTCGAAGGTCAGCGTCCGTTCTGCCACGGCATGATGATCGGCGCGATTCAAAGCCAGCGCGCGCAAATGGATGGTTTGCGAAGGTTGATAAACAGGCTTTTCGCTCGTAAGTAGCACGGAGACCTCGTCTTCGAGTTGTATCGTTTCTGTGGTCTCAACCTGGCCCAAGGGCGTTTCCGCGGTAAAGTGCACCAGGAAGCTGCCGGTCAGTCCAGCCGGAAAACGGAACTGCGCTCCTACCGAGCCGCGCCGGTCGAGAGATCCTGCAAAGAGCAACGTCGGGCTCTTGTTGGGCCCATGATTGGAATCAATTAACTCGATCCGTACGGTGCCCTGCCCTACGGGTGCCAGTACTTGATCGTGATTCGCGCTCTCCACAATTACTCGCATGGCGGCTTGTGCTCCGGCGATATAGGAGCGCTGCGCGAGGACGTGCACTACAGGCCGCACAAGGATTTCGGACAGCGACCTGATGCCCTCAATGTCGGGTACGGTTTGATCGGTATAGCGCAGCGTAAAGCGCACGCGGTGCCAAATCAGTTCGTCCAGAGGTATCGGCTTGCGGAGTTCGATTTCGGCATTCCAGACTGCGCCGCCTTCGGCTACAGGGGCTCTCTGTTCGGCCTGGCCAATGACGTCATCCTCCGGGTTTAGCACTTCAAGACGGAACTCCGCTTCGCCGCCCTTTGCAGCTTCATAGGGGACGGAAAACGAGAGCGTATTGTGGGCATAGGTGGCGGAGATGGTCTTCGGCTCCGCGCTGCCGAGGGCTGCTGCAAAGAAAAGTAAGGTTGCGAGAAGCAGATGGAAGCGGTGCATGGGCGTTCTCCCCTCAGGGCAAGCAGCAAACGGCTGGATTTCGCTTGTCCGGTCAATTGGAGTTCGCGTGTCGGAAGGAATCTTGCAGACTATTTTTTGCGCGATTTGAAGGAGATCACTGCCGACGCCAGTGCGTCCCGTCTTTGCTTGTCCACTGAGCGCCGCTGTCGGTAGTTAACTGGAAGACACTCCGAGCGCCTTCCGCGCCAGATGCTTCACCCTTATCCTTTGCCTCACCGCTCGCTGCGGCGACGAGGTCGAGACGGATCGCCTTGCCGGTCCACTGCGGATGCACCTTCTTCCAGCTCTTGCCAGCGTTCCGGCTCAGGAATAGGCTGCCCGTGCGATCCAGTGAGAACATTCGCTTGCCGAGCGACACAGAGGAGGAAACCGGCGAACGGCTAGGCAGTTCAGCGGGGACAAAGGCAACACTGGCAGATGTCTCAAGTACCGGCGCGCTCGCCGTGACCTCTACAGTTTGCGTCACTGCTCCCAGGGAGAGAATGGGCTGCAACGTCGCCACTTCGCTCGGTTTCAGGTCTAGCGTCTGTCGGTTGCTTCTGAACCCTGGAGCAGTGACTGTGAGATCGTAGTGGCCGTCCGGGATGCCCGTGAATTGGAAGGTCCCGTCCGCGCCCGTTGCTACTTGCCACATGCCGCCGGAAGCCTCGCGTAGACCTACTGTTGCTCCAGGAATGACAGCCCCCGATACATCAGTGACTCGCCCGGAAACAGCGGAGAGCTTTTCATCCGGAACGCTTGGGCGCTGAACTCGTAGTGCTGGCAGATTCTGCTCCACCTCCAAGTTATCTCGCGGCGTTGCAGCCGGCGCGGCCGGAGACGTCGCCAGTGGCTGCAAATCCGCGACATTCCGTCCCCTGAGCGGCAGGTCTTGTATAGCGTTTGAATTCAGATCGGCCTGCGCATTCGGCCTAGGGGCCGGGCCCGCTTCGGCCTTTGTCGAAATGGGCACGGAAGGAGCAGCCGCCTCTGCCGTTTGAGTTGCGGCACGCGCGGATGCCGGATGACTTCCTATTTTTGGAGCCGTTAACTCGGCTGCGGTCCCGGTTTCCTGGCGCTCGGCGCTCATTGCAACTTCGCCAGACCCTGGGTTGTTCTTAGGCTTCTCGGCTTCTACAGCTGGCATGGGATTACTGCTCGCCGCAACGGCGTTTCCTTGCGGTTCGACCTTAGGCTGCTCCAGTACCACATTTTGTCGGACGCCCCCAGGCACTCGCGTCCAAGGGTGAAAGTAAAGCAGCAAAGCTGCTAACCCGGCGAGCGCTGCCCCCGCGAAACCAACAGGCAGGAACCACCTCTGCCACACCCATTCTTCGTTAGGCTGTTTTGCAGCAGAAGACGCCTCCATCGGCCGCTGCATTAGGAACACAACATGGCGGCACTCCTTACATTCAGCCAGATGTGCCAGCATCTGCTCCCGCTCCCTTGCGGAGCTTATTCCTTCCACAAAGATGCTGAGCTGATCTGCATCAGGA
>JBOGMU010000246.1:0-7130 GCA_050746865.1 Candidatus Acidiferrales bacterium
GAATATGCGCGGCTGTTTGGGCGTTGACCTTTGTGTCGAACCTCATTTCAACCCAAATGGGCCGGTTTCTCCTGCCAGTTTTTTCTATCGCGCTCGCGCTTGTCTTCTCCGGAATTGTGGGAGCCGCCCGCAAAAAGTGGCGCCAGGTCGTCTATGCCTGCGCGGCAACTCTTGTACTATTCGTGGCATTCTCCGGAGCTGCCGATTTGCTCTATGCAAAAGACTTTCTGCCGGTCGCCGTCGGCATGGAAAGCCGGGAAGCGTTTTTGCAGCGAATGGCCCCTGATTATCAAACGGCGTCGTTCGTAAATGACACATTGGAAGCGCGCCAGAAAGAGGAAGGCGGCACCGTGCTCGTCTTTTTTCGCCACCTTTTCTACCTGCGAGTTCCATTCGTAAACGGCGATCCGAATACGTCATGGCTAATCGATCCCGCAAAGTGTAAAGACGCGACAGAGCTGCTGCGCATTTTGGAAGAGCAGCACGTACGCTGGGTCGTGACCAGCTCCGAATATCCGGCCGATCTTGTCCGTGCGTTTCGCGAACTGGAATCGGAGGGCAAGCTAACGCCCATCGCCAGCAAAACAACGGAATCCTTCGCAGGACATTCGCGTATCTACAAGCAGACCGCCGCCTTCAAGGCCACGATCTTCCAATTGGAATATTGAATTTATTCTTTCGCCAGCCTGCATCCGGCCAACCGAGCGTTCACACCAGTCCACCGCCCTCGTCATCCTGAGCGCACTTTGCGAAGGATCTCTCTTGCCTTTTCCAATACGTCGAATGTGCTAGGCCGAGTGGCTTTTCGATTTCAGCTTGCGGGTCGGTTTCGGGTGCGTGTCGAGGGTCGCGACGACAGATCGTGTCGTGCTGCAATAAACGAAATATTTCCCGGGGGTTCGAGCGGCGATTTGCTCCATTCGAATTTTCGCTTCTTCAAGGCCGTTCACAGCTTCGAACCAAATCGCGTTCTTCTGGATTTCTCCTGCAAAAATATCGAATTTGCTGAGTGTGCTTTTCATGGAATAGGGGACCCTCCTCCACAATGAGCTACACGATGAGTATACCCCGCGCCAAAGTTGCAGGACTTTGCGCCCGCGTCAGCTTCGTATCGCAAGCTGAAAATTAGCTGAAGGAATTCCGCCACAAAACTACAACAAATGCCGCCTTACAAAATGTTACGAATCCGGACATTGCGGAAAGATATCCTCGTCCCCGATGGACCGGAATATTGCAGCCCAATCAGCCCTTTGGCTTTTGCCTTCGCCGCATCGTCGTCAATCAGCACCACCATCGTATGGCCATTTATAATCCCTATCGACGTATCGCCGTGCGCAATTAGGTCGACCTGGTTCCAGTCGTCGTGCTTGAAATACCCACCGAGCTCTAATCGATCGCCAAGCTCAGCAATGAGCCGCGGGTTTTTACCTTCCTCGGTACGAACCACCTGCCCACGATACGCGATGATCCCGCGTCCGCCGCCTTCGGCAATCTGACCGACGTAGGTGCTATTGAGGTTGAAGTCGAATTGATACCCGGCAAGATTCCACTTTGCTTCACGCGGATCGGGCGGCGGAACACCGGCGCGCCCGGCGTTCAAAGGCGCAATGAAACTGCGATATTGAATGCCGCTATCTGCACTCCGCCCTTCCAATTTGATTTCCAGTTTCAATTCAAAATCGGCTGGCTGCTCACCTTGCCAAACGAGAAATGTCTGTCGAAACGGGGTTGCAGTGGTGCCGAGCGGCGGTACCGGCCGCTCGCCGACAATCGCGCCATCAACCACTTTCCACACATCTGGATTGCCATCCCAGCCATTGAGCGTGGCGCCGTCGAACATTTCGGTGTAGGCGGCGCGGTCGTCAAAGTCGATCGGATCAGGTTCGCGAAGATTTCCGCGGCCCCGGCCTGCCGCAGGTGTTACCGAGGCCAGCCCGCTCGGTGTTTGGCCTTGCGCCGCCGCTGTCGAACTGCCCGGCAAAGTCTGATTTGACGTCGCTGTCTGAGACGCCTGCGGCGCGTGTGCGGCCGCTGTCTGCCGGGTCGCAGAAATAGCTATCAGGGCGACGGCAAGCACCGAAGCTGCGAGAGCCACTACAGAAGGTGCATTGCGCATGGAATGCCTCCACCAACCGACTTTCAAAGAGCTAAGTTACGTCTTTGCGACAGTTCGGCCTCGCGAGTTGGTCGGAAAAATGATCATGAGGCGTCCAAAGAGCCAAGCTTTCACTGCACCCAATCCACGATCACACCATGAGGAGGCACCTGTCCCTGTAGAGACAAAACGTGGCGCTGTACGGTGCCCTTCCAAACATCCCGAAGGATGACCCTCTCGTTGCCGAGCCCAAGCCATGTCAATGGTTTGCTGAACGACAAGCTTGTATCGCCGGTGTTGAAGACGGCAACCGCGTGCTCTCCATGAGGGAAGTCCGCTGTCCATACGTATACGTCTCCTTCGTGAAGCACCTGGCGTGACGCGAGCGCAGATTGGTCGATGCGAAGAACATCTCTGTTGGTAAGAAGTTGAAGCGTCTCGGTATCCAGAGCGGTGAGGTTCGCGCCCACAATCAACGGGCTGCGGGCGAACGCCCAGAGACTGATTTGAGTTCGCTGCTCATCCTCGGTAAGCCGAGTATGGCGCGCTCCCGGACCCACGTCGGGATATGGCCGCAGTTCCCCGACGGGAAGCATATCGGCGTCGGGCCAGTTTCCAGGCCGCGCGAATTTCACCCACTGCGCAGCAACGTCGAATTGGCTTTTGACGCTTCTGGGAAAGCTCTGGCTTCCATCCCAGACATCCCAAATATCGTTGGAGATGCGCCACATCTGCGAGAGGGAACCTACCTCCTCGGCGTGTTCTAGAGCTGTTGGTCCCGGGGATAGGCTGAGGACGATCGGTCTTCCGCTGTGTTGTATGGCGAGGTGAATTTGGCGAATCTCGCTCGCTTTGTAGGGATTGTTGGCGATGCAACCTACCTTCAGGAAATCCACGCCCCAAGATGCATATTGTCGAAGCAAAGAGTCATACCATGCCTGACCGGCTGCGTTATCTTTCACTCCCCAGTTCGTTGGATCCCACGGACAAGCATCGCTTGTGTCCGCGGCGTCTTCGGCAGAGAACGCCGATCCTTCTATCGGAAGATTTCGTTGCGCGCTCTCGCGTGGAATACCCCTCACAATATGAATGCCGAATTTCAATCCCTGCGAGTGCACCCATTCTCCCAAGGCCGTAAAGCCGGTGTTCCGGTCGCCTTGGATCGCCGAAGGAAAGCGTGCAGCCACAGGAATGTATCTGCCGTCAGCGTCTATTTCATATTTCAACCGCTCAGGATGAGGCCGTTCTTCGGGATTGACCAGAAACCAGCCCTCATCGATGACGGCATAGGTGTATCCGAAGGGCTTCAATTTGGATGCCAGAACGGAGACGTTATCGCGGAATTCGCGCTCTGTAATGCGAAGGCCGTACGAGTCCCAGCTGTTCCAACCCATCGGCGGCGTGGCAGCCAACATGGACTTGTCTTCAGCCTTGCCGCTTCCGGCGAGCACCACGCTCGCGGCGAAAATCAGTATTATCCCTGCAGCGATCACCTTCCCGAAGATCGACTTGTCTGCTCGCCTCGTGGCGGACGTGAATCGTAAGTGCGGAGCCATAGTTGAATTCCGCTGAGAGTATCGCAGAAATACCGAATCCCGCGAGCACAGAATCGCCCGCGCTCACCGTCGACATGCAGCACCAGCCACGTATTTGTCTGTGTAGCGTAGTATGGAGCACCGGGCCGGTACAGGTCCGTGTTGCTAACTTCTCAGGACTTAAGCGCAATGTGCTTACGCGGCGGGCGAAGCATCCGGCGTTATCACTACAAACCGTCGCTCATTCTTACGCGCGAACGCTCGCAGCTTCGGAAATGTCGTGACCAACAGATCGACCAAAGTTGCCCGGCTCAGATTCCAGCGTCACATCGGCGGGGAGCTGTATCGTGAACGTCGACCCGCGGCCAGGCTGGCTTTCGACCGCAATAGTCCCTCGCATGATCTCGACAAAGCGATGAGTGATAGCCAACCCTAGGCCAGTTCCGCCGTACTTCTGGGCGATAGAAGCATCGGCCTGAGAAAACTCCTGAAACAGCTTTTCCCTCTGTTCCGCCGTCATGCCGATTCCAGAGTCTCCGACTTCAAATCTCAACCAGTCGCGATGGTCAATCGTTTTTCGACGCACCTTCAGTGAGATAGTGCCGTGATCGGTGAATTTGCAAGAGTTGCTGAGCAGGTTTAAGAGAATCTGCCGGACTTTCGTGAGGTCGGCGCGCATCTCACCGGCGTTATTTGGCACCTCAACGTCAATCCGATTCGCGTTTTTTGTCACGGCCGGCTGAATGGTGCTTGCTATCTCTTTAACCATCTGAGCCACATCAAAATTTTGCACACTCAATCCCATTTTTCCGGCTTCGATCTTTGAGAGGTCCAGAACGTTGTTGATCAGAGCTAACAAGTGTTTGCCGGCCGATTGGATCTTGTGCAGATCTTGCACGACAGCCGCTTTCCCTAAGTGCTGTGTTTCCTCCTCCAGGATCTCGCTGTATCCAATGATCGCGTTGAGAGGAGTCCGCAACTCATGACTCATGTTCGCGAGAAATATGCTCTTCGCGCGGTTCGCGTCTTCAGCGACCTGCTTCGCTTTGAATAATTCTTCCTGCGCCCGTTTGTGCTCCGTGATGTCACGCATGAAATTGCTAAAGATCCACTGGTCTCCGAACTTGACGGGTGAGGTCGCTACTTCGACGGGAAATTCGTGACCGTCGCGGTGTAGCGCCGTAGTTTCTGTCCGTTGCCGTAGCAGCATCATTCCGTCACCCGACGCCAGAAAATGTTGCAGGCCCTTCTCATGGTCCTCCCGATACCGTTCGGGCATAACTATATCGGATAACCGCCGTCCCAGCGCCTCTTCCGACGACCAGCCGAAGGTTTTTTCAGCCTCCGAGTTCCAGTTCGTAATCAGGCCCTCGGCATTCATCGTGATCACGGCATCCATGGCGGTATTGATGATTAAACGAAGCCGTTCTTGGCTGGCTTCAAGAATTGAGAATCGACGGTCGACCACCGAAGTCAACACGGCAAGCCCGAGAACCATGAACGTCACTATCGTGATCCCGGTGATTCCGAGCGAGGAGACGCTTACGGCATGGGATAGGTCGGGCGCCTCACCCGTAAGCCTAAAACGAGCGGCCGCCATCCCGGTGTAATGCATGACTGGAACCGCCGCTCCCATCAATACGGCGCTCGCGATTTTTTGCAGCCATTTTTCCTTCACGTCATTGCGGAAATGAAACGTCAGCCAAAGGGCTACAAGAGAGATCAGGATCGCGAGTACCACGGAGAGTGTGAGCAAGAAAGAAGAGTAATAGCACATCGCCGAGAGCCGCATCGCCGCCATCCCGGTGTAATGCATGGTTGCGATCCCGGCGCCCATAACACTGCTGCCCACCAGAGCTGCGGCAAATCCCATTCTCTGGCGGCTCACCACGAACAGCGAAATGCCGGAAGTAACAACAGCGGCCAACAGGGATAGCAGCACCGTGGGCCAATCATAGAGCACGGGGATCGGCAAGCTGAAGGCCAGCATGCCAATGTAGTGCATTGACCATATGCCGGTCCCCATCGCTGCTGCGCCGCCGAAAAGCCACGCGAACCGGATCCAGCCGCGTGCTGCTGTCACTCTAGACGACAGATCGAGTGCGGCGTACGAAGCGAGCATCGCGATCAAAACAGATAGCGCAACCAGACGGTAGTCATACGAGCCGACAATTGCCGGCCCAGTGCCTGTCATATGTCCCACAACTTCGCTCGATCCCGCCGAAAAGTAACCCTATTCGTCTTTTCCGCGCCTGAGAAGATAAGAATGCTGTTGCACAACCTGGATCTTTTCTGCTTATCAAGGTTGTTTCAAAGAACAAACCGCAACAATGGTACGAGGGTTTGAGTTCGCTAATGAGTAACCTATCCATAGCTGTAGATTGGTATTGCCGCATTCTTCCGCGTCCGCGCGAAGCTTCGTCCACTTGGATTTCAACGACTTCGGAGGCCACGGAAAGGGATTCTGGCACTGTTGAATATGGCCTGGCACTAAGCCTTTTACCTACGCAAGTCCTGAGTAACGCGCTTACCGACAGTTGGAGCCACTAGCCAGGAGGCTATCGCACATGTGCGGTGAGGGAGGGATGATGCGGCTTCCGGACTTTGCCTCGCGTTCGGCAAGACGGAGCCAGTGTCAGATTTTATCTTGATACGAACGGATAGATTTCGTCAGCGATCCAGTAATTCTCGACCAAGAAGGCGAACAATATCCCCATAAGCAGCAAGGCCCAGCGATATCTGCGCCATGTAGCGAATGTGAGCTGGAGCGGTATATCGACAAGGTACGCTGCGCAGTAGCAGACATTCGCCAGAAAACCGAGAACGAGAAGAATTAAGAACACGGGATGAGTCTCACCGGAAGGGATGCCGAATAACTGCACAGCGCGAAAGTGCGGCCATGTGAACACGACCCATGAAATCGCTACAGCCGTTAGGAGAGCGTTGTACAAAATCCGACGGGTTTCCCAGTATCGCAGGGAATCAGTAACAGAATGCTTGAACTCATTCATTCCCAAAGAATACGAGTCGCTTGAATATCTGTCAAGTACTTTGTTGTACAAAGGCAAATGCCTAGTTCCTGCCAGACGTTACCAGGTCCTGTATAAGGGCGGATGGCCCATTCGATCGAAGCGTAGGCACCACACCGGATCGTTGCTGCGCGGCTGACGCTTACATGAGGGTGCGGGTTTTCGGCTCACCACGACGCCAGCTCGTAAGCACCGCTTACTGGAAAACGTGGAATAGCGCCCACGAATTGTTGCCACCAGTTCGACCAGTATGACTGCTTTGGATTTGGTGCAAAACGTCAGGCCGCCACAGCGTTCAATCTATGCGCTCGTTGAATCCTCGGCCGCTCAAGATCATGGGGATACACCGCTCCGCCCGCGCTGCACGCGTCTTCGCCTGTTTCGCACCCGAGACATGAAAGATGTACGACTTCCTCCGTCCCGGCGTGAGCACCTAGAATGCCGCCCGCAGCTCCGGAGCTGCATCCAGCC
>JBOGMU010000247.1:0-19964 GCA_050746865.1 Candidatus Acidiferrales bacterium
GCCTAGGTTCATCATCATCAGAGCCGCACCGGGTGGCACCTCGCGACGGGTGCCTCGTGGAGTTTGGGCAAGGTAAGGTGTGGGCGGGCGAGGGGCATTCGCATCGAGGGGTGGGACTTCCTTGAGTTTTGGACCGCCCTTTGCAAGGGCGAGAGCGAGAACACTCGCTTGCTTTAAAGACCGCGTGACTTGCAGTTTAAAACGATCAACAAGCAGCGAGCGCAACATGAGGGCCCTTTGAGCCTCTTGCTGCCGGCGCGAAAGTTTTTCCAATCGGACGGTAAGCGACTCGTCCACCTTCGCATCGATATCCCAAAGCTCCGAACCAATCCAACTGGGTCCGCCGGAGATTTGAAATTCTTTCACGTTGTACGCGGCGGCGATCAACGTTTTTGCCGTCACAGACGGGGCGCGGAATTGGCTCATGTCCGGCTGGTCCGGTATACCGGGGCCATGCTTGGTCAGTCCATTATCTGGCGGGTGTTTTTTGATTGAGGCGACTTCGAACGACGGCAAGCGGACAGCGGAAGCTTGCGTTTGCGATGGTGCGGCCGGTTGCATCGCCGATTGCGCGTACACGGCCGCTAATTGCGGCCTGCGGGAGTAAGCATTGGCAAGCGGCAGGGAGACCGCAGCGCACAAGAGGCAGTAAAACAAAAATGCAATCGCGAGCTTAGAGAGAGAGGCGCACCTCGGATTCCGTTGTATTGGGGCCTGTTGCATCATGCTTTGCTCGCTCTTCTTCCGCAAAACTACTGCTAATTTTCGGAGGGCTCTTCGATGTGCTCGATTGTGTAGATGTCGACCGGGCCTTTGGTCATTTCGAGCTTCAAACCGAGTTGCTCTTCGAGCGCCGTGAAAATCGATGGCCCCGAATCGTCCACTTCTACCGGTGGCGGCGCGCCAGCTTCTTGCGCGAACTTCCGATCCAGCGCCTGGGACGAAAATGTTACGTTGTAGTCGTAATTTCCCGTAATTCCCGTGTGGTCGACGACCAAACGACCTTCGATCTCGGGCATGAAGGCCAGCAGGTCAGCTAAACCGCTGACCGGTTGATTGACCGCGCTGATGTTGCCATTGTTGAGCAGAAGGTGCGGTCCTTTGCCGGGCGGGACTTGTGTACCGGATGCCCCCGGCGCGGGCGCCACCCATGTGGTCGGCGTCAACTTCGGTACGCCCTTTGCAACCACGAGGGCGTATTCGGGCTCGTCTTTTGTCACGTGGCTCACGCTAAGCTTGAAGCGATCGTTGAGCAGCGAGTGCAACATCATCCGCTGTTGCCGCTGCCGTTCCTGGCGGGACATACCTTGCATGCTTTTCGCAATCGAATCTTCCACTTTGGCATTGATGTTGTAGATCTTCGAATTGGCCCAGTCGGGGCCACCGACTAACTGAAAGTCCTTAAGGCCGTAGACGAATTCGACCATTCCCCTCGCCGTCATGTTGATCACTCGAAACTGGCTCGGGTCTGGACTCCCAAAGCCGCGGCCTCTCTCCGATGGATCACCTGACTTGATCGATGCCACTTCGAACGACGGCAAAGGCTTGCCATCGTCATCCGGCGCGGAACTGTGCAGCGAGTCGCCGCCGTACGCCGGCCCTCCCTGGCGCAAATAGAGCATGCTAACGCGTTTGAAAATGGCGTTGTGTGGCATGGCAATCGCGCCAAATGCCATTGGCACAGCAATCGCTGCAATCGCTACCGAGGCGAGTAGGAGTTTTGCGCCGACGGTGAGCCGATCGGTAAATTGCGCCGTCATGATGCGGACGATGCGCTTTTTCAGGTCGGCGCCGCTGACGCCTGAGACGCAAACGACCGGAGATTCCGTGTAGAACTTGCAGACTTCGAGGATGCCCTCGGCGTACATTTCGGGTTCGCCGCCGAGACGCATCACCGCTTCGTCGCAGGCATTTTCGCGCTCTTCGACGAGACGCGCGCCGATCCACCAGACGATCGGATCGAACCAGAAGACGGCAGCGACAATCATATGAAGCGCTGCGGTGAGATTATCGCGGCGACGAATGTGGGACATTTCGTGCGCGACGATTGCGTCCATTTGGGCGGGCGTGAGGCGATCGGCGATTCCTGCGGGGAGCATCAGAACGGGGCGGAAGACTCCAAAGACGCCAGGTTCGAGAAGAGACGAAGAGAATTTCACTGGAACATTTAAATGCTCACAGTCAGCGATGGTTGTACCACCCAAGCAGCTCAGAGTGGCTTTGCCAAATGTAAAGAGATTCAAAGGCATACAGCCAGGAGCGGCTGTGCTACAGGTCCTTTGTACGCGACGCCATCTGCGCCACCACGCAACGGAAACGATAAGAAAACCGAGCGCCCAAATCAGCATGAGTGCGAGCGGGATATTGCTATCGTGGGCGTCAACCGGAGCGGCAAAGACGCTGACGGGGGCATAATTTGAAAAAGGCTGGGCCATTTGCTGCACCGTCACTGCAATCGGTGCGGACACCGTGACGACGACGTGGACCGGGCGCAGATAGCTGCCGATGGCAAATAAGAGAGAAAAGGGCAGCAGGAATTTCATGGAAGCGGCGAACCAAATCCAATAACGCGTGCGCGCCTGGTTTTTTCGAAGCGCGAAGGCAAGCAACCATGCGACAGCGACAAAGGCTGTCGATTGCCAGATATGATTTTCCAGCGCGGGCGCGATGTGGACAAGAGCGGTCAGCATTTTGCCTCCCTTTTGGACAGCTTGCGGAGGGCCTTTTCGGCTTCCTTCACGTCATCGAGCGTGAGCTTGCCCGATTCGACGAGGTGAGCCATAACGGGCTGGGTGCGTCCGCCGAAAAGGGAAAGAAGATCGTCGATGAGACGTCCTTGGGCGGCGTTACGCGAAACGACCGGCTCGAAGATGTGGAAGTTGCCTACTTTGCGCACGCGGCGGACGATGTTTTTGTCTTCCATGCGGTAGACGGTGGTCTGCACGGTGGTGTAGGCCGGGCGATCGTCTTCCGGGAAGGCTTCCTGGATTTCGCGGATGGAGGCCTTGCCGCTCTCCCATAGCGTGGTCATGATTTGAAATTCGAGCGGAGTGAGTCTGGTTTTCGCCAACGGCGACCTCCTACTACATCTGTGTGTTTTTCTACTACAGGCGGATGCAGTAGCGCAAGGTAATTTTTTGCGTTTGGGCAGATAGGAGGTCGAGGAGGTAAAGGAGGTTGAGGAGGCAAAGGAGAAAAACGCGCGAGACAACTCCATGAGGACGTCTTGACCCTATGCTGACTGCTCGATGCCGCGCGGAAGGCCGCCGCTTTCCGTTAAATTCTTAACGTGAGGCGGCGATGGGAATGACGGAGGGGCGTTCGGGGGCGGGGACGGCGGCGCCGTCGCGGAAGGCGACGAATTTGGCGGAATTCGCTGCGACGCGTTCGCCCGGAACGAGAATGCCTGCGAAATTGAGCGGATCGGCGGCGGAAAGAGCGATCGTTTCGCCGTCAGGCTGGACATTGCGGAAAGCGCGGACGGATTCGAGAGCGACGGGCAGCGCGAATTGTTCGCCGAGGAAGCCGCTGACGAAACGGCCGCCGCGAATTTCGCCGCGATCTTCCAGGCGACGGAAGGTGACGAGAAGTTCGCGCCAGCGCGGCAGGATACTTTCTCGCGCGAGTACTTCGCGGAAGACGACACCATAGCGACGCAACAGCATCCAGCAAGTGGATTCGATTGCGTTCGCGTGCTCGGCGGGTTCGCCGGCGTGCAGAAGCGACCAACGACCGGCGCTGTGACGCGGACGCGCCGTTTTGCCGGAGCCGTGGCCGGAGCGCCGCTTGGGATCGATGAGCGAGCGGAGATTATCGAAGCCGTCGGCGGTGATCATTCCGGCGGCCACCAACTCCCAGAGGCCCGTTTCCACTTCGGATTTGAGCTTGCCGCTGCCGCGGACGATGTCCGCAAAAAATGATGCGCCGCGCTGCCGGAGAAACGAAAGCACGTCTTGCGCGACACGGCTGAGGCCCTGCGACTGGTTTTCGGGATCGCGGCGCGGAAGCATCCAATCGGAATCTTCGCGGACAAAAAATGTGATGGGTGCGACGCTCGTAGGAATGACGCGGCGGCCTTCAGGTGTTACTGCTTCGAGAGTTGCGGGATGCGGAGAAAGCCGGCCCCATCCTACTGCGCCCGTGAGACAGAGGTGATCGAGAACTTTTGGATCGTAGCCGGAAATGCGGCGAGCGAGAATTTGACGTTCCCAGGAATTCGCGGGAGCTTCGAAGCCCTGGAGTTGTTGCAAGACTTCGAGTGTGCCACGTTCGCCGAGGAGCTGCGAAGCGGGCGCAACGTGTTGCCAACGCAAAAGCCAGCGCATGAATTGCGCGGGCGTGACGGGCTCGATCTGCTTGCGCAGGCTGCCGATTGTGAGGCGATGAATGCGAGCGAGAAGACGGCGTTCGCACCATTCGGTCTCGGTAGCTGCGCCGGTGAATTGGCCGCGGAGGATTGTGCCGCCAGCTTCGAGGCGAAGAAGCATGCGATCGATTGCGGCTTGCGGCAAACGCAGAGTGTCGGAGAGTTCATGCGCGGTGACGGGGCCTGCGTGGAACATCCAGCCGGTGATTGCTGAAAGCAGCGCGTCTTCGGGCGAGGACGATGCCGATTCGATTTGCGGCAGCGTGTTTTCGAAGTTTGCGTTCGGGAAGAGCTGAGCGAAGCTTTGGGCGCGCTCTGCGATGACCCAGTAGGTTGCGCCATTTGCGCTGGCACGCGTGGCGCGGCGATTCGCTGCGAGTTCTTCGAAGAACACGGACCAACGGCGGGATGTTTCGTTCAATGCGGCATGGAGATGCCCTTTGTTCGGCTGCGCGTCCTCATTGTCCGATGCCGGGTCTGATGCCGGAAACACGACGAACGTCAGCAAAGCATCGTGTAATTCTTCTGCGTCGCGCACGTCTGGCCAGGCGTCCGCGCGGACTTCGGCGATTGCGGCAGGATCTAGGCGGCCGACTTCGCTGAGGACCGTTTCGGGCAGCATGCGGCGCATCTCTACGGCGCGGGCGCGGCGCTCTTCGAGCGGAGCATCGTCGAGATAGGCGTAGGGATTCGCGTTGAGAATTTCGTGCGAGAACTGCGATGGGATCGGCGTATCGACGGCGAGGCATTTGATTTCGCCCGTGGCGATTTTGCCGAGGATTTCACGAAGGCCATCGATGTCCATCGCTTCGGTGAGAACGTCTTTCATGACTTCGCGGATGAGCGGGTGATTGGGAATTTCGATTTCGCCTTCGAGATTTTCCGGGCAGGCGAGCGATTCGGGAAAAATTGCCGCGAGCAGATCGTCACCGAGCATGCGCTGAATGTTCGGGGCCACGCGTTTGCCACCGCGGAAGCGGAGAAGCGCGAGAGAGCGGCCGGCGTCCCAGCGCCAGCGCGCGGTGAACAGCGGTGAGGCGAGCGAGGCTTGCTCGAGCACATGTTGAACGGAGGCGACGCTGAGGAAATTAAAAACATCGGCTAGCGGGAAGCTGTGCTGTTCGGCGAGAGAAATGTTGAGACCGTTGTCGGTGGCGGCGGCCTGCAGCTCGAAATTAAATGAGCGGCAGAAGCGTTTGCGAAGTGCGAGGCCCCAGGCTTTGTTAATGCGCGCGCCGAATGGTGCATGGATGACGAGCTGCATGCCGCCGCTTTCGTCAAAGAAGCGCTCGGCAACGATTGTTGTTTCTGTCGGAACGGCACCAAGGACGGCGCGGCCGGCGAGGATGTATTCGATGAGTTGTTCGGCGGCGGATTGGTCAACGGAGCATTCGTCTTTGAGCCACGCGATTGCGGCGGCGATTTCGGGGTCTTGCTTCGGACTCGCGCTGCGTGGGCCGTCGGCGTGTGCCGCCCCTACGGGACTCCTTTCTTTCTCTGCGCCCACCCAGCGCTCGCTCGCTGGGCTAAGTTGCGTCGCGCCTACGGCGCTTGAGTTTGCGGCAATCGAAGACGCTCCGCCCGCATTGAGCGATTCCTCTGTTCCTGTGCCGGAACCAATAAGGCCTGATCGTTGTGCAGCTGCCCCCATGGTTGCGGAGATAAAGAGTGCCTCCTCGGCAGGCGGGCGCGAATCATTTGCGGGCGCAGATTTTTCGACTGATTGCGGCTTTGCGTTGGGTAGGAGGGCGTTTAACTTTTCGCGGAGGGCGGACACGTGTTGGGAGAGCTCGGCGGTGCGGCCGGGAGCTTCGCCGCGCCAGAACGGGACGTTGGGCGGCGCGCCTTGGGCGTCTTCGACAAGAACGCGGCCTGACTCGACGCGGCGGATGCGCCAGGATGTGTTGCCGAGGAGCATGATGTCGCCAGCCAAGCTTTCGACTGCGAAGTCTTCGTCGACTGTGCCGACGACGGTGCCTTCCGGTTGAGCAACGACGCTGTAGAGCGAATTTTCCGGAATTGCGCCGCCACTGGTTATCGCGGCCAGGCGAGCGCCGCGGCGAGCGCGCAAGATTCCGTTGACGCGATCACGATGGAGGTAGGCGCCGAAGCGACCGCGGCGGGCAGCGATACCTTCGGAGAGCATTTCGACGATTGCGTCGAAATCCGCACGAGTGAGATTGCGATAGGGATATGCACGACGGACGAGACGCAAGAGACCTTGTTCGCTCCAATCCTCGGCGGCGCAACTGGCGACGATTTGCTGGGCGAGGATATCGAGCGGAGATTCGGGAACTGAGAGGATGTCGAGGTCGCCTTGACGAATGGCGCGGACTAACGCAGCGCATTCGAGAAGTTCGTCGCGAGTGGTGGCGAAGATGCGGCCTTTGGGGATGGCGCCGCGCCAATGACCCGCTCGACCGATGCGTTGCAAGGCGACGGAGATCGCGCGCGGCGAACTGACGACACAAACGAGATCGACCGAGCCAATATCGATGCCCAATTCGAGGGACGCGGTGGCGACGAGGGCGCGAACTTCGCCGGCCTTTAACTTTTTTTCGGCAGCGAGACGCAGTTTGCGCGAAAGGCTTCCGTGGTGCGCGGCAACAGCGTCTTTGCCGATACGCTCGCCGAGATGGTGCGCCACGCGTTCGGCAAGGCGGCGCGTGTTGACGAAAATCAGTGTGGAGCGATGCTGGCGGGCCAAATCCGCGATGCGGTCATAGATTTCGCCCCACATTTCATTGGAAGCGACAGGGGCGAGCTCGCTGGCAGGAACTTCGATGGCGAGATCTAGCGTTCGTCGCTGGCCGATTTGGACCACTTCAGGATCAGTGCGGCCGCTTCCCGTGAGGAATTGGGCCACAAGCTCGAGCGGCTTTTGTGTGGCAGAGAGACCGATGCGAACGGGAGGAGTGTTTGCGAGATGTTCGAGGCGCTCAAGAGAAAGGGCGAGGTGTGCGCCGCGTTTGTCGTCAGCGACGGCATGGATTTCATCGACGATGACCGTTTCAACCGTTTTTAGAATTTCGCGACTCTTCTGCGCGGTGAGCAGGATGTAAAGCGATTCAGGAGTCGTGACCAGAATGTGAGGCGGCTGCTTCAACATTGCCTGGCGTTCCCACATCGGCGTATCGCCTGTACGAACGGCGACGCGGATTTCGGACATCAAGATGCCTCGTTCGCCGGCGAGCTGCTGGATTTCGCTGAGAGGGAGTTCAAGATTTTTCTGAATGTCGTTGCTGAGGGCTTTTAACGGAGACACATAGACGACTTCGGTACGGTCGACAAGCTGGCCTGTGACGGCGCTACGGACGAGACGGTCGATACAAGCGAGGAAAGCGGCCAGAGTTTTACCGGAGCCTGTCGGGGCAGAAATCAACGTGGTCTTCCCGGCGAGGATATGCGGCCAGCCTTGCGATTGCGGCTCGGTGGGCGTGCCGAAGCGGCCAACGAACCAATCGCGGACGAGCGGGTGCATCCATACGAGATCAGGTGCGACGGCTTGGGGAGAGACGAGGGTCATTGCGTTATTAACATTATATATTGATGCGGTTCGGCTGGTTTTGGACGCGTCGAGGGATGAGCAGACGAGCGACGGCGATATTTGGCGGAACAGCTAGTGGAAGTCATGGGACACCGTTTCTGCTTGAGTGATTTGCAGCGGTTGAATCATGGCTGCTTTTACGGAGATGACATTGTCCTGATTTTGGAGTGTGCCCTCGATGAGCAGGAATTGATTGTGAACGATTACGGTACGATTCTGCTGAAACAGTTGCGGCGTGATGATGACGTTGGCTATCCCGGTTTCGTCTTCCATGCTGAGGAAGACGAAACCTTTTGCGGTACCGGGACGTTGACGTACAACGACAGAGCCTGCGATCCGAACGGGAGTGCCATTGCGGAGCGATTGCAACTCGATGGCGGTGCGGAGGCGATATTTTTTAAGGCTAGCGCGGTGATAGGCGAGCGGATGAGGGCCAATGGTTAGGCCGGTACCGTGGAAATCGGCTATTAGGCGTTCTTCAGTGGACATGGGAGAGAGCGGGGATGATCCGAAGGTGCTGTCGGATGTGGAGTTTGAGGTCATGGCAAAGGCTGTGCAATCGCGCTGTGTCGCACCTACGGCGCTCAGAGCTTTATCTGCGCCATACCCAGCGCTTCCGCGCTGAGCTAAGTTGTGCCGCGCCTCCGGCGCTGATTCTGTGCCAACGTCGGCAATTGGTTCCTCGCTTTCAATATTCGTGCCGGTACGCAAAAGGGGCGCAGCAAGCAGCGCCCCTACGGCGGAATTATTTTCAGGCGCGGGTTCACAAATACAGCCAGGAGTGGCTGTGCCACATGCAGCAGATATGCCCTCAGCGGCTACAGCCGCATTCATTTTTGGCTTAACGGCACGGCTAAAGCCCTGCCCTGACATTTTTGCACCTGCAGAATTTTGTTCCGATTGATCAAGAGGCGCAGCGAGCAGCGCCCTTACGGGCGAAAGTTTATTAGTCTCGAATAGTGGGCCGGGGTGGCGGGCGGCGCGTTCGATTTGCCAGAGGGCGTCGCGGCGGTGAGTTTTGTGTTTGGGTTCAATGAAATTCAGAGCGCCGATTGCGGCGAGAGATTTCAATTCGGATTTCTGGATATTGGGAACGCGCTGTTTTAGATCTTCGATTGAGGTGAATGAGCGCGTGTTGCGTTCGTGAACGATCTGTTTGGCGATTTCTTCGTGGAGGCCTTTCACATAACGAAGGCCCAGGCGGAGAGAGAATTCGTGAGATTTGATTTCCACGGAGGAATGCGGAGTCTGTGCCGCACCTACGGCGCTCTGTATTTTATCTGCCGCGTACCCAGCGCTTCCGCACTGGGCTAAGTTGTGCCGCGCCTCCGGCGCTGATTTTGTGACGGCGTCGACAATTGGCTCCTCGCTTTCAATATTCGTGCCGGTGCGCAAAAGGGGCGCGGCAAGCAGCGCCCCTACGACGGAATTATTTTCAGGCGCGGGTTCACAAACACAGCCAGGAGTGGCTGTGCCACATGCAGCTGTGCCACGCGATTTTTCGGGAATTTGTTCGAGGGTGCAGAGCCAGTCGGAGCGGGTGATGTCGATGGGCTTGATGCGGAGGCCGTGGCGCTGGGCATCTTTGACGAGAGTGGCAGGATTATAGAAGCCCATCGGCTGGTTATTGAGCATGGCCGCGGTGAATGCGGCAAGATAGTGACACTTCAAATATGCGCTGGCGTATGCGAGCAGAGCGAAGCTCGCGGCATGCGATTCCGGAAAACCGTACAGAGCAAACGAGGTGATGGAGCGGACGATCTTTTCCTGAACTTCGTAAGACAAGCCGTTTTTCCCCATACCAGCTTGCAGTTTCTTTTCGACATCTTTCATGCGGCGTTCGGATCGCTTAAAGCCAAAAGCACGACGCAAATCTTCGGCTTCACCTCCGCTGAAACCGGCGGCGATCATCGCCATGCGCAAAAGTTGCTCCTGAAAAAGCGGGACTCCGAGGGTGCGCGAGAGAACCGGTTCGAGCGCGGGATGGAGACAATCGACAGGTTCACGGCCCTGGCGGCGATTTAGATAAGGATTCACCATTTCGCCGACAATCGGGCCGGGGCGAATGATCGCAACCTGCACGACGATATCGTAAAAACACGCCGGGTGAAGGCGCGGGAGGCAGGACATCTGCGCGCGGCTTTCAATCTGGAACATGCCAATCGTGTCCGCTTTCTGCAATGCGGAGTAGACGGCAGAATCGCCTTGCGGCAAGTGTGCGAGATCGACTTCTTCCTTGTAATCGTTCCGGATGATCTGGATGGTGTCTTCAAGGACAGCCATCATGCCGAGGCCGAGCAGATCGACTTTGACGATGCCCATGTCTGCGCAATCGTCTTTGTCCCACTGGACGACGACGCGGCCGGGCATGGTGGCCGGTTCGAGCGGGACGACGGAATCGAGCTGGCCTTGGCAAACGACCATACCGCCCGAGTGCTGGCCGAGATGGCGGGGTAAATCCTGCACCATGAGACAAAGATCGAGAAATTTGCGGATGAGATGATGGCTGAGATCGAGGCCGGCCTCGCGGAAATGGCAATCGAGCTTGTCATTTTCGTCCTTAAATTCCCATGCGCCGACGAGAGACGTAAGACGATCGAGCATTTCCGGCTCGAAACCGAGAACTTTGCCGATTTCGCGCGAGGCGTAACGGCCGCGATAGGTGATGACGTTGGCCGTCATCGCGGCACCAAGTTTGCCGTAACGTTCGTAGACGTACTGAATAGCGCGCTCGCGCTGATCGCCGCTGGGGAGATCAAGATCGATATCGGGCCACTCGCCACGTTCTTCGGAGAGGAAACGCTCGAAAAGCAGTTCCATGCCGACGGGATCGACGGCAGTAATGCCAAGCGCATAACAGACAGCGCTATTCGCAGCCGAGCCGCGTCCTTGGACGAGAATATTTTTTTTGCGGCAGAAACGGATAATGTCCCAGACGATGAGGAAGTACCCGGAAAGATCGAGCTTCGAGATGAGCGCGAGCTCGCGTTCGATTTGTTTTTGAGCGCGCTCGTTGGATGAACCGTAGCGCTGGATCATACCGTCACGGGTGCGTTCGCGAAGAAATTGCATTTGCGATTTGCCATCGGGAACGGGATATTTCGGGAACTCATAGCCGAGATCTTTCAGTGTGAATTGCAAACGCGAGGAGAGAAGTTCCGTGTTGGCAACGGCTTCGGGAACATCGGAAAAGAGATGCGCCATTTCAGCTGGAGATTTCACGCGGCGCTCGGAATTTCGCGCGAGCAAGCGACCTGCTTCGGCAAGCGTGGTGTGATGGCGGATGCAGGTAAAGACGTCCAGGATTTCGCGTTGTTGCGCCTGAGCGTAGCAGATGGAATTGGTGGCGAGGAACGGGAGATGGAATTTGCGCGCGATATCAATGGCGGCTTGATTGCGGGCTTCTTCTTCGCGGGAGAAATGACGCTGCAATTCGACGTAGACATTTTCGCAACCAAAGATTTGGGTGAGCTGTCTTACGCGCGCGGATGCTGCTTCGGTGCCGTTTTGCGCGAGAGCGTGAGCGAAAGGGCCTTCGTCACCACCTGTGAGGCAGATGAGGCCTTCGGCGTGTTCGGCGACTTCTTTGGCTGAGACGGAACCTTCGCCTTTGGCAGCGCGCAATTTCATGCGAGTGATCAATCGGCAGAGATTTTGGTAACCAGCACGCGAAGAGACGAGCAATGGGTAGCGCCAGCCTTCTTCAGAAGTGACCTCGGCACCGACATGGGCACGCAAACGAGATTTTTCCGCTGCGAGGTGAAAACGCGGCGAACCGTAGACTCCGTCACGATCGAGAAGAGCGGCGGCGGACATGCCTTGCTCGGCGCAAACGGCGGCTAATTCTTCGGGCAGAGCAGCGCCTTCGAGAAAACTGAAGGCGGAGCGAGCGTGGAGTTCGACGTACATCAGTCGTAGATCCCCCGGACGAACCAGCTCTGCGTGAGCGAATCGAAAAAAAAGCGGTAAAGGCCATGTTGGGGACAGGACGCTGGATTTTTTTGCGCGCGGTCCGGAGAAATATTGAAGCGGATTTCGAGATCCCATTCGTCCTGATGCCAGGCGTCTTCGCGCCACCAGTCACCGGATGTGCGCCACGGGCCAGAGGCAGCAAGGACTTCGCCACGAACGCCTCGAAAAGAGACTTTTTTCGGGCGGGACTCGTGGATTTGGACGCTCGCAGGGAAAGGTGGACGGAACATGCGGAAGCTAATGGGCGATAGTTGAGTTGTAAGAGCACAGCCAGGAGTGGCTGTGCCACCTTTTACGCTACGGACAGAGGCGGATTTGCGATGCGGTTTTTTACTTTCTTCGCGAGGAGGAGTGAAACGAGTCATGCGGAATTCGCCAGGGCGATGCGTGTCGATTAGTTGAGGCGAGCCAACGTTGGCTTCGCCTACTAAATTGGCAAGACGAGCGATGGTGACTTCGAGTTTTGCAACGTCTGGAGAAGGAGGAAGGAAAAGACCGGTTTGCACGGCGCGCGGCTTAGCGGCTTCGGCGGCTATGAAGATTTTCAGGATGGGTGCGGGAGGCGGATCGCCTTGCAACGTGAGACGAAGCAAGTTGAGGAGTATTTTGGACTCGCGCATCGGAACAGGAAGCGTGAGAAGTTTTTCGTAAGTAGCGGCTTTTTTCTTGCGGCGCGAATCGTCGTTGCGGATTTGCACCTCCTTCAGACCGGTGGGATCGAGAGCAAATCGCAAGCGGATGGAGCCAACGGCGAGAGAACGCGCAGTAAGCCGCAGGCAAAGTTGATCGAGCAAGCGACCTAGCAGGAACGAGAGCGGTTCGAGTTCTTCGACGGAGTCTTCGAGTTCCAATTCCTCTTCGAAATTTGTGGCAGGCTCGGCAAGAACCAGGGCGCGGACGCCGACACCCCGCGCCCATTGATGGAGGCGCACGCCTTCCTGGCCGAGGCGTTCGGAAAGCTGAAGAACGGGAAGAGCGGAAAGGGCCTCACATGAGCGTACTCCCCAGAGATCAAGCGTTTCGAGAATTTCGGAGGATGGGCCGAGCACGCTAATGGGCAATGGGCCGAGGCGCTGCGATTCTTCTCCAACAGCAATCAACGTGATGCCAAGAAAACCGCGCGCACCATGGATTGCGACCTCGATGTTTTGCGAGACGGCAATATTTGCGGCAAGGCCGAATGCGGTGATGCGCTGTGCGAGGAGCTCGGCTAAGTTTTCATCGGAGCCAAAAAGAGAAGAAAGTCCGGAAAGATCGATGACGAGCGTGCCGGGCGCTGTGTCCTCCACGCGCGGAGAAACGGACCAGGCAAGATCGAGCAATGCAGCATGCGCTCCCTTTTCCTGCGCTTGGGACCGCGAACGGATTGCAACGGATTCGAATTGTTCGGTCGCGGCACGCGTCATGCCGATTTCGATTCCCGCCTGCTGGGCAAGTTCGTTTACGGCGACAACATTCCATACGGGCGGAATGCCATCAATGAGAGCGAGCGGGGTGGCCCGGAGAGTCGGTTCGACGCGAACGACCGCTTGTACCGACAAATTGGGAATATGAATCGCAGCGAATGACATGGCGAATTGATGAGCCCATCAAAAGCAGATAGAAGCTCAAAATTACTCCTCAACTAGATACGCAGATCGCTTAAGAACCTATTGCAACGCGCCCGACTGAAAAGCGAGTCGGCCGCTACATCGACCAATTTGTTGCTACTTCGAAGACTGTTTCATTACGCGAGGAAAAATGGCGATGTGGCCGATCAGGAGAAATTTGAGTTGTGGATTTTATTTTGGAGCGTAGGATCTCCGCGCGAACGTGAAAACCATCGAGCAGGCAAGTATGTGTGTCGGCGGCGGATTCGGATGTCGATGTCCAATTAGACGAATCCATGCCGAGGCTCAATACGAGAGAGGCGCACGTCTTGGCGTTCGATTCCTGCTCAAGCAAAAGAAAAATTGTGGGTGTGTCTTCGACCGTCTTGCGAAAACGGAACCAAGCGTTGAGCGGAACGTAACGAACGGTTTGCGGAGGGACATCGCTCAAATCAAGAGCGATCAGGCCGAAACCGCCGGCCTGCAAAAGCAAATCCGCGGCGCGCAACGATTGGTCGACCTCACGGCATCGCACCCAGAGAAGATTTTTCAGGTTCACGCCGGCGGTTTCGGCAGAGTGCGGATCGAAGGCGTCACGGGCATCGATAAGCGCGCAGGCTTCGGGCTGAGCCGTACGCGATGCCAAAGAGGAAAAAAGAATGCTGGTGCGGCCAGAACAAGGGGGGCCACAAATTTCCGTGAGGCCGCCGCGCGGCAGCCCTCCCACAAGCGCGTCGATTGCGGGAATGCCGGAAGGAACGGTTTCGACGACTTTACGGTCGCGATAGGTGAAAGGCGCGGAGACACGTCCGGCGAGAGCGGATTCGACGGTTGAACGGAGGATGGCGGTGTTTTTCATATTCGCTTTTTATTCGCCTACATTTGAGATTCTGGATTAAGGCATTTGGGTTGTCAAGTTAGGCCAAACAAAGGGCTGTGGAACGCAAGAAAAACGTCCCGCCAAGCGGCGGGTCGGCCGCTACAAAATCGCGAAGATCGTAGCTACATAAAAACCTGAAAAACGGTGGAGATTTACCTTTATCGATTTTGATGCGCGGCATTTGGCATGATCTAGGCATGCCGAAGCGCACCTCTGGCAATCCTGACGATCCGGCGCAGAACAAAATCCCTTCAACTCCCACCTTGCAAGGACTCGCGAAGATTTCAAAAGGCTGCAAGGCGTGCGATTTGTGGAAGCGCGGTACGCAGACGGTGTTCGGCGAAGGCGAATCGAGCGCCAAGGCGATGTTTGTGGGAGAAGTGCCGGGCGATCAGGAAGATCTGGCGGGAAAACCGTTTGTGGGACCGGCGGGAAATCTATTGAACAAGGCGTTTGACGAGGCGGGAATCGATCGGAGCAAAACCTACGTGACTAATGCGGTGAAGCATTTCAATTGGGAGGCGCGAGGCAAGCGACGAATTCACAAAAAACCGAATGCCGGCGAAATTGCGGCGTGCCGTCCGTGGCTGAACGCCGAGATCGATCGATTGAAGCCGTGGGTGATCGTTTGCCTGGGAGCGACCGCGGCACAGGCGTTGCTGGGCAAGGAATTTCGCGTGACGCAGCATCGCGGAGAGTTCATCGATTCGCCGCTGGCGCCGTACGTGACGGCTACGGTACATCCATCCTCAATATTGCGCGCTCCCGATGACGAGACGCGGCACGAAGAAATGAAACGGTTCGTTGCGGATTTAAAGAAGGTAGCAAAAGTGATTTCCTAAAGGCTTGTAGTCCCGCCGTTCAGATCAGAATTTTCCAGGAGACAACGATTGGCCGCGTCAGGGATGGTGCGCATCGGTATTTCCGGCTGGAACTATGCGGGGTGGCGCGGGCAATTCTATCCTGCAAAGCTGGCACATCACCGCGAGCTTGCATACGCGGCGAGCATTTTCCCCACGATCGAAATTAATGGCACGTTCTATTCATTGCAGCGACCGGAGAGCTTTGCAAAATGGCGAGACGCGACACCGGAAGACTTTGTCTTCGCGGTAAAGGGATCGCGATTTATCACGCATATGCTGCGGCTGACCAACGCAAAAGCGCCGCTGGCAAACTTCTTTGCGTCCGGCGTACTGCGACTGGGCGTGAAGCTGGGACCTATTTTGTGGCAACTACCGCCACAATTCAGATTCGATCCGCAAAGGCTGGAACGATTTTTTAAAATGCTGCCGCGGGATACGGGCGCTGCGGCGGCGTTGGCGCGCAAACACGACAAAAGAGTGAGCGGCAGGTCCTGGATGCGAACGGACGGCGCACACGCGATAAGGCATTGTCTGGAGATTCGAAATGAGACGTTTCTTGTGCCGGAGTTCATTGAGCTACTCCGAGCAAATGATGTGGGACTGGTCTGTTCAGATGCGGTGGAGTGGCCGCGACTGATGGATGTGACATCCGATTTCGTATATTGCCGACTGCACGGGTCGGAAGTGTTGTACGCAAGCGGGTACGACGATATGGCGCTGGACAAATGGGCGGAGCGCGTGACGGCTTGGGCGCGCGGCGATGAGCCAAGGGATGCAACGAGGATAATTCAGAAGGTGGAACGGAAGAAGAAAGCGCGGGATGTGTTTGTTTACTTCGACAACGATGCGAAGGTGCGGGCGCCTTTTGATGCACAGGGGTTGATGCGTCGTGTGCGAACACTCGAAAGGCCCCGGCGCCCGTGAAGAATGTGCAAAATGTGTAACGAAGCCTCAAGCGGCGCTTTGATGCAGTGAGGTAGCATTTTCCATGCAATGCCACTCCCACGTGCGTCTCAGCCCTTCCTCAAAGCCGATACGGGGTTTATAGCCGAGAATTTTTTGCGCGAGACCAATATCGGCCTGGGAATGGCGAATGTCACCGTTGCGAGGAGAATCGTATTTTCGCTCGACAGCCCTGCCCGAGATGTTTTCAAGGACCTGCAAGGTATAGTTCAGCGTGTAGCGATTGGACGTTCCGAGATTAAAAGACATTGCGGCCGCTCCCTCGGCCTCGCACGCTAGAAGGTTGGCTTCGACAACGTTACTCACGTAGGTGAAGTCTCGTGACTGTTCACCATCACCGAAAATCGTGGCCGGAACACCCTTTTGGAAGGCGGCGTTGAACAGGGACAACACGCCCGAATAGGGCGAATTCGGATTTTGGCGAGGGCCGAAGACGTTGAAGTAGCGTAGCGAGACAAACTCCAAACCATAGACTTTGTTGAATGCGAAGCCGTACCGCTCGCCCGCAAGCTTGGAAACACCGTAAGGAGAGATCGGCGCGGGAGTCATCGTTTCGCATTTCGGCAAAGTCGGGGTTTCGCCATAGATTGAGGATGAACAGGCAAACACGACACGCTTAACGCGCGCATCACGCGCAGCGACGAGCACGTTGAGAGTGCCATCGACATTAATCCGGTTCGTCTCGATCGGATCTCGAACGGATTTCGGGACGGAAGTGCGGGCGGCCAAGTGGATGACATAGTCGACGCCACGACAGACATTCCGCATTAAGCTTAAATCGGCGATAGTCCCGAGGACGAATTCGATTTTGTTTGCGGCGCTCAGCAGATTGTCTTCATTGCCCGTCGACAAATCGTCAAGCACGATCACCTGATTGCCCCGCTTTATCAACTCATCGACTGTGTTGGAGCCGATGAAGCCGGCCCCGCCGGTTACCAAGTAGCGCATTGAATCCTTCCTCCCAAGTGACGGCCAGCTTTCATTGTGGCGGCGTTAAGTAAACTTTGTCGCTCGAAAGCTTAAATGTGCCGCAAGTGCCGAACAATCCGGGAGGCCCGCGAAAAGAGGGCCCGGAAATCCCTAAATGAATAACAGGTGAATACTTGAGAGCAGCGCGCATACCAGCGACTCTCGTGCACGGCAACGTACAGTGACAGATCAATCGTCTCCGATTTTCCGCCCGCCAAACCGACGACATCCCGCTTACCTTTAGCCGAACATTTTCGGCTGTAAGAGCCGGTACAGGTATTACGTAGGACTCGGCTTACGACCATGTAGGCCCCGGAAGCTGAACCAAAACTGATCCCCGAACCAGTAGTTCTGCGGAGCCCGCAAGGCGCACTCTTCTCCAGACCGGAAATTTCCTGAAGACCACAGAACCGACGCGGCCCCACCCTGCACCTGGTCAGAAAACCCGTTTAGCGTCAGGAGCGCGAATGAATAAGAAGATTTGGCTTTGCTCTCTTTTTTGCCTTTATATCTTTATTGCAATTGGAATGGGTGGATGTGTCGGTTACGCCGGGGCTGTGGGTCCCTCAGATGGTAGCGCAAACAAAAGCAACCGCGGGTCGGTGGCTGCAACTCCGGGGAGCGTTAGTTTTGGAAGTGTGTCGATTGGGAGCAGCTCATTACAATCCGTTTCGCTGACGAACCCGAGCCACGCTGCAGTCGTTATTTCGAATTTGAGCTCGTCTGATGCGGCCTTTGTGCCGTCTGGGCTTACGTTCCCTTTGAACCTGGCGCCCGGACAGAGCACGGCGTTCCACGTGGGTTTCCAGCCAAGGACAACCGGGGATTTTCGCGGAACAATCGCAGTGGCAAGCAACACGAGCGGTAGTGCGACGTTAATTGGAGTGAGTGGGAGCGGTACGCAGAAACAGCAACCCGGAGTGATTGCCGCGAGCACGGCAACCCTAAGCCTGGGCAGCGTTGTAGTAGGAAGTGCAGGAACTCAACCCTTCTCCGTGACCAATACGGGCGGTATGACGGCGATCTTGTCTTCGGTTAGTTCATCGTCGGCTGCTTTCACCGCGAGCGGGCCGACATTTCCAATGGACATCAAGCCGGGCCAGACCGTGCCCTTCACGGTTACGTTTACACCAGCGACTGCGGGTAACGCGAACGGACTGATTACGGTTGGCAGCAATGCCAGCAACGCGCCGACAACGGTGGCCGTGAGCGGTGCGGGAACACAAAAGCAACAGCCCGGGACTCTCTCTGCCAGCGCGGCGAACCTGAATTTGGGCAGTGTGACAGTTGGAAAGACTGCGACTCAGAGTTTTACTATGACGAACACTGGAGGCGCGACGGCGATTCTGTCGTCGGCGAGCTCTTCATCTAAGCTGTTTGCGGCGAGCGGGCCGACGTTCCCAATGGATATCAAGCCAGGCCAAAGCGTGCCTTTTACAGTTTCGTTCACGCCGAGCGCGTCAGGAACTGCGAGCGCGACGATTACCGTGGGGAGCAATGCGAGCAATGCGCCGACAACGGTTGCCGTAAGCGGGACCGGCGTCACACCGACGAGCGCCCCAACGATCAGTTCGCAACCAGCCAATCAGACAGTGGTCGCTGGGCAAAAGGCCACGTTCTCCGTGACGGCGTCTGGCACGGACTCGCTCACTTATCAATGGAAGAAGAACGGGACGGCAATCAGCGGCGCCACATCCGCGAGCTATACGACGGGGGCCACAACCAGTGCCGACAACGGCGCAAGTTTCACCGTGGCGGTGAGCAACAGCGCAGGCAATGTGACGAGCAATGCGGCGAGCCTCACGGTAAGTGCCGCAACGCTCTCGCTGAGTGCGAAGCCGACCAGTGTGAGCTTTGGAAGCGTTAACGTAGGCAGCAACAGCTCGCAATCCGTGACGTTCACGAACAACGGCAATTCGGATGTGACCGTGTCCAAAGTAACGGTTTCGGGCGCTGGATTTAATGCCACTGGAGTCTCGGCCGGCCAGGTGGTTGCGGCGGGAAAAACCGCTTCGCTCAGCGTGACCTTCGCGCCGTCGGCAAGCGGTTCGCTCAGTGGAAGCGTGGCCGTCACGAGCAATGCGGCGAACTCGCCTCTAACTGTGGCGCTGAGCGGGACTGGGGCTTCCACTGCGCCTCCGGCGGTTTCGGGAGCGCCAACTTGCGGGAAGAACAATGATACGGCGATTGATGTACCGACGGATTGGTCCACGTTTGTGCCTCCGGCAAAGGGGCAGAGCTATGTGGATCCGACATTTGGGTGCACGGTGACGCGGGTTACGGATGCAGCGAGCGACGATTCAAACGGATCGGCGTTTATGCCCATTACGATGGGGTACGCTACGGTTTCTCCGTTCAATGCAAACGATACGTACTTGATGCTGGAGGACGGGTGGAATCGGCATTATGTGACCGACCTGGTGGGAAATACGATTGTGCCGATCTCAAATATGCAAACTGAGAACGATGGATGGATGCTGTGGGATACGACCGAGCCAGGTGTGTTCTACTACACAAGCGGCAACTCTCTTATGAAAGGAACGATCGCCGGTTCGGCCGTTACGACCGCTACAGTTCATCAGTTCAGCGAATATGCAGCAGTGAACTTCATGGACGAAACGGACGTTTCGCAAGATGGGGCACACGTTGTAATAGTCGGCGGCGATAACAGTGGATCGAGCCCAGAGAACGTCTTCGATTATGACTTTGTCACGAACCTGAAAGGACCTGTATTTACGACGGACTGTTCTGGAGCAGTCAACAGTCCTAATAACAACTGTCTCCACAAGCTTATTCAGACGCCGGACAACAATAT
>JBOGMU010000248.1:0-5649 GCA_050746865.1 Candidatus Acidiferrales bacterium
AAGGCTGCCCGCCTCGCGCAGAAAGCGCGCGTCCCCGCTGTGAGTCGCGGGGCAAAAGGGGCCGCTGCGTACGTCAAAGGCGCGGCAAAATCTTAACGCAAAACGAAATTCAAATGCGCCGGCTGCCAAGCCAGTGCTACCTAGTAAAGGCAAAGGCGACCGACTACGAAAGGCAACGGCAAAGCAAAGACGCCGATCGAGAAGCGCCCGCAAAATACGCGGGCACCCTTCGGTGCTCAGGGCAGGACGGTCGCCGCTACGAAACCTTCACAGCCAAGAGTGGCTGTGCCACAAAACCAATACGTCGGGAGTGGCTGTGCCACAACGATCAACTACTCGCTGCGCATGGCGGTGACTGGGTCGATGCGGGCGGCGCGGCGGGCGGGGATGTAGCCGGCGATTGCGGCGATGCCGGTGAGGATCGCGAGCATAGCGAGGAATGTCGCCGGGTCGGTGGAGTTGACGCCGAAGAGCAAAGTGCGCAGGACGCCAGCCAGCAGCAGTGACGCTACGACGCCAACGCCGATGCCGATTATGGCGAGGCGAAGCGTCTGGCGAAGAATATCGGTCTGCACTCTTTCCGCAGATGCACCAAGGGCCATTCGGATTCCGATTTCCTGAGTACGCTGGCTTACCGAATACGAGATGACTGCATAGATTCCAAGCGACGCCAGAAAGAGTGCGAATGCAGCAAAACCGGCAAGGAGCAGCACGACAAACCTGCGTGGCGACACGGATGCATCGATCAGGTCGCCCAATGGACGCAGAGAGGACATTGAGAGGTCCGGCGCGATAGGCCGCAGAGCTTGTCGCAGCCGAGAGCCGATTTCGGCGGTGGGAAGCGAGCTGCGGACCACAATGTCGACGGTGGGATAATCGTTCGTCTGCCGGATCGGAATATAGACCTGCGATCCGGCACCTTCCTCGAGCGCCAGATTGCGAATGTCAGACACGACGCCAACGACGGTGCGGTCAGCATCGATTTGGAGGACTTGGCCGAGCGGATCCTGATTGGGCCAGAGGCGTCGTGCAAGCGCTTCGTTGATAAGGATGACCTTTGGAGTGGAGGGTGTGTCCGTTTCACTGAGATCGCGGCCAGCGCGCAGAGACATGCCCATAGCTCTGACATAGCCTTCGCTCACCACATTGGTGAACGCTTGGGGACCGTTCCCGCGCTCGAACACTCGCCCTTTCACGCCGAAGCCCCAAGTGCGGTTGTGACCCAGAGGAAGCGTGTCGGTCAAGCCGGCGGCGGAAACATCCGGTATGGACAGCACGCGACCTAGAGCGTCGCTGAAGTACGCGTTGCGCTGCGCTTGAGTTTTGTAGAGCGTGGAATTGGGATCGATGCTGAGAGCGACGGCATGCTGAGGATTGAAGCCCATATTCACGTCCAGCACGCGAACAAAGCTGCGGATCAGCAGGCCTGCGCCAACGACGAGAACGCATGCGAGCGCGATTTCTGAAATCACGAGCGCGCTGCGAATCCAGGCATGGCCTACGCCGCGCGAGGAGCCGCGGTGGGCGTCTTTGAGAGATTCGTGAAGCTTGGGCCCGGGAACATGTAGCGCCGGCACTAGTCCAAAAACGGCTCCGGTGGCAATTGCGGCAGCGAACGTGAACGCGAAGGAAACGCCATCGATCCGGACGCTTTCGAGAAGAGGAATGGCCATGCCGCTCAGATGAGAAAGAGAGCGCGTAGCGACAAATGCAAAGAGCAATCCCAAAACGGCACCAGCACTCGAGAGAAGAATACTCTCGGTGAGCATCTGACGAACGAGGCGCGGCTTCGTTGCACCGAGCGCAGAGCGAATGGCGATTTCTTTCTGGCGGGAAGCGCCGCGCGCGAGAAGCAGGTTGGAAAGGTTGGCGCAAACGATCAGCATGACGATTCCGACGGCGCAGGCGAGGAGGATGAGAGCGGGGCGGATACGTCCGCTGACGTATTGAGATA
The DNA here is from genome assembly GCA_050746865.1 of Candidatus Acidiferrales bacterium. Lineage (GTDB taxonomy): Bacteria > Acidobacteriota > Terriglobia > Acidiferrales > UBA7541 > Palsa-295. The sequence continues at coordinate 1,955 of JBOGMU010000248.1, forward strand.
AATACGAGAGTTCGGGCCTGAAACCGTTGCGCTCGGGGTGATCACGTTTCATATTGATCGCGAGCGATGAGGTTTCAGCGGATGCGGCGGCAAGAGTTGCTCCCGGCTTTAGGTGAGCGACGATCGAAAGCGTATTACCCCACCTGTTTGTCCGATCACTGAGAGGAAAAGGTGTAAACAGATCGGCGTGAGTGCCCGGCGCGAAGATATCGCCGAAGTCGAACGAAGCGGGAAGGACGGCGACGACCGTGCAGAGAGAGCCGCTGATGTTAATCGAGCGGCCGATGATGCTGCGATCCGCGTTGAAGCGCCGTTGCCACAGCCCATAACTCATCATGACGGCGCATGGGCTGCCGTCTCTGCTTTCATCCGCGTTAAATTGGCGACCGAGAAATGGATTCACGCCGAGAAGCGGGAAGAAATTCTGGGTAACAGGAATTTGTGTAAACCGTTCGGGCTGGCCTTCGCCGATCAAATTGGCGTCGCCGACGCCGTAAAAGGCAAAGTAGGCGGCAAGATCAGAGAAAGAATGAGTTTGGGCGCGCAAATCGAGAAGGTAACCAACTTGGGTGGTCTGGCCGGACAGATCGTGAGCGCCAGATCCCGGGCGATTTGAGAGCCACACCAAGCTGGAAGGATCGGCAAAAGGTAGAGGGCGGAGAAGCAGCGTATCGACGACGCTAAAAATGGTGCAGCTCGCGCCGATTCCGATGCCGACGATCAGTATTGCGAACACGGCGAAGGCAGCATCGCGACGCAACATCCGAAACGCGTAGCGCAAGTCCTGCAAGAAAGTATCGAGCAGAGGCAAGCCGCGTAATTCGCGATGCTGCTGCTTGATTGACTCGCGCGCTCCCATTCGCACGAGGGCCTCGCGGCGAGCTTCGTCCGGCGACATGCCCTTGCGAATGTTTTCGTCGGTGAGCATGGTGATGTGGGATTCGAGCTCGTGGTTGAGATCGCGATCGAGCGTCGACGAGGAAAACAGTGCGCGGAAACGGGCGAAGATGCGATGCAGACCGGATCGCATGAAGCTACCTCCGAGAAGTGAACTTCGGAATGCTTAAGTTATTCATATCTGAGCGCGACCATTGGATCGACATTCATTGCACGACGGGCCGGGAAATAGCCAGCGCCGATCCCAATGATAAGGAGCGTTCCTAACGTTAGGGAAAGCGTGACTAAATCCGCTCCCGAAAGGCCAAAGAGCATGCTCTGGACAAAACGCGCGGCGCCGAGCGCACAAGGAAGCCCAATTGCGATGCCAACCAGCGTAAGAATGAAGGACTCCCATAGGACACTTGTGAGAATGTTTGCGCGCTGCGCTCCCAGCGCCCTGCGAATACCGATTTCGCGCGTTCGCCGCGCGACCAAATAAGAGAGAACGCCGTACAGTCCAATGGCCGCCATCAAGGCAGCAAGCAGCGCAAGTGAAACGGAAAGGGCTGCGACCAAACGCGCGTCGAACATTGAACTATCGATTTGTGCGGCCAACGTACGCATATCGTTGACCGGCAAATTCGGGTCAAGGCGATTGATCGTAGACCGGATGGAGGCGAACTCGGAATTGGGCCCGAGATCAGTACGGACGTAGAACATCAGGTGGCCCAGATTCGGCTCCTGTGGATATGGCATGTAAATGAAAGGGGTGATGTCGCTTCGCGCACTATCCCATTTGCTGTCTGCCACGACGCCCACAATTTCGATGTCGGGAACAACATTCTTTCCTGCTCCGCGGGCAATCTTCAGGCCGATAGGATTGCGTCCGGCAAAGAATCTCAGGGCGAGTTTTTCATTGATAATGCACACCTTGGGGCCTGTGGCGGACTCGGCACCGGTGAATTCCCTCCCCCGGATAAGCGGAATGCCTAGAGTCGAGAAATAATTTGGTCCGATATACGTTGCGAGGGCGTTCGTATCGTCATTGGACTGCTTGTTATAGCCTTGCGGCGTGATATTGAATCCCATGTCATCGTCCGCAAACATGGAGATGGTGGAAGTGCTCACCGATCGGACACCCGACAGCGCCGCAATTTCACGAAGTGCATCATCGGCGAATTCACGCGTTTGCGCGGATGTATTTCCGTTCAAATCCGGCGAGACGGAGAATTGCAGGATTCCACCGGCGTTCAGACCTAGACTGGCATGCTCAAGGTTTGCGAGAGTGTGCGCAAAGAGGCCTGCGCCCGCGAGCAGCACAGTGGTGAGCGCAACCTGCGAGACAATCAATACTTTGCGTAGCGTGACATTAGGGCGCCCTCCGGTAACGCTGGCGCCTTGCTCTTTCAGGGAGAAATGCAAATCCAAGCGTGTGGCGCGTATGGCAGGCGCCAGCCCGGAGAGGATGGTGGCGGCGAGCGTCAGCCCGATTGCAAACCACAGGACAGGAAGATCGAGCGTCGTCGCAAGGCCATTCATGCCCTGGCTAGCCGGGATTGCGCCAATCATAGCCTTGAGGCACCAAGACGCCAACGCAATACCAGCTACGCCTCCGGCAATAGCAATCAACAGGCTTTCGGTGAGGAGTTGGCGAATCAGGCGCGCGCGACTTGCACCCAGCGCCAACCGCACAGCGATTTCGCGTTGCCGCGCTTCCCCGCGGGCGACGAGCAGACCGGCAAGATTCGCGCAGGCAATCAGCAGCACGAGGCCCACCATGCTCATCAACACCAAGAGGGGCTGTTCTGTGCCCGCTTGCAAAACCATTCGTCCGTGCGCACCAGCGGCGAGGAAGAGAGGCATAGAGGTGTATCTCTTCAAGAGATCACTGGGAAATCCACCCCGCACTTGCGCGTCTTCTTTGAGAAGCGAAGCATAAATTGGCTGGAGCGACGTTTGCGCCTGAGCGCGTGAAATTCCTGGCTTCAGTCGGGCCAGCAGAGGCAGCCAAAAGTCACCCCGGTCCTCAAGTTGGTGACCTTCCGTCGGCATCATTTGCGACTTCATGGTGACAGGAATGAAAATGTCCGGCACTTCGCCTAACTGGATACCAGTGAAACCACCGCGCGCTACGCCAACCACTGTGAACGCAACGCCATTCACGATGAGTGACTTATTGAGGATGGTTGGATCCGCGCCGAATTGTTTCGACCAATAACCGAAGCTGAGCACGGCCACGGTGTTTTCGCCTGGAGCAGTTTCGTCGCTCGACGTAAGCAGACGACCTAGCGCGGGCTGCACTTGGAGTGTCTGAAAATAGTTCCCGCTGACTAGAGCTCCACGCGCGCTTTGCGTCGCACCCTGTCCGGAAACGTTAACGTCAACGCCGCGATATGCTAGCAGGCCGGAAAAGACAGTTGCGCGCTCGTGAAGAGCTTTGTACATAGGATACGAAAACGATTGCGCGCAATTGTCATCAACATCGGACCAGCAGTGCCCATTGTGTGGTCCAGGCGAGCGCAAGACAACGAGTTGTTGTGGGTTGGGCACGGGCAAATTGCGGAGTAGGATTTGGTCAGTAAGCGAAAAGATTGCGGTGTTTGCACCGATTCCGAGCATTAGTGTCAACACCGCAACGATCGTTAATCCTGGAGTTTTGCTCAGCATGCGCAGGGCAAAACGCAAGTCCGCGAGGAACTTGTCAACGAAAGGCAAGGCGCGTAATTCGCGATGCTGCTGCTTGATTGACTCGCGCGCTCCCATTCGCACGAGGGCCTCGCGGCGAGCTTCGTCCGGCGACATGCCCTTGCGGATGT
>JBOGMU010000249.1:0-6083 GCA_050746865.1 Candidatus Acidiferrales bacterium
CCGACTTGCGAATCGGCGACATAGAGCGCGCCGTCCGGCCCAACTGCTGCGCCTGACGGACGATATTTCGCGCGAGCCCTGCCGGTGCCGGAGTGATCGAAGCCCGCAAATCCATCGGTGAAGACGGTCGGTTCGCCCGCGACTCCATCGTGGTTGAACGGCACGAATACCACGTCATATCCATTCTGATTGCGAGTTCCGTGCAGGACGATGAAGGCGCCGCCGCGATACTGCTCTGGAAATTTGTCGCCAGTATAGAAGACGAGGTCCAGTGGCGCAGGTCGTCGCGACTGAAACGTCAGCACAGGAGTGTCGTAAATCCCGGCGGGTGCGACGGTCTTGCCGTCGCCGCCATATTCCGGTGCGATCAGACGCAACTTCCGTACGCCGTCGTAATAGGTGTAAGGCCATCCAAAGTTCGTACCCTTCGTTATACGGTGCATTTCATCGGCAATGTTGTTGTCACCCTCCGCGCTGATGAGGCTTGGCCAGTATCTGTTTGAATCATCGCGCGCATGCATGATGCCGTAGAGGTGCCCATCGGTCGGCGACCACGCGAGCGCGTCCATATCGCGAATCCCGGTGGCTAGCTGCTCACCGTCAGTGGGGAATTGCTGGTTCAGCTTGTCTGCACTGAAGCGCCAGACGCCGGCGCGGGTCGCCAAATCCGGACAAGGCTTCGCCCCAACGGGAGCCGTCGTAGGTGGCGTATTCTGCGTGGCCCCGGGAGGCGCGGCTCCAGGGGAATTGCGCGCAACGCACAGATTGGCAGAGCCGCCGAGCCCTACAAAGAGATCGCCCTTTCCATCGGCCGCCAAACTACGGTTTTCTCGGTTGAAGCCAGTGTCTCTTAGCGGCATCCCCTCCACGATGTCCTGGGGCATCTTCTCAGGCACCAGCTCCTTGTTGTTGCTGAAGGTGAAACGAAAAACCCCTGTGGCATTCGTGGCGTAGAGATCGCCTTGATAGAAGAGAATTCCCGTGCCACCTTCCACTGCTCCGAAATGCTCTGTCTGATCAGCCTTGTGGTTCGCGTCCAAATGAAGGGCGAAGATTCCTTTATCAAGCGTGGAAATATAGATGTCGCCATTTCCGCGAACCGCCAAATGCCGTATGGGGCCCAGACTGTCAGCCACAACTGTGGCGTGAAAACCTTGCGGCAACGTCAAATCAGCCGGCTCATCCGCCAGCGTAAGTCCCAACACCAGTATGAATAGTGCTGCAACAGAAAATGCCTTCATATGTCACCTCTCACCAGACAAAGCTTACTACGCAGAATTGATCCAGAAGACAAGAAAATCCGCGACGAGAGACTCTGCCAAGTAATCGAGAGATCCACGAATTACCGCACACGTCAGGTCGACAACGAGTCCGCTGACGTCGCTGGAATCTACCAGCTGCGAAAGCTTGTTGTGCAGGGAAGCAGAACAGGAGTAGGATGCGCGCGAGATACAGCAATAGTCGGCGAGAAAGATTCAGGGAGTTATTTATGGATATGGAGTCGCGGCGCAGATTTGTTAACAGCATGATGGCGGCATCGCTTGCAGCGATGGGCGGCGGAGTGCTCTTCGCTCAGAATTTTACGCCCATGGGCGGTGTGCAAGTCGGCCCTGACGGTGCCAACGGCAATCCCCCGCCGGGGCCGATTGGCGAAGGTACTCCGCAGGAAGGCGGTGCCGCTGTGGGCGGCGCTCGTGGTGGTCGCGGCGGCCGTGGTCGTGGGCCGCGTGTTCCTCGGCCACAGCCTGCGGGTATCTATTGGATCTCCGGGACGGGGATTGAACGGCAGCCCGGACCGAATACGTGGGACATCAAGGACCACACCAAACTCACAATGGACAATGTGAAACGCGGAGTCGAGGCCAGGGGCGGCACCATGGATAGCTTCCTCTACATGCAGGTGTTCTTCTGCCTGCGGTCGGATGACAGCACACCGATGCCGACGGGGAGCGCCGCCGCCGCAGCTTATCAGCAGAGCTATACCGATTTGACCGCTATCTATAACACTTATTTCACCAGCCGTCCGCCGCGATCGTGCTTCGCGCTGTCGTGGATCCCAGGCAGTTCGCTGATTGAGGTAGTTGGAGCGGCGTATATCGATCCCAGCGTCGTGCCTCCACCGCCTGCGCCCCGCGGTTGAACAGATAGCCGTAACGCTGGAGTAGTTTTATGCAACAGACGAGCGCGTAAGTTCATTTCAAAAGCTTTCAGCATTGGAGGTCTATATGGACATGAAATCGAGACGTAGATTTGTAACGAGCATGATGCTCGCCGGAGCAGCAAGCCCAATGCTCTTTGCGCAAGACAGTCCTGCTCCCGGCGCCGCTGCCGCACCTGGCGTTGCTACCGGCGGACAACGCGGTGGCCGAGCGCCTCGCGTGCCGCGTCCACACCCGGCTGGGATTGTGTGGGTCTCCGGGCAGGGAGCCAATGACGGTGTTCCAAACGCCGACCATCCGGCCAAGTTGAAGGTGACCGATCCGTACGAAGATCATTGCAGATACACGATGGATGCGCTCAAGCGCAGCATTGAGCGGCTGGGTGGCACGATGGACGATTTTCTGTACATGCAGGTGTTCTTCTGCCTGCCGCTGGACGACAGCTCGCCAATGCCAACGGGCAGCGCAGCGGCGGCGGCATACCAAAAGTGCTATAGCGCCCTCAGCCCGATTTACGGCAGCTACTGGACTGGGCCGCACGGCGCACCGCCGCGGTCATGCTTCGCGCTGGCATGGATTCCGGGCACGTCGCTGCTGGAGATGGTTGGAGCAGCTTACATCGATCCGAATGCGACGCCTGCGCAGCCGGCTGCGAGTCCCGGAGTCTAAAGTTCAGACAGAGACATTCGCTAAACTCAGACTACAAAGGATCCAACTATGAATCTGAAACTTGGCCGTCGTAGTTTTTTCTCGTCGCTCGGCGCTCTCGGCGCTGGACTATCTGGGTTATTCGGTTCGAGCAAGCTGAACGTGCTGGCGGCAACTCCGAAGAACGCTGGCTCGATGAGCTCGCCGGGCCTGCCGCTGGTGGATGGACACTCGATTGCTCCCATCACTCACAGCAGCTTCTGCTCGACCGGTAACCCCTGGGCTGAGCTGGATGTAACGCCTATGGTCAACATCCAAGGCACGGTGACCGTCATCGGTGGCTCGGTGATGAAGCCGGAGGTCATGGAAGCAATACGCATAGGCAACATGCACTTCTGCGTGTTAGACGACCTGTTGGTTAAGTCTGGTAAATGGCTTGCCAATTTGTGCAAGGCGCCTGAAGGCTATACCGGCCTGGTGACGGAAGGCTGCGCGGCCGCGATCCTGTGCTGCTATGCCGGCATGTTGACCGAGGACTACAACGAGCGGATGCAAAACATCCCCGACCTGCGCGGCTTTCCTAAGACCGAGGTCATCATCCAGCAGGGACATCGCGACAACTTCGACCATCAGGTTCGCCAGACGGGCGTAAAGCTAGTCGTCGTTGAGACGCGCGATGAGTTGGTCGCCGCCATCAACGAACGTACGCTCGGCATTCACTTCAACCACATCCAGTCCAACCGGGGACAGGTGCCTGCGGAAGAGGTGATAGCCATCGCCAAGGCACACAATATTTATACGTTCTGCGATGCTTCGGCAGATGTTCCACCGAAAGAGCGGTTCTGGGAGCTGCCGGCATTGGGCTTCGACATCGTGGCGTTCTCGGGCGGCAAAGACATCTGCGGACCGCAAGCCACCGGCTTCGTGATCGGCAAGGAAAACTTGCTTCGTTGGGCGCTGCTCAACATGAGCCCACAGGAGAACCGCATAGGCCGCGTTTGCAAGGTTGGCAAGGAGTCGCTCTTCGGCTTGCTGAAGGCCGTGGAGCTCTTCGTTAACCAGGACTATGACGAGACGCTTAAGAGATATGACACCAGGGCGGCTACGATCACCAACGCGCTCAAGAAATACGGCGTGACGATGGAGCGTACCTACAACGGAGAGGCGCTGGGCAATGTGTCGCCGCACTATACGTGGACATTTGACGTCGACAAAGTGGCGATCACCGGCCCGGAGATTATGCAGAAGCTGGGCGAGACCAAGCCGGTGGCGATAGGAAGTCCTCCGGGCCTCGGTATGGGCGCGGGCGGCGCGTCAGGTCGTTCTGATCCGAACTGGAGCGGCCCTAACGACTCCGCAGGTGGCGGTGGTCGCGGCGCCCGTGGTGGCGGTGCTGCCCGTGGTGGCCGCGGCGCTGGCGCGCCAAACAGCTTCGGGTTCTCCACTTGGCTGCTGAAGGATGGCGAAGACAAGTACATTGCGAACCGTCTGGTGGAAATCTTCTCCGCGGCTGCGGTGCCGGGCTCCGTCACCAGTTCGCGCAAAACGCCGGCGGCGAAAAAATCGTCGTAGTCTCAACCGTATTCCCCACGATAGGGCGGCGCGGCCAATTGGCTTCGCCGCCGATGCCGATGCCGGAGCACGGACCCTCGGACCAAGATGGTCGGAGGGAGTAGCAGAGCGGAGCAGAGCCCCGCTTTAGTGTGAATTGCTCCCCGCATGAGATGCTGAACGCTATGAGAATTGGTGATCGAAGAAATGAGCCGTGACTCCGGGCCGTGTAAGCGACGCGTTCACAATTTTTCCCCGAGTAAAAATTTAGGATGGTTGTCGCTTCTTGCTCTGGCAGCATTGCTCGCGAATCTGCCGACACTTTCCTTGGGTGCTCAGCCGCCTTCGAAGGCTCATTCGGTGACTGGTTGCACCGTCAAATCGACGAATTATTTAGGATGGAAAGCCGAACAACTGGCGAATCGATGGGTCACGCTCGAAATTGTGCCGCAAATCGGCGGCCGACTCATGCAGGTCACGTTCAACGTCCACGATTTCCTCTACATTAATTCGCAAGCCCAAGGGCAAGTGTTTACGCCGCAGAGCACAGGACGCGCTCCGCGCAACTACGGCGGAGACAAAATCTGGCCGCTGCCGGAGGGCAATCAGGACGAACAGCACTGGCAGCAAGGCGGTTTCCAGCCGCTGGATTATGGCAATTATGAGCTGCAGGTGCTGTCGCACGGCACGACGTGTGCGGTACGAATGACCGGTCCGCCTTCGCCGGATATCGGCCAGCGGTACATTCGCGAAATTAGCATCGGCTCAGACTCGCCGGTGATTTCGTTTCATAACGTGATGCAGAACGTGAGCGGCTTCCCGCAGACCTGGTCCGAGCAAACAATTAGCGAGTATCCCACTCACAATTCTGACGGTACTCTCAACACGAACCTCTGGAGCTTCACGCAGCTAAACCCTCAGAGTGCTTACCCTGGCGGCTATCACGTCGAAACCGGGCCAAAGGACAATGACGCGTACGCAGTCACCGATGGCAACTTGCGCGTTCACTGGAACAATATCTCGCAGGAAGTTTGGATAGATTCTCCATCAGGATGGCTGGCCGAGGTCGATGGTTCCAGCGGATATACGATGGTGGAGCGACACCATATCGATCCCAACGCAGAATATCCCGGCAAGGCGACGATCATCTTCTATTCGGCGGGAGCACGCCGTCCGCGCCCGGCGCAAACTCAAACCGGAACGCCACCTGATCCACAGCCGCAGTCTCAACAGGTCCAGCCGACTCCCCAGATGCCGACGCAGCCAGAATCCCAGCGCCAAAATCAGCCGCCTGCCGATGGGACGTTCATCGAAGAGGAAGTGAATAGCCCTATGGCCGAGCTCGCTCCCGGCCAAAGCTACACCTTGGATACGACGTGGTATCCCACGCGAATGGGAGAAGACTTCAAGACCGCGACTTGGGCCGGCGTGGTTGGAATGCCGCTGACGGCAACGAGAACGGCGGATGGGCTCGTGCTCGCCGGGAATTTCGGCGTGTTCTATTCTGGCAGCCTGGTAGCTCACCTTTACCCTGGCAGGGAACTGACTCAGCAGCTGATGTCGGTCAATCCTTTTGAGCCTGTTAAGTTGCAGACGACCATACAAGCGCCACCAAATACCTCCAGGGTTTCCGTGCATCTGGTAGACGCGAATGGAGTGGATCGCGGGCCGTTGGGCGAAGTCCTCGTGAATCCGCCGCCCCCGCAATCGCGCAGGTTTCAGTAG